>CALXWR010000029.1 GCA_944392465.1 uncultured Clostridia bacterium | reverse complement strand
GTTTCTGGATACTTTTTCATTATTTCATCTATTAGATTTGAAACAGTTAAATTTACTATTTTTTCATAATTTTTGTATTTGATTGTTAGTACTATATAAATTTTTTTCATTGTTACTCCCTTTTACTTTTTATTATCATTTTACTATTGTTATTATTTTTCCTTTGTTGTTACATTTCGTAACTTATTTATTCCACTTTAAAATTTTAATGATATTTAGTATATTATTAATCTTATTTTTAATTGTCGTAATTTAATTTTATCATTAATTATACAGTATAGCAACACATAAATTATTAATTTTTCAATAAATATGTTATAATAGAATTATTATTTTCCATATTCAACAAATATGTTATACTCATACATTTTCATTTATGATTTATAACAATTCAAAACTAGAAATTTTATAAACTGTTATACAAAGGAGTTAAACTTATAATGAAATTATGTTATACCATTCAAAGCACAGATACATATGCTACTATAAAAGAAGTTTTAAAAGCATATTTTAATGTATCTGATAGATTACTTATAAAATTGAAAAAGAATAATAAAATATATTTAAACAATAATATTATAAATGTAAATGCAACAGTCAATATTGGAGATATAGTATCTTTTATTTTAGATTTTGAAGAAGATAATTCTAATATTATAGGAACAAAAATGGATTTAGAAATTATTTATGAAGACGACGCATACATAGTTTTAAACAAACCTGCCGGAATACCAGTTCACCCCTCAATGGAACATTATACCGATAGTTTATCTAATGGGTTAAAATACTATTTCGAAAGTATTGGACTAAAAAGAAAAATTAGACCTGTAAACAGACTAGATAAAAACACTTCTGGATTAGTTGTATTTGCAAAAAATGAATATATTCAAGAATGTTTAGTAAGACAGATGAAAGAAAATCAATTTTACAAAGAATATATTGCAATATGCGAAGGCAAATTTAACAAGGAAAGTGGTGTAATTAATGCTCCAATTAGTCGAAAAGAAAATAGTATTATAGAAAGATGTATAAGCAAAAATGGAGATACTGCAATTACAAAATATACCGTTTTAACATATAATGAAGATTATAACTATTCTGTAGTTAAATGTGTGTTAAAAACTGGACGTACACACCAAATCCGAGTACATATGAAATATATAGGACACCCAATTCTAGGCGATACACTATATGGCAACCCCTCAAAATTAATTAACAGGCAAGCATTACATTCACATATTATAAGCTTTAATCACCCTATAAATAAGAAAAATGTAACATATACAGCCCCTCTATTTTCAGACATGTCACTTTAAGGGACAGGCTCTTTTCCGCCATACTTGTCATCTTTGGGGACAGGCTTTTCTATAAATATAAGCATTATGCTATATTAGTAAAAATAAGCCTGTCCCCAAGAGTGACAAAGTTGGCAGAAAAGAGCCTGTCCCCAAGGGTGACATTAATATCCTAGTTTTTTATACATCTTGTGTTTTATTGCTAAAATTATTGTACTTATTAATGCAAATACAACAAATATTCCAAGCTCTCTTGTATTTATACTTGTTATCTGTAATAAGTTTCTAAATAAATATACTGCTGTGAAGAATCCTACAAATGTTGTGCTGAATAAGAATACGTGTAATTTATTAAATGGTATACATACTTCTAGCACTGCTAATATACTTACATATCCTATAAGTAAATACATGATTGTTACAAGTGGTCCTTGTGCTATTTCAAGTACTGGTCCCATAAATGTTAAAAACATAATGTTTATCATTATTACTAAAGCAAACGGGGTTGCGTTTCGCAGTACTGTATGTAAGAACACTCCTTTTACCGGCTTACTGTTTGGCTCAAATGATATAAAGAATGAGGTATATGCTTCTATTGCTAAGTCTATTAGTGTAATTTGTATTGGTATAAATGGAAATGCTGTGTTTGTTAATATGCATAATATTGATAGAAGCATTGAATAAATTGTTTTTATAAAAAATATTCTAGCTACATTTGTTAAGTTGTTTACTACTCTTCTTCCTTCCATTAGTACATCTTTTAATACACTAAAGTCTGGATTTAACAGTACTATTTGTGATACTTGTTTTGCCGCATCATTTGCTTCTGGAAGAGTAATTCCTAAATCTGCTTCTCTTAGTGCTATTACATCATTTACTCCATCTCCAGTCATTGCTACTTGATGTCCTTTCGCTTGAAGTGCTTTTACTATTATACTTTTCTGATGTGGCAATACTCTTGCAAATATACTGTATTTATCTACTATATCTACTATTTCCGCATCTGATTTTAATGTAGATAAATCTATATATGATTCGTAATCTTCTAATCCTGCTCTTTTGGCTATAGTTGATACAGTTATAGGATTGTCTCCTGATATAATTTTTATGTCCACAGATTGTGTTTTAAAATATCCTAACATTTCTTTTGCATTTCTTCTAAGTGGATCTGCCAAAGTTAATGATGCTACAATTGTAAGTTTAGGCAATTCTTCTGCCGTTATATTTTCTTTTGTATATCCTATACATAATGCTCTTTTTCCTTCTTGTGCTGCTTTAGATACACTTTCTGGTAATTCTATTCCTGCTTTTTCTACCAATCTTTCTGGTGCACCTACTATTATTGTTCCTATATTTTTAAAAGTTACACTACTCCACTTTCTTTCAGATGAAAAAGAAATATCGCTTATTTTTTCATATTTTATCTCTTTTCCCTTAAAATAATGTTTTAAAGCTAAAAATGTATTATTACTATCATCTGTACAATGTACATATGAAGTCATTATATTTTCTAAAGTATCTGGTAAAACATTTTCATTATATTTTTCTATATCTATAACTTTCATTTTACCTTCTGTTATTGTTCCTGTTTTATCCAAGCATAGTGTGTCTATATGAGCTAGAGTTTCTACACTGTATAAATCTTGAACTAGAACTTGCTTTTTTGCAAGTTTAATTACACCTGTTTCTAACGAAATGCTTGTAAGTAAAACAAACCCTTTTGGCAACATTCCTAAAAGAGCTGCAGCAGTTGCTATTACTGACTGTTGTAGGTTAACTTCTCTAAATACATATGCTTGTATAAAAAGTATTACCCCTACAGGAATTATTACAAAACTTGTAAAGTTTGTAACTTTTTTCATTGAGTTTAAAAGTTCAGAATTAACTTTCTTTTGCTTTTTGCCAGCATTTATAATTTGATTTGCAAAATTGTCATCTCCTACTTTTTCTATTTTTGCATAACATTTGCCACTCACAACATAACTTCCAGAAAGTAATTTATCATCTTTTGTTTTTAAAATAGTATCTGATTCTCCTGTAAGTAAAGCTTCATTTACTTCTATTTCTCCATCAATTACAAAAGCATCGGATGGAATTTGATCTCCTTGCTCTAGTATTACAATATCATCTAAAACTATTTCATTTATATCTATTTCGTTCTTTTTACCATTTCTAATAACTGTGCACTTTGCCGTGGTCAAAATTGATAATTTTTTCACTAAATTTTTACCATGAATTTCTTGAATAATTCCTATTAAAACATTAATAATAATTATCACAATAAAAACCA
Source organism: uncultured Clostridia bacterium (assembly GCA_944392465.1). GTDB lineage: Bacteria > Bacillota > Clostridia > TANB77 > CAG-508 > CALXVA01. The sequence goes on along the minus strand of CALXWR010000029.1, from coordinate 14,269 downwards.
TATTTGTATAAGCATGAACACATGCAAGTGCTATTGCTATAATTAAATTAAATAGGTTGAACAAAGTACATACATTATCTCTAACAATTTCAAAGTTTGATTTTAAATTATTAGTATCTGACTTATTTAATTTTCCTTCTTCTATCCTCTGTTTCACTTCTTCATCTGTTAAACCTCTTATCATAAAAACCTCCATATAAAAATAGTTGAACAGTTTATATTATATAATTAACATCATTTTTTTACAAGCTTTTTATCTAATTTTAACTAATGCTTCCTATTATTTTATTAAATTTCCAAAATATACTAGACTTTTTTAAAATTTTTGTGTATGATTATGTATGAAAACTTATGGATAAAAACAATTTATATTGTGTGGAGGGATAATTTATGTTAAAAACAGCAAAAATCATAGCTTTATTAATTGTAATATTAATGTCTTTAAGTGTAACTGTATTCGCTTCAGAGATAGATATGAATTTACCAGTTGATAATTCTGGAGATAATACAGCTGATATAAATTCTTTAGCAACAGATAGCTCAAGTGCAGGAACAACCGATGAGTCTACAGCAAATATTATATCTTTACCTGCAACCACTTCTGGAGATATTGGCGGTTCAGCTGCTCCTTCTAGTGTTAGTAGCATAGCTCAAGAAAATATGAGTTTTTCCAATATTTTAAATATATTAGTAATTACAGTAGGTGTCATCATAATTTTATTAGGAATAGCAATATTAATTAGATTAAAATAATAAATCCCAATATAATAGAATAAAACAATAATATTTTCTTTTATTCTACACTTAAAAAGCTTCTAACTTTTTTAAGTTTTATACTTACTAAAAGCTAGAAGCTTTTTTATTTTATAGAAAAAATCGTTTTTTATTTAAAATTTCAGTACTTTTAACGATTTTTCCTATTTTTATAATATAAATAGTTTATTTATTAATTTATTTTTTCAAATCATTTTAGTTTTCACTACATTTTAATTTTTTTGAATATTTTATTTTAAAAAAGAAATAATATAAATAGAGATTTCTTTTTAATTTTAAAAAGCTCAAATTAATAAGGAGGTATAAATATAATGAAGAAAAAGATTATATTATCTATTTTTATAATGTTTTCTATTTTATCTATTTGTATATATTCTTTTGCAATGGATAATGTAACAAATAATATAAGAGGTTTTGTAGGCGGAGCTGAAAACATAGTTGAAAATGTAGTAAATGATGTAACTGGTGGTGTACGAAATGGTTTAAATACAGTTGAAGGCGGAACTGAAAATGTAGTGAATGATTTAAGAGATGATACTAAAAATGGCGAAAACACTGTAGTAGGATTAACTACAGATAATAATAATGGATATACTGCAAGTATGACTTCAACTGATCAAGCAGGAATGACTAATATGACAAACAATATGTGGACATGGATAATAGCTGGAATTGCATTAATAGCAATAGGTGTTATGATATGGTCTTTAGTTAGGAATAGTAATACTAGTGATCAATATATAGATCCAGATGATAGGGATTTATAAAAGGTTCACTTTAAATACATTAAAACCTCTAAATTAATATTCAGAGGTTTTTTTATATTTTTGTATTTCATTGTTAAAATATTTAATATTATTCATAGACATATTAATTTCTGTTTGTAATTCATCTAATTTACTTTCTTTAATTTCAATCTCTTTTAACATTATTTCTTTAATAAATCTTAAATCATCTCTAGGAATTTCATATACAGAAATTTGTCTTTTCTTGAATTTTTTATAAATGTCCAATATCCTTCTTTTCTCAGTTTCTTTTTTTTGATTAGCATTTGAATCAATTGTATTGAAACTACTTATATAGTCTATAGTTTTACCTGTACTATCTTCTCTTTCTTTATGATGAAAAAGCAAAAATAACTTCTCTCTTATTTTGGTAATTACGCCATTTTTCTTTGGAACTAAATCACTATTATTCATTTTAATCTCCTATATTTTAATTAATATAAATTATTTAGAATCTCTTATTTCATCTTCCAAACTAGAAATTTGACCACGAATAGAATCTATTTCCCTCTTAAGTGCATTTTCTCTTGCAGAGGTAGCTTGCTTATCTCTTAATTTTATCTCTAATATCGAATTTAATTCATCTAATCTAGCTTGTAATTTTCCAAGTTCTTGTCTATCTTGTCTATTTTCCTTACTATCCTCTATTTCAGTAATCAAACTATGTTTAAATTCCAAAAAATCTTCAAATTCAAAAGCATTTTCTTTTATAAAACTCATTACTACATCTTTATTAGTGTAAGCATCTTCAACAGCACTAATTAAGTCTGGATTTTTTACTCCCTTTTTGGATAACGTTGCCATTGGCTTTAACATACTCATAGATATAAATACTACGTTAAAATCACCATCAATTTGTTTCCTTATATCTTCATAAGACATTCCTTCTCTATGAAGTTTATCTCTTATAATCATTCTAATTTTTTTAGCAAAACTTTCATATGAATATGTAGCTTTAGCTTGTAAGTGTCTATGAAGATACTCTGGCAATTCTACACCACTTGTCTCTAATATCTCATTAATATAATCTATATTTTGTCTCTTTTGTTCTATTACAGGCTGTTTCTTTGAAACGAATACTTTTTCCGGTGACATTCTTCTAAAAGTACTAATTTTATTACGAGCACGATTATGTGAGAAATACCAGCCCAATTTTCTCATATTATTAGTTTGACTTGTTTTATTCAAATAAATATTATGGTATAAATAATCTAAAAGAGATTCTTTTTCTTCTGATAGTTTTAGAGGCATAGTTGGATTATTTGTTTTTCCACTAATATCATCATATGTAAAATCATTTTTATCTGTACACACAGCTCTTTCTTCTGCTGTTAATTCATTTTTATGAAAATGTAATAAAATAGGTTGCAAATACCTGGGCAATCCTATAAATATATGTTGTCCAAAAACATTTCTATCATTTTTATTATCAGAGTCATTTTCAACAGCTAATATAACTTCCTTTGCTCTACCTTCACGTTTTTCTCTAATAATTCCATGTATGGAATAATTTTTAATTCTCATAAATGCATCTCTAAAATTAAAAGATGATCTAAATAATTTTTCTTTATGCATATCTTCAAATAAATGTGCAAATCTATTTGAAAGCCATGCTAAATTTCCATATGTTTCTGCACGAGTTTGTTCTCCTGCAAATTGTTCAAAATTATCTTTTGGAGAATATTTCATTTCTCCACTTCTATCTGCTACACCTTTGTTTCCACACCATCTCAAATCTTCTCTATATTCTAACAATAATGCATCCAATTCAGGCTGAACATCAAAAAATCCCATATCACTTGCAAAATTTGCTAAAATATCTAATACACTTCTTGGGTCAATTTCCAAAATAATATCTTCATTTACTAAATCTTTTAACCTATATCTATTTTTTCCATCTTTAGACTTTGAAATAATTTTTGCTTTTTTTAAATTTAAATCTCCAGTTAAATTTATTCCATAATTCTTTGCAAGCTTTAATAATTTTTTCATTTCATTTAACTTTTTATTAGTATCTTTAATCATTAAAGTCGACAAAAAAGCAATTGTTATTAATTGCTCTAAAGAATATTTATCCATTTCTCTTATACTATTAAATATTTCATCATTATTTCTCTGTTTTTTTGACATTTCTTCACTCTTTCCACTGCTTCCTATGTTACTCTCTTATTTCATCTTCCGGCTCTTTCTCAGACTTTTCAATTACATTATTTACTGTTTCAAAAACTATTCTCTTAGCTTCTTCGCCTCTTATACGCATTCTTTTTCTAAATTCTATTCTAGCATCATCATCGCTAATTAGTCTTCTTTCTCTTTTCTCCATAACCAATTCTCCTATTCTTTAAACATTATAACATATGATTAATTTTTTGGTCAATAAACTTTATGTAAATAACACACTAGTATTTTTCTATTTTTAATGCTATAATAAAAATACTTACTTTGGTTATAGGTAATCCTTTTTAAAACCTAAATTTATAAAATAAGGAATGAATTATGACTAAAAAGATAGTTGCTAAAAATCCAACCGCTAGACATAACTATACAATTGAAGATACATATGAAGCTGGTATTGTTTTGACCGGAACAGAAATAAAATCTATTAGAAATGGTAAAGTTAATTTAAAAGATAGTTATGCAAATATAAAAAATGGAGAAGTATTTATTTATGGGATGCATATTAGCCCATATGAACATGGAAATATATATAATAAAGATCCATTAAGAACAAGAAAATTGTTGCTTACAAGAAGAGAAATTAATAAATTAACAGGACTTATTAAGCAAAAAGGATTAACCCTTGTCCCTATTTCATTGTATTTTAATGGTAATTTTTTAAAAATTGAATTAGGTGTTGGAAAAGGTAAAAAGTTATATGATAAAAGACAAGATATTGCAAAAAAAGATGCTGAACGTAGAATGAAACAAGCATTAAGTCCCAAAAATAAATTTTAAAATAAATAACAATAGAGCAAAGCGACGCAGTCGTCCTATGTTCATGCCGATTTAGGTTTCCGACTATAAAGAGGAATTCTAAAGAAAATAGCAATTATAGCCTTTTTATGTGATAGGAAATTTCTCCAAAATTCCTATCACATAAAAAAACGGCCGTCCTGTTACTGAAGCAGGACGGTCCTTTTAGTTAATTATTTAAATTAAGCCTTGTTGCTTGAACCAAATACATCTCTTATTTTATGTTCAACTGTCTCTTTTATTAAATCTCTCGCTGGTGTTAAATAATATCTTGGATCAAATTTAGATGGATCTTCGCTAAGTGCTTTTCTTATAGCTGCTGTCATAGCAAGTCTTAAATCTGTATCTACATTTATTTTAGAAACACCAGAAATACTTGCTTCATGTAATATTTCATCTGGAACACCTTTTGCTCCTGGTATATTTGCACCATATTTATTACACATATCAACTAATTCTGGAATAACAGTTGATGCTCCATGAAGTACTATTGGAGTATTTGGTATTCTTTCTTTAACTTTAGCTAATATATCAAATCTTAATTTAGCTTCACCTTTAAATTTATATGCTCCATGGCTTGTCCCTATAGCTATCGCTAAAGAATCACAACCTGTTCTTTCAACAAATTCTTTTGCTTGGTCTGGGTCTGTATACATAGCATCATTTGCTTCTACTTTTACATCATCTTCAATTCCTGCAAGCTTTCCAAGTTCAGCTTCTACAACAACTCCTTTAGAATGAGCGTAATCAACAACTTTTTTTGTTAAAGCTACATTTTCTTCAAAATCATATTTTGACCCATCTATCATAACAGATGAAAATCCGTTATCTATGCACATTTTACAAGTTTCAAAATCTGGTCCATGGTCTAAGTGCAATGCAACCGGAATATCAAATTCATCTAATGCTGCCTCTACCATTTTTCTTAAATATCCTATTCTTGCATATTTAATAGCACTTGAAGAAGCTTGTAGAATAACTGGTGAATTTTGGCTAGCTGCTGCATCTATAATTCCTTGTATAATTTCCATATTATTTACATTAAATGCTCCTATTGCAAATTTTTCGTTCATAGATTTTTTAAACATATCTCTTGTTGTTACTAATGGCATAAAAAATTCCTCCTTCATATATCCATTTATATTCAAAAGTAATTATATATTAATTTAATTTTTTAATCAAGTATTTAATTTTTGAATTTAATATGAACTTTTTACTAAAGCACCCCTCACTTTCTAATTAAAAGTGAGGGGTTAAAGCTATATTTTTTAATTAACTTTTATTATTATTTCTATAACTACTACACATAGATTCATCAGATTGTTTTGTGTTACAACCAACTATTGGAGTTACTATAATTTGCTCTAACTTACATTCTTGACAGCTTTCATCATTATATTTACAACTTGTAACTGTACAATTTATTTTTTGATTTTTCTCCATGAAAAATAGCCTCCTTTAATATGTTATATATTATTAGTATGGCTACATTTTCTTAATTTATTATTATTTATTAGTGTTATTTTCATCTCCCAGCACTTTTTCTTTATTTTCACTTAAATTATGATTATTAAAATTATCCAGTACATTGCAATTATTAGGTTGTTTGAAGCTCAAATACCAATTTATGCCATTTCTATTTTTAATAATTTCATTATTTCTTTCAATTATACCTTCTAAATTTTGTGGTGGAGGCAAAATAACAGGCTCACATGGAAGCCAATTTGCTGGCATAGATGCTTGATTTTCATCTGCACATTGTAATGCTTGTAATGCTCTTAAAATTTCTGGTATACTTCTTCCCACATTCATAGGATACACTAAAATCAATCTTATTATTCCTTTATCATCAATAATATATACATTTCTAACAGTTTCTGTTGTACTAACATTATTAGAAATCATTCCATATTTTCTTGCAATTTCACCGTTTCTATCTGCTATAATAGGAAAAGGAATTTTTATTTTAGTTCTACAATAAATATCATAAACCCATGCAAGATGTGAATATAAAGAATCAACACTTAATCCAATTAAACAAGTATTTAATTTGTTAAAATATGTATTAGTCCTTGCAAATGAAACTAGCTCAGTAAAACAAACCGGTGTAAAATCATTAGGATGTGAGAATAATACTATCCATTTGCCTAAATAGTCATTTAAAGATAATTCCCCCATTGTAGTTACTGCTTTAAAATCTGGGGCTCTTTCTCCTATTTTCACATTTCCGTTCATCATTATTTCATAATCCATAAATATACTCCTTTCGAGCTTGCAATGCTCAAGAAAAACTTCTTTTTATTTGTATATTTTATGAATTAAGATTATTTTGTGTTACATAAGATTCCAATCTTTAATTATTTTTTTATCAATATTTAAATTTACATATCTTATTTCTAATTTACATTTTTCCTTAATCAAATTTAAATTTATCTTTTATAATTTTTGCAACATCTTGTGGAGAAACATTTGTATTATTAATCTTTATATAATTTTCCTTATTAATTTCATTTGGAAAAGAATTAAATCTATGTCTAGCTTCTATATCTTTAAATAAATTTTCTGATTTAGCTATATTTCGTTTAGATGGTTTATTCAACAATCTGTTTTCAGTTTTATTCCTTTGGAGCCTAGTATTGTAGTCTGCTTCTAATTCAATATAATAAACTTCTCCACCATTACTTTTAAACAAATTTTCTAAATCATCTATATATTTCCAATCCTCTTTTTTGTCTAATGCCCACATGCATGTAAAAATCATACCATATTCATTAGAATTCACAAAACTTCTAAAAATTTCATTTCTAAATAATTCGGTTAATCTCTGTCTCTCTTGTGGCATTTTTTCAAACAAATCAGCCACTATATCTATTGTCATATGGTTATGAAATAACTTTAAATTAGTTGTTTTTGCTAATACCTGTCCAACAGTCATTTTTCCTACGGCATGAGGTCCAAAAATAATAACTAGTTTCATATATTGTTAAACACTCCTATCTTTCACTTCTATAAACCATATTATCACATTAATTCTCCAAGTTTTTATTTGTTAATTTAATCAATATATTTATCAACTATTTTTAATATTTCATTTACATTAGGGCTTGTATTTATTGTATTATCCCTGCCAGAAGATCTTAAACAAATTGTTTGATTTGTTGCATAATCATAGTATAATGTTTCATTTATAGGACCATCAGCCGTAACAAATGGAGAAGAATATTCATATTGATTTGTAGTATCTGTTAAATATGCTTTTAGAAGCGCTAAATCATCTTCAGATAGTTTTCCGCTTTTTTAGAGTTGTATGTTCTAATATTTCAGTACTTTTTTCTTCAATTTTTTTATTTTCTGGAAAATAGTCTTTTTTCATTCTATAAATATTTCCATTTTCACAAATTACAAATCCGTTTTTCCACATTTCTGAATTTGAATCATTGTAGCTTGATTCTTCTATTAATATCCTTGTGTTTGCTTTTCCACTATTATTAATACATATAAATGTTATTACACCTATAAGTATTACTACTATTATTAATGGTATTAACGGAATTGCTATTCTCCTTGGATTGGTTTTTCTTAAATTTTTTTCTATGTACTTATCTACATCGTTCTTTTTCATTCGTTCATCCCCTTTATATTTTTATATTTTTTTATTACACATGTGGACGTCTAAATCTTTGATTTCGTTAACGTCCAATTTCCTTATATTGAATTTTTTGAATTACATTTCCTTCTATATCTTTTAAGTATATGCTTTCATCATCTATTATTAGATAACTGTTTTTAGTGTTCTCTTTTGGTAATGATATAGAACCTGAATTTACAAATATTTTTCCATCTTTTTCTTTAATAAATCCTGTATGAAAATGTCCATATACAAGTATATCAAAATTTTCGTCTGGATAATTATCTATATTATATTTATGTCCATGTGTAAAAATAAACGTTTTGCCGTTTAATTCTAGTGTTACATAGTTTTCTTGTATTTTAAATTCGGATATCATTTGGTCTACTTCTGCATCACAATTTCCCTTTACTGCAATTATTTTATCCTTTAAGGAATTTAACGTTTTTGCGACTTCTTTAGGGGCATATTCTTGTGTTAGTGGATTTCTAGGTCCATGGTAATATAAATCACCTAGCAGAATAATTTTTTCTGGATTTTCTTCATTTATTCTATCTTTCATTTTATTCATATAAAAATTAGACCCATGTATATCTGATATTACAATTAATTTCATAAATCTCTCCTATCGTCTACATTCTTTCAAATAAAGTCTCAATATTTTCTAATTTAATATTAGCTTTTGGTATTATTAAATCCCATGTCTTTTCATCTATGTGTAAATACTCACGTATTTTTACGCATGCTCTTGGCATAAATGGTTCAAATATATTTGAAAGATTTGCTATAATTGTTGCACATGTAAATATTGTATTATTAAATTCTTCTACATTTTCTTTTCTTTGAATCCAAGGCTTTTGCTCGTCATAGTATTTGTTTGCAACTTCAACTAATTCCATAGCTTTATCTGATGCTAATTTGAATTCTAATTTTTCAATATCTTGTCCTACTTTATTATATGTTTCTTTTATTTTTTCTTTTATTTCTTCATTTAATTTGCCATCTGGTAATACATCTAATCCTTTGAATTTAAGTGTTCTATTTACTAGATTTCCAAATTTATTTAATAGTTCTCCATTGTTTGTTGCAATTAATGCATCTATTGTAAAGTTTGAATCTTTCTTTTCTGGTCCGTTATTTATCAAATGAAATCTTAAAACATCAGAGCCATATTTTTCTGCAAGCTCTATTGCAGGAACACCATTACCTTTGCTTTTTGATATTTTTTCATCATTTACATTTAAATATTCAGATGAAACAATTGTATTTACTAAATGGTAGTTTTCCTTCATTGCCATTAATAGAGCATTAAATATGATGCTATGGAAAACAATGTTGTCTTTTCCGTGAACCATGTATATAGTTGGGTTATATTCTTCTTTCCAGTATTCTTCCCAGTTTTTACCTGTTTCTTCACATTTTTTCATTGTTGCTGTAATATATCCTAACACAGCCTCAATCCATACATACATTTTCTTGTCTTCATATCCATCTACTGGAATATCAATTCCCCAATCTAAATCTCTTGTTACGGCTCTATCTACTAAACCTTGTTTTAAATATTTGTTTGTTTCATTTTTTGCATTAACTCTCCATAGTGCATCATTTTCTTTTACATAATCTTCTATAGCTTTTTGAAATTTAGATAATTCTAAATATAAGTTTTTATTATCTTTTAAAACTGTTTTTGAACCACATTCTAGGCAAATTCCATCTTTCATATCTTCTATTGTTGGTACATATTGGCAATTATCGCATTGTTCTGCCTTAGTTTCTGTACCACATTTAGGGCATGTGATTTTTAATTCTCTGTCAGATAAGAATTTTTGGCAATGTTCACAATATGGTTGTGGTTCGGTTTTTTCATATATATAGCCATTATCATATATTTTTCTAAACATTTTCATAACTGCTTGTTTATGGAAATCTGTGTCAGTATTCGTATATAAATCATATGAAAAATCAAAGCCTTCCAATGTTTTTTTGTCTCTTTGATGATAATAATCAGCTATATCTTTTGGATTCTTTTTTTCTTTTTTTGCTCTTTCAGTTATTGGGGTACCATGGCAGTCTGTTCCTGAAACATACATTACATTATATCCTTTTGTTCTAAAATATCTAGCTAGTACATCTCCAGATATAAGGCCTGCAATATGTCCTAGATGTAAATCGCTATTTGCATATGGCCAAGCTCCCCCAATTAAAATATTTTTGCTCATAATGTTTTACCCCCTTTTTGCAGTTTTATTAAATATTACTAAATTTATCTTCTTACATAACTATTATTTATCCAAGTTTACTTTCTATTAATTTTGCTAAACTTTCTGCTCGTTTTGTAATATATTCTTTGTCTGTTCCTTCAATCATAACTCTTACTAGAGGTTCAGTTCCAGATGGTCTTATTAATACTCTACCATTTCCAGAAAATTCATCTTCTAATTTTTCTATTTCTTTTTTTATTTCAGCATCATTCTCATAATCATATTTTTTATCACTTGAAACTTTTGCATTTACTAAAACTTGTGGATATATATTAATAATCTTACATGCTTCAGATGCAGAAACTTTTTCCTCTAATAAGATTTTCGTAAGCATTAATGATGTTAATATACCATCTCCTGTTGGATTATAATCAAGCATTATTATATGTCCTGATTGCTCTCCTCCTAGGTTATATCCATTTTCTAACATTCTTTCTAGTACATATCTATCTCCAACTTTTGTTTGTTCAAAATTAATATCTGTTGCTTCGGCATATTTTTTTAATCCTAAATTACTCATAACTGTTGCAACTAAAGTATCTTTCTTTAAAGTTCCTTCTTTCTTCATATAGTTAGATATTATAGCCATAATTTTATCTCCGTCCATCTCTTCACCATTTTCATCTACTGCTAAACATCTGTCTCCGTCTCCGTCATACGCAATACCTAAATTGCATTTATTTTCTACTACATATTTTTTTAATACATCTAAATGTGTAGAACCACAATTATCATTTATATTTGTTCCATTTGGTGTATTGTTTAATATATAATGTTTTATTCCAAGTGCAGTAAATACCTTTTCAGCTACAACAGATGTTGCACCATTTGCAGTATCTATTGCTACTACAAAATCAGACATATCTAGGTTTTCAAAATCTTCTTCAAAATTCTTTCTGAAGAAATATACATATTCATCTAATAAATCTGTTCTAACTTCTGAAACTCCAATTTTATCATTAACTGCAGAAAAACTAGATAATTTATCTGAATCCATTACTTCTTCTATTTCTTCTTCAAGTTCATCCGGAATTTTCATTCCTTTATTACTAAAATACTTAACGCCATTGAATTCATATGTATTATGTGATGCTGAAATAACTACACTTGCATCAGCTTTAAGTTTTTTTGTTAAATATGCTACACCAGGTGTTGGAAGCACTCCTAAAACTTTTACATTAGCTCCATAGCTTAAAAATCCTGCAACCATTGCACTTTCTATTAAAGTACCAGAAATACGTGTGTCTCTACCTATTAAAATTGTTGGTGTGTGGTCTGTATGCTTTGAAAGCACATATGCACCTGCTTTAGCAACTCTATATACTAAATCTGGTGATAATTCAGTATTAGCAATTCTTCTAATTCCATCTGTTCCAAAATATTTTCTCATAAATTATTTACCCCTTTTCTTTAATTACAATTGATTATTTTAGCAAATAGTTTTTAATGCTTATTAATATTTATTATTTCTTTTCTAAGTATATTCATTACATTTTGTTTGGCATTTGTATTCCTAATAAACCAGCCCCAGATTTTAATACTATATTTACACAATATGTTAAATAGGCTCTAGCATTTTGTATTCTTTTATCATCTGTTATTATTTTATTCTCGTTGTAAAAAGTGCTAAATAATTTGGCTACATTAATTAAATACCTACTAATTATATATGGTTCATTTTTTTCAGCTGATTGTTTTATTATATTGTTAAAATCATATAATTCTTTTACTAATTTTACTGAAGCATCATCTGAAAGTACACTTATATCTACATCTTTCAAATCAGGCACATTTCCTACTTTTTCTAATACACTATTTGTACGAACATACATATACTGTAAATATGGCCCTGTTTCCCCATTAAAGTTTAATGCAGTATTCCAATCAAATATTTGATCTTTTATGTTGCTTGTTGAAAGTGTGTTAAATATAATTGCTCCAATTCCAACTTTTTTTGCTACTTCATCTTTATCCTCTAAATCTGGATTTTTTTCATTTATAATTTCTTTAGCTTTTTCAATTGTTTCATTTAATAAATCTTCAATTTTAACAACATTTCCAAGTCTTGTAGACATTTTTCCTGAAGGTAAACTTACCATTCCAAAGGCAACATGTTCTAAGCCTTTTACATATTTCTCATCTACTAAATATCTTGCAACTGCAAATATTTGTTTAAAGTGTAAATTTTGCTCATATGCAACAACATATAAACATTTATAAAAATCATAAGTCCTTGCTCTATATAAAATTGCTGCTAAATCTCTTGTTGCATAAATAGTTGAACCATTTGCTTTTTGAATAATACATGGTGTATTTATGCCTACATCTTCTAAATCAACAACTTTAGCTCCTTGTGATTCAGTTATTTTACCCTTTTTAGTTAAAATATCAATAATCTCATCTGTTTTATCAGCATAAAAAGCCTCTCCATTATATGAATCAAATTTCACGTCTAATACATCATAAATTTTATTAAATTCTTTCATACTTAAATCTTTAAATTTATTCCATAAATCTGTACAATATTTGTCTCCGTTTTCTAGTAATTTAAAATTTTCTCTACATCTATTAAGTACGTCTTCATCTTTCTTGCATAAATCATTTATTCTTACATACATATCAACCATTTTATTTATAGGGTCTTCAGTTAAGTCATATTCATTTCCCCACATTTTATATGCTTCTATCATTTTGCCGAATTGTGTTCCATAATCTCCTAAATGATTTATTCCTATTGACTTATATCCAAGATATTCATAAATTTTATATAATGCTCCACCTATTAATGTTGTTCTCAAATGGCCTATGTGAAAGGGCTTTGCAATATTAGGCGAAGAATAATCTAATACAATGTTTTTTCCTTCTCCTATTTTACTACTACCATACATTTCTTTTTTTTCATTAATTTCATCAAAAACAGTTTTTATAACAGCTGTAGTATTTATATAAAAATTAAGATATCCATTTACTACTTCTACTTTTGAAATAATGTTTTCATCTAATGTGATTTTTTCTTTTAATTCATTTGCTATCATTTGTGGTGCTTTTTTTAAGGTTTTTGCAAGTTTAAAACAAGGAAGTGAATAATCTCCCATTTCTTTATTTGATGGAATTTCTATAAAATCTTCAATTCCCTCAATACTTGTAACTTTTTTTAATTCATTTGCTATTTCATTTTTAAAGTCAATCATTTCAACCTTGTATGATGTATTTCATAACTAAAACAATCATACACTCCTTTCTTAAAATTTTTATTTGCTACAGTTCGTTTTTAATTATTTAGACATTTTATTTTTATATTTCTTTGACATTAATCTCCTAAATTAATGCCGATATATCTAGCTGTTTTTACAAGTTCATCATCCATTTTTATTTTTCTTATATTACTTTCTTCCGTATTTCCTGATACTGCACCTATTTTTTTATTGTTTCCTACAACATCTTCTAAAGAAACATAATTTAATCTTCCGTCCTTTATAACAGTTAGAACATTAAATTTACCTTCTAATGCTAGTTCCATGGCTTTAGAGCCATATTTTGTAGATAATACTCTATCAAAAGCTGTTGGAGAGCCACCTCTTTGCATATATCCAAGTACTGTACATCTTGACTCTAAACCAGTTAATTCTTCCAATTGTTTCGCAACAACTTCTCCGATTCCACCAAGCTTTATATTATCAACACCAGCACCATTGTTTCTAACACCTCTAATTTTTAATTCTCCTCCTAAAGGTTTTGCCCCTTCAGAAACAACAACAATACTAAAAGATTTTCCTCTGTTTTTTCTATTAATAATTTTTCTAGCTGCACTGTTAATATCAAAAGGAATCTCAGGAATTAAAGCAACA
>CALXWR010000028.1 GCA_944392465.1 uncultured Clostridia bacterium | reverse complement strand
AATCAGCAGGATTAGAAATTAGTAGTATTAAGGATGTAACTCCAATACCACATAATGGTTGTAGACCACCAAAAAGAAGAAGAGTTTAAATTAAAAATAGGAAGGTGAAATTGAAAAATGGCAAGATATAAAGATGAACAATGCCGTATTTGCCGTAGAGAAGGACAAAAATTGTTTTTAAAAGGTTCAAGATGTTATACAGACAAATGTAGCATATCAAGAAGAAATTACGCTCCAGGACAAAATGGTCAAAAAAGAAAAAAACTTTCTGAATATGGTACACAATTAAGAGAAAAACAAAAAACAAAAGCATATTATGGAGTAAGTGAAAAACAATTTAGAAAATACTTCGAAATGGCTTTAACTGAAAAAGGTATTACAGGTGAAGTATTACTTCAAATATTAGAAAGTAGATTAGATAATGTTGTATATAGACTTGGTTATGGAAGTTCAAGAGCTCAAGCAAGAATGCTTATAACACATGGAGCTTTTGAAGTAAATGGACAAAAAGTTGATATACCATCATATTTAGTAAAAGCAGGAGATGTTGTTGCAGTAAGAGAAATAAGAAAAGATAATGGAGCTATTAAAGCAAATGTTGAAGAAAATGCAGCAAGACCAGTTCCAGCATGGCTAGAAAAGGATGCAGAAAAATTAAGTGGTAAAGTTGTAAGATTAGCATCTAGAGAAGAAGTTGATTTACCGGTAGAAGAACACTTAATAGTAGAGCTTTACTCTAAATAATAGATTTTAGAGAAGTGAGATTTCTAAAAAATTAGGAGGTAAAAATGATTGAATTTGAAAGACCAAATATTACATGCTTAGAAATTGACGATGATAGTAACTATGCAAAATTTGTATGTGAACCATTGGAAAGAGGATATGGAATAACAATTGGAAATTCACTAAGAAGAATATTACTATCTTCACTTCCTGGAAGTGCTATTACAAGCGTAAAAATAGACGGAGTTCTACATGAATTTTCTACAATACCAAATGTAGTAGAAGATGTTCCAGAGATAATTATTAATTTAAAAAGTGTAAGACTAAAGCTTGATCAAAATGAGGAAAAGACATTAAGAATTGATGTTAGAGAACCAGGTGAGGTTAAAGCAGGAGACATAATTACAGATGGAACGGTAGAAATATTAAATCCAGATTTACATATAGCAACAGTTTCAGAAGGTGGAACACTAAAGATGGAACTAACAGCAGATATGGGTAGAGGATATAATAATGCTGAAAAAAACAAAAAACCAGATCAAGCAATTGGAGTACTTCCTATAGATTCTATCTATACACCAGTTAAAAAAGTTAATTACTCTGTAGAAAATACTAGAGTTGGTCAAAGAGTTGACTACGATAAATTAACAATCGAAGTATGGACAGATGGAAGTTTAAAACCTTACGAGGCTTTAAGTCTTGCAGCAAAAGTTATGACTGGACATTTAGAATTATTTATAGACTTATCAGAAACAGCTAAAAATACTCAAGTAATGGTTGAAAAAGAAGAAAACAAAAAAGAAAGAGTTCTTGAAATGTCAATTGAAGACTTAGAATTATCAGTAAGATCATTCAATTGTCTAAAAAGAGCAGGAATATCTACTGTTGAAGATTTAACAAATAAATCAGAAGCAGAAATGATGAAAGTTAGAAATTTAGGAAAGAAATCATTAGATGAGGTTACAAATAAGCTACATGCCTTAGGTCTAAATTTTAGAAAAGATGAAGATTAATAGAAAAAATAGAAGCTAAAGTTAAGAGGAGGGAAAACAAAGTGGCAACTAATAGAAAATTAGGTAAAACAACAGATATTAGATTAGCTATGCTTAGAACACAAGTTACTGATTTAATATTACATGGTAAAATAGAAACAACTGAAGCAAGAGCCAAAGAAGTAAAAGCTATAGCTGATAGTTTAATTTCCTTAGCTGTAAAAGAAAAAGATAACTTTGAAACAGTAGAAGTAAAAGTTTCAAAAGCAAAACTTGATAGTAAAGGAAATAAAGTTACAGAACTAGTAAAAAGCAAAAATGGAAAAGAATATCTAAGAGTCGTAAAAGAAGAAACTACAGAAAAAAGACAAAAAGATATGCCATCAAGATTAAATGCTAGAAGAAAAATAATGAAAACTGTTAACAAAGTTAAAGATGCAGAAGGAAACAATATAGATTTAGTAGCAAAACTATTTAATGAAATTGCACCTAAGTATGAAGGTAGAGTTGGAGGATATACACGTATACTTAAACTTGGCAATCGTAGACGGAGATGCAGCAGAAGTTGTTATGTTACAATTAGTTTAATAATAAAAAGTCAATGGGGGTTGTGAACTCGTTGGCTTTTTTGTCATCTTAGGGGACAGGCTCTTTTCCGCCAACCTTGTCATTATTGGGGACAGGCTCTTTTCTGCCAAGTTTGTCACTATTGGGGACAGGCTTTTATTGAAAAATTGTATACTATTCCTTTATTAAGCAAGAAAATCTATGAGTTTGTTAAAGTTAAATACATTTATGAAAATAATATTCTACATAAAATTTACCAAATAAGCCCGTCACTTTTGGTAAATAACAAAAAATGAAAACAAATCATATAATAATATAAAATTAATATAATAAAAGGAGGCATAGCATGCTAGACTTTATTTTAAATGGTGTTTTTTGGGTTCTTGCTTTGTATGGTTTGTTTGAAATAATAAAAAATATATTATATATTTTTACATATACAAAATTTAAATCAGATGGAATTTATGTAATTGTGGCTGCTAAAAATCAAGAAAATACAATTGAAGGCTTTCTAAGAACTTTTCTTTTTAGATTGATGTATGGGAAAGAAGAAGAGATTAAGGATATAATTGTCGTAGATTTGGACTCTAGTGATGAGACTATGAAAATTTTATCTAAATTAAGTAAAGATTACGAATCTATTAAATTTATAAATTGGAAGGATTGTAAAGAGGTTATAGATAGTATTAAAGAATCAAACTAACATATGGAAAATTAAAACTTGATGTTAAATAGATTATAAATAAAAATATGATTTTCAATACAATATTCAATTTAATGTAAATCTTTAAATAACAATTACTGTCAGATTGTAAAAAAAATATATATATGATATAACATATATTATATATACAAAAAATTACAAAATTTTAAATTCATAAAGAGGTATTAGATTGGAATTACAAGGCGAAGTTATAGATATTATTTATAAAAATGAACTAAATAGTTACGTTATAGCAGTTATAAATACTGAAGATGAAGATGAGCTAACAATTGTAGGGTATCTACCATTTATCAATATAGGAGATACTCTTAAAATTACTGGAAAATTTGTGGAACATCAAGAGTATGGAAGGCAATTTAAGGTAGATACATTTGAAAAAATGATGCCTAAAACTGCAAAAACATTAGAAAGATATTTAGCAAATTGTGGGATAAAAGGAATAGGTCCTGCTACAGCAAAGAAGATTGTTACAACATTTGGTGAAGATACTATAAATGTTTTTAAGTTTGAACCTGAAAAATTAGCACAAATTAAAGGAATAACAGAAGAAAAAGCGATTGAAATTGCAAATACTTTTATAGAACAATGGGAAATGTGGCAATTAGTAGGCTTTTTGGATAAGTTTGGCATAGGGCCTCAAAGTGCCGAAAAAATATATAAAGAATTAGGTGTAAATGCAATTGATAAAATAGAAGAGAACCCATATATATTAGTAGATTTGGCAGGCAGGGTTAATTTTAATCAAATAGATAAAATAGCTTTAGAATTAGGTATAGATTTTAATAACGAAAAAAGAATTAGAAGTGGTATAAAACATTCTTTAACATTAATGACATATAATGGGCATTGTTGTACTATATATGAAAATTTAATTGATTTTGTAAAACAACTTTTAAATGTTAGCGAAGATGATATAGAAGATGTACTTATAAATATGAAAGCAAAAGAAGAAATAGTGCTTGAAGAACGAGATGAACATGAATGGGTATATTTACAGACATATTATAAAGCAGAACAAAACATCGCAAAAACATTAATAGAATTAGACAATTATAGAAATATTAAAGAAATAGATAAATTTGAAAAAGAATTAAAATTATTTGAAAAACTTTCTAATATAGAACTTTCAGAAAAACAAAAAGATGCTATTAAGGCTATAAATGATAATAATGTTTGTGTTATAACAGGTGGTCCTGGTACTGGTAAAACTACAATTATAAAAACTATAATCGAAATATTTAAACACAACGAAATGAAACCAGTATTATGTGCACCAACAGGAAGAGCGGCCAAAAAAATGACTGAAGCAACAGGTGAAGAAGCAAAAACATTACATAGATTATTAGAGATAGGAAAAATTTCTGATGATAATCAAAACTATACTTCTGATATTTCTGTTGCACCTATAGATGGCGACATAGTAATAGTTGATGAAACTTCTATGGTAGATTTATTTTTAATGAATTATTTATGTAAAGCACTATATAAAGGAACTAAATTAGTGCTAGTTGGAGATATAGACCAACTTCCTTCCGTAGGACCAGGAAATGTATTAAAAGATATTATAGAATCAGACCAAATTACTACTATTACTCTAAATAAAATTTTTAGACAAGCTGCGAGAAGTAAGATAATAGTAAATTCACATAGAGTTAACGAAGGTAAGTTTTTTATAAATAAAGAAGAAATTGAAGATTTAGAAACAGAAGATTTATTAGAAGATTTTTTCTTTATAAATGAAAATGATAAAGAAAAAATATTATATAACATATTAACTTTAAGTAGTGATAGACTAAAAAAATATGGAAACTATGATTTTTTTAAAAGTATTCAAGTAATTACTCCTACTAAAAAAGGGGAACTTGGAACTAAGGAATTAAATAGAACATTACAACAAACAATAAATCCGTCGTCAGAAACTAAAAAAGAAAGAAAATTTGGAGAAAGTGTTTTTCGTGAAGGCGATAGAATAATGCAAATAAAAAATAATTATGATATATACTGGGAAAAAAGAGGAAAAGTTTTTGAAAGCGGAAGCGGAGTGTTTAATGGTGAATTTGGCACAATAATGTCCATAGATGATTTTAACAAGCAAGCAAAGATAAAATTTGATGATGAAAAAGAAGTATGGTATGGTTTTAACGAACTAGAACAAATAGAACATGCATATGCGATAACAGTACATAAAGCACAGCGGTAGTGAATTTGACGTGGTTATTATGCCAATATCACAAACGGCACCAATGTTGCTTACAAGAAATTTGCTTTATACAGGAATGACTAGAGCAAAAAAATTATTAATAATTATAGGAAATAAAAATATAATAGATTTTATGATAAGAAATGCAGATAATAAAAAAAGAAATACAGGACTTTGCTATAAAATGTTAGAATGTAATAATATATAAAAAATAAAATATTCGGGGGTTTATGGAGGAAATAATGAAATTTTTTAATAAACTACTCGAATGTATTTTTTTGCCAAGTTGTGGTATTTGCGAAAAGTTAGGAGAAGGTTATTTGTGCAAAAAATGTGGAGAAAAGCTCGAAGAATATAAATTAAATTTAATAGAAGAAACAACTCTAAAAGATTTTGAGAATATAAAAATTCAAAAATTTTATATAATGGAATATAGAGATATAATACGAAAAGAAATTTTACAATATAAATTTAATGGAAAAGCATATTTGCATAAAATGTTTTGTGAAATTATAGTAAAGAATAAAAAAACTTGTGAATTTTTGAAAAATTATGATATAATAATTCCAGTTCCTGTTCATAAAAGTAGAAAAAGATGGAGAGGATATAATCAAAGTGAACTTATAGCAAAAGAATTAGCAAAAAGATTAGGCTTAAAAAATGATTCTAATGTTTTAATAAAAATAAAAAATAATCACATACAAAGCAAACTAAATAAAAAAGAAAGAATGAAAAACGTTAAAAATGTATATAAAGTAATAAATAAAGAAAAAATAAATAATAAAAATATTATTATTTTTGATGATATATATACAACTGGTGCGACTATAAATGAATGCATTAAAGAACTTAAAAGTGCAAATGCAAATAAAATAGGAGTGCTAATATTAGCAAAAGATTAATATAAAAGGAGAAGAATATGGAAGATTTAGTAGAAAGTATATTGGATTATATTAGGTCAGATTATACTGATTATGCCATAATGATTAATGGTGAATGGGGAAGCGGAAAAACGTATTTTTGGAACAACAAAATAAAGCCTAAAATAGAATCTATGCAACTAAATGGAAAAAGATATACAGCGATTTACATGTCATTATATGGAATATCTAACCTAGAGGAAATTAGCAAGAAAATATTCATTGAAACAACTCAATTAATGGACAAAAACTTAAAAAAATATATGGATGCAAGTGGAGTAACAAGTATTCCAGAATATGCTAAAACAGGTTTAGATATGGCAAACTTTTTTGGTGTTACACAAAATGGGGACAAAATTAATTATGGAGAATTCTTCTCTACAGATGATAAAGTATTATGTTTTGACGATTTAGAGAGAGCAAATGTAGATGTTATAGATATACTGGGTTATATAAATAATTTTGTTGAACATGATCACATAAAAACAATAATAATATGTAATGAAAAAGAACTATCTACAAAATTAAAAAACAATAACCTAGAAATGAAAACATTTATAGCAACATACTTATTAGATAAAGAAAATAAACTTAATATAAAAACAGATAAACCTATGGTAGAAAGAATAAGAGATACTATAGAATATGTTTTTGATAAAGCTAATGATTATGAAAGAATAAAAGAAAAATTAATAGGAGAAACTTTCGAATATGTTCCAGAATTTAATTATATTATTAATGGACTATTGATGAGGTATGAAAACTTTCCGGATTTAATAAGATTTTTAAGGGAAAATACAAATCTTATCATATCTACATTTAATAAAAGTGGTACAAGAAATTTAAGAATTTTAAAACATTCATTAACAAATTTTAAAAAGATATTTGATATGGTAAATAAATCGTATCCAAATACAAACCATAGAGTTTTACAAACCATGCTTATATTTACAATAGCAATATCTTTTGAAATTAAAGCAGGGAAAATTACAAAAGATAAATTCGTAAATATAAATGATAATGAAGAATATAAAGCAATACTTGTTTCTTCTAGGGTATTTATGGATAATAGACAATTCTATATAAAAGAATTTGATAATAACTATTATTATAATTTTAAAGCTGAATATAGATTTTTTAAATTTATAGAAGTATATGTTAGAACACGTATATTTGATATGAAAATATTTAAAAGAGATATGGAGGCTATAATAAATACAGTAGATACTGATAAATTGCCAGGATATAAAAGGCTTCTTACAGAAGAGTATTGGAAAATCGCAGATGATCAATTTGATGGAGTAATTAAAGAAGTTTTAGAAGATGTAAAAAATGGTAATATAGAACTTATAAACGTAGTGAAACTATTTGCATATTTTTCACATTTTGTAAAAAAAGGATTAATTGATTATGATATGAGAACAATAAAGAGTTTATTCTTTAATGGAATGAATGTATCTTCGCTAACATCTAGTTATTGTGCAAATGTAGAAGAAGAACTTTCTAGTTTAGCAATAGAAGAAGAAAAGTCTGAGGACATGGAAGAAATTTTAAAATATTTCCATAGTATAAATGAACAATTGAAAGAAAAAATGTTAAAAGAAAAAGCAGAAGAAATATTTAAATATATTCCAATGAAAATGGAGCAATTTTATGATAAGTTCGATAAAGAATGTATGAATATTCCAATATTTAAATATTATGATGTATTCCAGATGTTCCAAAGAATATCATGTGCAAGTAATGAGGATATAGTAACTATAAAAGAAAAATTATTAGATAGAGCTAAGCAGAATGCAAAACAACTTCAATCTGAATTGACGAATTTAGAAAAACTAAAGCATGTAATTGATGATTATATCACTGGAAAACAACCTACAATTAAATTAGTTATTCTACAAGATTTTGCAGATGAGCTTGAGAATATAATTTATGAATATAAAAAAGCAGGGATAAATCAAACAGATGATGAAAATAAAAGCGACTTTGAGAAAAATTCGATAAAAACTTCTTCATTAAAATATGTATCTAGTTCTAAACTTGAAAAAGTAGAGCAAGAATAAAAACATGTATAAAATTTTCCTCTTTTGAAATAATAAGAGTAGACATAAATTTAAAAGGAGGAAAAGTATGAAAGCAACAGGTGTTGTAAGAAGAATAGATGATTTAGGAAGAGTAGTTATACCTAAAGAAATTAGAAAAACATTAAGAATAAAAGAAGGAGATCCTTTAGAGATATTTACAGATAAAGAGGGGGAAGTTATATTAAAAAAATATTCTCCTATAGGTGAGCTTTCTGAATTTGCTACAGAATATGCTGAAACACTTGCAAAAACGACAGGGCATATTGCATGTATAACAGATAGAGATACGGTGATAGCAGTATCAGGAGGTTCAAAGAAGGAATTCTTAGAGCAAAGTATAAGTAGCGAATTAGAAAGAATTATGGAAGATAAAGAAAAATATACAAGTAAGGAAAATAATGATATATCAGTACCTATTACAAAAAACGATAATAATGATAGACGATATAATTCACAAGTAGTATATCCAATAATTTCTGATGGAGACACAATAGGAACAGTAATATTACTTGCAAAAGATAAAAATACAAAAATGTCAGAAGTTGAACAAAAAGTTGTGCAATCAGCAGCAAGTTTTTTAGGAAGTCAAATGGAAATTTAAAACCAGAATATAATAAAAAAAGAAGCATATATTAAAAAATAATTTTATACTAAAGATATATGCTTCTTTTTTTGTGAAATAAATATTAATAAAAATCATTTAGACAAAAGAGTCTAATTTTAGTATATTTATTAATAAAGACTTGAATTATTTGACATTTTGATATAAAATGTTAGTGTTTAGGAAAACTAAATAAAAATGCTAAGAGCATTTAGATAGGAGGAATTTATTATGTCAATTAAAATTGGTATTAATGGTTTTGGAAGAATAGGAAAACTTGCATTCCAAGCAGCATTAAGCAAAGAAGGAGTTGAAGTAGTAGCAATAAATGATCCATTTATTGAAGCAGATTACATGGCTTACATGGTTAAGTATGATACGGTTCATGGTAGATTTAATGGAAATATATCTGCAGAAGATGGAAAATTAGTAGTAAATGGAAAAGAAATAAAAGTATATAATGAAATGGATCCAAAGAATATTCCTTGGGGAACAGAAGGAGTTGAATATGTATTAGAATGTTCAGGAGTATTTACAACAATGGACAAAGCTAAAGCACATTTAGAAGCTGGAGCTAAAAAAGTAATTATATCTGCACCATCAAAAGATGCACCTATGTTTGTTATGGGAGTAAACAATGAAACATATACACCAGATATGGATATTATATCTAATGCATCATGTACAACAAACTGTTTAGCACCACTTGCTAAAGTTATAAATGATAACTTTGGAATTAAAGATGGTTTAATGACAACAGTTCACTCAACTACTGCAACACAAAAAACAGTTGATGGAGCTTCTAAGAAAGACTGGAGAGGTGGTAGAGCTGCATCAGCAAATATAATACCATCATCTACAGGAGCTGCAAAAGCAGTTGGAAAAGTTATTCCAGAATTAAATGGAAAATTAACAGGTATGTCATTTAGAGTACCTACAGTTGATGTTTCAGTTGTTGATTTAACATGTAATTTAGCAAAACCTGCAACATATGAAGAAATATGTGATGCAGTTAAAAGAGCTTGTGAAAATGAAATGAAAGGAATAATGGAATATACAGATGAAGCAGTTGTTTCTTCAGACTTCATAAGTGATCCACATACATCAATATTTGATGCTTCAGCAGGAATTGCACTAACAGATACATTTGTTAAATTAGTAGCTTGGTATGATAACGAATGGGGTTATTCAAACAAATTAGTTGATTTAGCTATGTATATTTCAAACAAATAAATAATAAATTAGGAGAACACTATGGAGAGAAATGTAAAAATACATGGAGTATATAAACATTTTAAAGGTGACTATTATCTAGTAGAGGATATAGCAAAACATAGTGAATCAAAAGAAAAATATGTTGTTTACAGACGTCTCTATGGAGATGATAGTTTGTGGATTAGACCAGTTGAGATGTTTCTATCAGAGGTGGATCATAAGAAATATCCAAATGTAAAACAGAAATATAGATTTGAATTACAGGAAATAAAAAGCATAGCAAGTAATTTTAAATCATAATAACAAACAAAAATAAATATAAAAATATTATCTAGAAAGGATTGAGGCTTAATGAATAAAAAGACAGTTCGTGATGTTGATGTTAAAGGTAAAAAAGTTCTAGTAAGATGCGACTTTAACGTGCCACTAGATGAAAATGGAAGAATAACAGATGATACTAGAATAACAGCTGCTTTGCCTACAATACAATATTTAAGAGACCATGGAGCAAAAGTTGTATTATGTTCTCACTTGGGAAGACCTAAAGGACAAGTTAATGAAAAATACTCATTAAAACCTGTTGCAGATGAATTAACAGATCGTTTATCTACAAATGTTAAATTTGCAAAAGATGTGACAGGTGAAAGTGCAAAAAGTGTAACAGATAGTTTAGGTGATGGAGACGTTGCACTTCTAGAAAATGTTAGATTTGATCCAAGAGAAGAAAAAAATGATGATACATTATCAACAGAACTTGCATCACTTTCAGATGGTATATATGTAAATGATGCTTTTGGTACTGCCCATAGAGCACATAGTTCCACAGAAGGTGTTGCACATCATGTAGATGAAGCTGTAGCAGGATTTTTAATGGAAAAAGAAATAACATTCTTAAATGGAACATTAGAAAATCCTAAAAAACCATTTGTAGCTATTTTAGGAGGAGCAAAAGTATCTGATAAAATAGGAGTTATAAATAATTTATTAGATAAAGTTGATGAAATTCTAATAGGCGGAGGAATGGCATATACATTTTTAAAAGCAAAAGGAGCTTCAATAGGAAATTCACTATGCGAAGAAGATAAAATAGATGAAGCAAAAGAAATAATGAGAAGAGCAGATGAAGCGGGAGTAAAACTTGTACTTCCAGAAGATACTAGAGTAACTACAGAATTTTCAAATGATACTCCAGATAAAATAGTAGATTCAGACAAAATACCAGACGGATATCAAGGGTTAGATATTGGACCTAGAACATTTATGAAATTTGCAAATGAATTACATGGAGCAAAAACAATATTATGGAATGGACCTCTTGGAGTTTGTGAGTTTGATAAATATTGTATAGGTACAGAAAAAGTTGCAGAAGCAATTGCAGAAGAAAGTGATGCAGTCTCAATAGTTGGAGGAGGAGATTCAGTAGCAGCTATAAAAAAATTAGGCTTACAAGATAAGTTTACTCATATTTCTACAGGTGGCGGAGCATCTTTAGAATTATTAGAAGGAAAACAATTACCAGGATTAACTTGCCTAACAGATAAAGAAGAAAAAACTATTCCAGATGGAAATAATGCAGTAAAACCAAAAGAAAACTCTGATAGAAATGGAATAGAAAAATAATATAAAGAGAAGTGATTTTCTAGGGGAGAAATATATATATATTTCTTGCCTAGAAATAACTCTGTAAAAATTATTTATCCTTAAGAAGAGGGAGAATAGTTTAAAAAAATTATTTTGCTACTATGTACTCCCAAGCCAAGCTTAGAAAGGAATGGATTTAATATGAGAAGAAAAGTAATTGCAGGCAATTGGAAAATGAATATGCTTCCAAACGAAGCTATAAAAATGATTGATGAATTAACACCACTTGTAAAAGATACAGAAAATGAAGTTATTTTATGTGTTCCATATATAGATTTATTTTATAGTTTATTAATAGCTCAAAATACAAATATAAAAATAGGTGCACAAAATATGCACTTTGAAGAGTCAGGAGCATATACGGGCGAGGTATCTGGACCAATGCTTAAATCTATTGGAGTAGAATATGTTATAATAGGACACTCAGAGAGAAGACAATATTTTGCTGAAACAGATGAAACAGTTAACAAAAAAATAAAATCAGCATTTAAATATGGATTAAAACCAATAGTTTGTGTTGGTGAAACATTAGAACAAAGAGAAGCTGGCAAAGCAAATGAAATAGTAACAAATCAAATAGAAAAAGCTTTAGAAGGGTTAACAGACAGCCAAGTAATAAACACAATTGTTGCCTATGAGCCAATTTGGGCAATTGGAACAGGAAAAAATGCAACTTCAGAAGATGCAAATGATATGGCAAAAACAATTAGAAAAAAAATTGCAGATACATATGGACAAAATGTTGCACAAGAGGTTATAATACAATATGGCGGAAGTGTAAAATCTTCAAATGCCAAAGAATTATTTTCAATGTCTGATATAGACGGAGGATTAGTAGGAGGAGCAAGTTTAAAATCAGATGAATTTGCCCAAATTGTAAATTTTAATAATTAGCAATCGATAAATTTGTAATAGAAATGGAGAAGATTAAGAATATGGACAAAAAAGTTACAATGCTAATGATATTAGATGGATTTGGAATAAATGAAAACGAAAAAGGAAATGCAGTAAAGTTGGCTAACACACCAAATATTGATAAACTTATGAAAACATGTCCAACAACTAAAATGTACACTAGTGGTCTTAATGTTGGTTTACCAGATGGACAAATGGGAAATTCAGAAGTTGGTCATACTAATATAGGTGCAGGAAGAATTGTATATCAAGAATTAACAAGGATTACCAAATCAATTGAAGATGGGGATTTTTTCAGCAACCCAGAATTAGTAGAAGCGATAGAAAATTGTAAAAAGAATAATTCTAAATTACATATATTAGGATTATTATCTGATGGTGGAGTACATAGTCATATACGTCATTTATTTGCAATATTAGAACTTGCAAAAAGAAAAGATTTTGAAAATGTATATGTACATTGTTTTATGGATGGTAGAGATACACCACCTACATCTGGTGAAAGCTATATTATGAAGCTAGAAGAAAAAATGAAAGAAAAAGGTGTTGGAAAGATAGCAAGTATCTCGGGTAGATTTTATAGCATGGACAGAGATAAAAGGTGGAATAGAATACAAAAAGCCTATGATGCAATTGTTAATGGAGAAGGAATAAAAATGGCATCAGCAGTATCAGCCATAGAAAGTTCATACCAAAAAGAAGTATTTGATGAGTTCGTAGAACCAACAGTTATTTGCCAAAACAATGAACCTATAGCAAAAATAGAAAATAATGATTCTGTTGTATTTTTTAATTTTAGACCAGATAGAGCAAGAGAGCTAACAAGAACTATAGTGGATAAAGATTTTAGCGAATTTGAAACTAAAAAAATGAATTTATACTATGTTTGTTTTACTCAATATGATGAAACAATGCCAAATGTAGAAACAGCTTTTAAACCAGAAACATTAAAAAATACATTTGGAGAATATATAAGTAAAAAAGGATTAACACAATTAAGGATAGCTGAAACTGAAAAGTATGCTCACGTAACATTTTTCTTTAATGGTGGTGAGGAAAAACAATATCCAGGAGAAGACAGAATTTTAGTCCCTTCACCAAAAGTTGAAACATATGATATGAAACCAGAAATGAGTGCAATAGAAGTAACAGATAAAGTAATAGAAGCGATTAATTCTAGAAAATATAATTGTATTATACTTAATTATGCTAATCCAGACATGGTAGGACATACAGGAAATTTAGAAGCAGCAATTAAAGCAGTAGAAACAATAGATGGTTGTGTAGGAAGAGTGGTAGAAGCAATAAGAAATAATGATGGTGTAATGTTAATTACTGCAGACCATGGAAATGCTGAACAAATGATAGATTACAAAACAGGAGAACCACATACTGCACATACAACTAATCCCGTACCTTTAATATTAGTAGGAAAAGATGATGCAAAATTAAGAGAAGGAAAGCTTGCTGATTTAGCACCAACAATGCTTGCTATAATGGGATTAGAAAAGCCAGATGAAATGACAGGAGAAAGTATTATAATCGGATAAGAACTATTAACTGGAGGAATATATGATAGAAAATTCAGAGATAAGGAAAGCCTACTCTGAACTACAGAAGCAATTATTTTATCTTATACCTGAAAAATGGGATAGAATATATTTATATGCTTCTGTAGAAGAGAAAATGCAAGGCTTAGAAACAGGCGAATTATTCTTCTATTATTTCCCAAAAGGAATCTTAAAGAAGAATCCTGTAAATGTTTATGAAATACCAAATAAATTTAATTTAAATGAAGAAGAGTATATAAAATTAGTTGAACAATTATATAATGAAATAAAAAAAATAAGGGATATTTTCAAAAAATATAACCATAGATTATGGAGTAATTTAACTATTCGAATTGAAGGTCTAAAATTTGAAATTGAATATAATTATGAAGATTTAATTTCATCCAATTATTCAAGCATAGATAGACATATAATTTGGAAATATTTCAATTTGAAATTGCCATTAGAATACTTTACTAGAAAAGAAAAAAAAATAATAGAAAATTATATAAACGAAAATATATACTTTAAACCAGATATTGAAACATATACTGAGTCTATATATAAAAATCCAGTAAGAAGAATAGTTGATTATAATAAAGAAAAACAACATGAGCAATTTGTTCAACAAACCGATTTGCAAACAATGGAAAAATCTGCAAAAGAAGAATTTGAAGAACAAAGAAATACCTATAAAATCAGAGGAAAAAAGAAAATAAAAAGATTATATGAAAAAGAACAAGAAAAGAAAAAAACAAAAACATATGTAGAGCAAATTGAAGAACAGAGGGATGCTGTTAAGAGTCAGATTTTAAAGCATCTATAAAATGTTGTAAAGATAATCATCATTTGTCTGCGTTAAATTTATTATTAATTTAATCAACGTACCAAAAGTACGCCTCATAAATTAATAATAAATTATGCCTTGCCAAATAATAATTCTCTTTGCAACATAAGAGAAAAAATAGAAAGGAAGTTTGTTAAATGAAAGATTATTTAGGAATTGAAAGTGTAAAAGCATTAGAAGTGTTAGATTCAAGAGGAAATCCAACAGTTCAAGTTGAAGTTATAACAGAAGGAGGATTTTCAGGAGTAGCAATGGTTCCATCTGGAGCATCTACAGGAGCATTTGAAGCTGTAGAATTACGTGATGGAGATAAAACTAGATACTTAGGTAAAGGTGTTCAAAAAGCAGTTGATAATGTAAATAACATTATTGCTGATAAATTAGAAGGTGAAAATGTTTATGACCAAGTAAGAATAGATAAATTGCTAATAGACATAGATGGAACAGAAAATAAAGAAAAACTTGGAGCAAATGCTACACTAGGTGTTTCTTTAGCAGTAGCAAAAGCAGCAGCAGCTTCTTTAGGAATGAGTTTATATAACTACATTGGAGGAGTAAATGCAAAAGAATTGCCAGTTCCAATGATGAATATTATGAATGGTGGAAAACATGCTGATAGTGGATTGACAGTACAAGAATTTATGATAATGCCAGTAGGAGCAAAAACATTCAAAGAATGTATGAGAGTTGGTGTAGAAGTATACCATAACTTAAAATCAGTATTAAAAGAAAAAGGATTATCAACAGGTGTTGGTGATGAAGGAGGATTTGCTCCAAATGTATCTAGTGAAAAAGAAGCATTAGATTTAATAATGGAAGCAATAAGAAAAGCTGGATATGAACCAGGAAAAGATGTATGTTTAGCTTTAGATTGTGCATCTACAGAAATGTATGATGAAGCTAAAAAAGTTGGAAAAGAAGGATACTTATTCTGGAAGACAGGTGAATTCAAAACAAAAGAGCAAATGGTTGACTTTGTAGTTGATTTAGCAAATAATTATCCAATTATCTCAATAGAAGATGGTTTAGCAGAAGAGGATTGGGAATCTTGGAAATTATTAACAGAAAAAATTGGAGATAAAGTTCAACTTGTTGGTGATGATTTATTTGTTACAAACATTAAAAGATTACAAAAAGGAATTGATATGGGAGTAGCTAATAGCATATTAATTAAATTAAATCAAATAGGAACACTAACAGAAACATTAGATGCAATAGAACTTGCTCATAAAGCAGGATATACAGCAGTTGTATCACATAGAAGTGGTGAAACTGAAGATACGACACTTGCAGATGTTGCAGTTGCTACAAATGCAGGACAAATTAAAACTGGTGCACCATGTAGAACTGATAGAGTTGCTAAATATAATAGACTTTTAAATATAGAAGATGAATTAGGTAATATAGCAATCTTTAGAGGAAGAAAATCAATAAAATAAGATTAATTATATTTAAAATGTAAATAATTCCATTAGGTAGATATATTTTCATATATCTACCGATACATTGGGGTATCGCCAAGCGGTAAGGCATCGGACTCTGACTCCGACATTCCTGTGTTCGAATCACAGTACCCCAGCCAATATTTTAAGACCTTAAATTTTAGGTCTTTTTTTAAAACATTTAAAAAAATAATGTAAAATATTGAAAAATATAGTTAGTTATGAAATAATATAAAAAAAGAAAAAAAGCGGGAGGCTTTAAATGGAAAATTTAACAAGAGAAAATGCAGTTAAAGATGACTTTTTTGGCGTAGATTTGGATAGATGCATAGACTATTTAATTAAATGCAGAGAACAAGGAAAGTCTGTATATATTATGTTTAACGGGCAAAAATTATTTTCTTGTGATGCTACAGTAAATAGTATATATATGCAGGTACTAGGAAAAACGAAAGAAGAATTTGAAAAAGATGAACAAGAATATTTTTCTAGATATAGAGAAGAAATGACAAAAAAGAGAGAAGAAAGTAAAGCAAATAGAGAAAAGTGGAAGAAAATAGGTTGTAAATATATTTTTCCAGAAAGAGTAGAAGAATGGGAAAAATGTGTTGATATAACAGTAGGTGGAGTATATGGAGGAACAGATTTAGAAAAGGCAATTACAGCAATGGAAATGTTAGAAAGTGGTACTAGCTTTGAAAATGTTTGCAATTATATTAAAGGAATAAATACTTCGGGAAATAGTGCTTCACTAATAAAAACTCTTATATTAAACTTTTCAAAAAAAGGACCGGACTTTTTCGAACATATAGAAGGTGGAATCGATAATATAGATGAAAATACTAGAAGAATGATAGAAAGAATACGTAATCAAAATAGAGAATATCAAACAAATGAAGTTTTAGCAAAAAAAGGTTCTGAATGGAGAAAAAGGGCAGAAACTTTTATATATCCAGAACGAATGGCAGAATTTGAAAGAATAATGAGGCAAAGAGCAGGAGAAAAATTTAGAGGGGCAGATATAGAGCTAGCTTTAGGAGCTATGGAATTATTAGATAAAGGCTTAAGTTTTGAACAAGTAGAAAAATTTATTGAAGATAAATCAAACACTATCACAGGAGCATCTATGGCTGAGAATATAGTGTTAAGTTTTTCAAAAAAAGGACCAGAATTTTATGAGAGTATAAGACCAGGAGAAGCAACAGATTTTGTTGCACAATTAAAAGAAATAAATAGTAAATTGGCAGATAGACAAAGAGCAGATAGAGGTAAAAAAGGGAATGTACACAGTCAAAGAGAAGAGTTGACATCACTTGTAGCTCAAAAGAGGAGCTTAGAAGCAGAATTAAGAAGCTTAGAAGCAGAGTTAAATAATTCAAGAGAACAAACAGATAAAACTGAAGGTCAAGAAATATAGTAATATAAAAAATAAATCTTGACATAGAGCAAAATTGCTCAAATGGAGGTAAACAATGGATATAAATAAGTCTTTACAAGTTAGAAAAGAAAGCGTTTTTACCAAATTTTTAAATTTCTTTAGAAAGTTATTTAAAACGAACAAACAAGAGCCAGCTTATATAGAAAAGGATATTATTCTTCAAAAAGAAAGAGTAAAAAATATAATAACTCCTGTTGAAAAGAAAGAATTTAAAGATGGAATAAAAGTGGAAGCAAAAAATGAAGAGACTCTGAAATTACAAAAGCAATTCGAAGATAATGAAAATTCAGTAGATAGTATGACTGAAGAGCAAATTAATAGTTTGATTTTATTGTACAAAGAACAAGTTTCCACTTTAACTGAAAAAATAAATAAAAAGCGAATAGAATTGGAAAAAACACTAAAAAGAATGAGTGATTTTTCAGAAACAAATACTTAATAATAGTGAAATATGTAAATATCAATAGTAGTAAAGAAAAATAAAATTAACAAGAAAATAACGGAGGTGTAAAATGATTGTTGATAAAAACGGAAGAATGTTTGAAGACAGAAGAAAGAAAAATTCAGATAGAAGAAAAGTTGATAAAAGTGTTTCTGTAGATAAAAGAAAAGGTGAGAGAAGAAAATCAAAGAATCAAACATTAGGAAAGGGAAAATAAAAAGTGGGAGAATTTTAAATCTCCCACTTTTCGAAATAGTGCTCTGGCATATAAAATTTAAGATTTATATACTAGAATGACTATGCTTTTTTTATTTTACTATTGTTCAATTAGCAACATCCGTTTCTATTACCTCCACAGCAACAGCAGATTAATATTAATACAATTATTATCCAAATGCAGTCATCACCGAATCCGAAACCGCATCCGCAACCTCTATTTTCTGGCATATAAAAATTCCCCCCCTTTCAAAGTTTTAGATTAATGTAAAATTAATGAAAAGTATTAGCAACCACAGGTGTTGCCACATCCATTGCTACAACAATTGTTGCCACCACAACAGAAAAGTAGTAAGAATAGAATTATGAACCATAATAGTTCACTGTTGTTACAACAATTTCCCATCAAAAGACCTCCTTAACAATCTAAAAATATATTTTAAATTCTTTAGTATGGTATATATTATTCAAAAACCAAAAAAGAGTTACAAAAGTAATTTATGAAATTTTAAACAAATAAAATGCGAAAATTCTATAAAATTTCTTAAAAAACTATACAAATTTACAATATTAATGATATAATTCTATGGAATAATCAAAAGAAATAGTATTCGGAGGAATAGAATGGGAAATATAGTTTTATTAGATGATTTAACAATAAATAAAATTGCAGCTGGTGAAGTTATAGAAAGACCAGCTTCAGTAGTAAAAGAATTAGTTGAAAATTCAATTGATGCAGGAGCTAATCAAATAACAATAGAAACAAAAAATGGAGGAATTTCATAT
>CALXWR010000027.1 GCA_944392465.1 uncultured Clostridia bacterium | reverse complement strand
CCTGTTTTTCAAATATCTATATAAATAATAAATATCTATTAAACAAAAAACTATACAATTTTTATCAAAATTCAATTAACATTTAGTTCAAGCTAATTTTAGAAGAATTTGTATTCAAAATTTTACTAGAGCACTCACTTTTCGTGAGAAATTCCTAGTAAAATTTTGAAACAACTTCTATCAAAAATTACTTTCACAAGAGCATGTTAATTTCTTTTTCTAAAAATTGTATAGTTTTTTTATAAAATATTTTGTTAAAGTTTAACTTGCTTATAAAAATAATAACCAACATAAAATGATATCACAAGCCAAACCAATCAAGTCTGTCCCCAAAAGTGACAACCTTGGCGGTAAAGAGCCTGTCCCCAAAGATGACAAAGTTATTTATTGCTCATTTCTTCGTATCTTAATAAATCTTCCCATCTTCTATCTACTTCTTTTTGGAATTCTTCTATCATCCATTCGTTTCCTGGTTTAAACATATGTTTAAAACGTTTTTGTGGCTTTAAGAATTCTTCTATTGGAAGTTTTTTTGCTGGTTTATATGTTATTTTATATTTTCCATCTTCTATTTCATATAATGGCCAATAACATGTTTCTACAGCAAGTTTATTTATTGTCATTAAATCTTCTGTTGGATATCCCCATCCTCTTGGGCATGGTGATAATACATTTAAAAATGTTGGTCCTTCTGTATAAATTGCTTTTTCTGCTTTTTCATATAAGTCTTTAAAATTCATATATGCTATTGTTTGTGCAACATATGGTAAATGATGTGCTTCCATTATTTCTGTTAAGTCTTTTCTAGATTGCATTTTTCCTGGTATAACTGATCCTGCAGGACTCGTTGTTGTGTCTGCAAATTTTGGTGTTGCTGATGAACGTTGTATTCCAGTATTCATATATGCACCATTATCATAACATACATATGTCATGTCATGACCTCTTTCCATAGCTCCAGATAAACTTTGGATTCCTATATCATATGTTCCTCCATCTCCACCAAATGCTATGAATTTTGTATGTTCATCATCTGGTAATTTGCCTTGTCTTTTCATTGATTTATATGCTGCTTCTGCACCTGAAAGTGTAGCTGCTGCACATTCAAAAGCTGTATGGATATATGAATCTGTCCAAGATGTATATGGATATATAAAACTTGAAACTTCCATACATCCTGTAGCATTTGATATAACTGCATGATCTTCTGGCTTTAATGCTCTTAAAATCATCCTTGCTACTGGTGGTGCTCCACATCCTGCACACATTCTATGTCCTGAAGTAAATCTTGATGGCTTTTCTGCCACTATTTCTTTCATATTATATGCCATAATTAATCTCCTCTCTAACTTTATTTTCGCTATATTTTCGTTTTTATTTCTATATTTATATAGGAAATAGGATTTTTAGTTTACTTTTTACACTTTATTATAGTTTTATTTCCTTAATCCTAAATATCTGTATGGATTTTCTATTTTATCTTTTTTACTGTCTTCAATTAAATCATTATATACTGATTCAATTTCTTTTGTCGTAGTATCTCTACCACCAATACCATATACATAGCCACAAGTTGGTACATTTATACCATTTACTTGCATTGCAGATGTAACATCTGTAAATAAAGCTCCTCCTGCACCGTTTAAAGATTCAGCTTTATCTAATACTGCAACTGCATTTAAATGTGATAATGTTTTTGCTACTTCTTCTTCTGGGAATGGCCTATATACACGAATTTTTAATAAACCTGCTTTTATTCCCTTTTCTCTTAGGGCATCAACTACTTCTTTAGTAGTTCCTGCAGTAGAGTTCATACAAACAATTGCAATTTCTGCATCATCTAATTTGTATTTTTCAAATAAATCGTATTTTCTACCTGTCATTTTTTCAAAATCTTTAGCTACTTCTAAAATAACT
Source organism: uncultured Clostridia bacterium (assembly GCA_944392465.1). GTDB lineage: Bacteria > Bacillota > Clostridia > TANB77 > CAG-508 > CALXVA01. The sequence goes on along the minus strand of CALXWR010000027.1, from coordinate 17,664 downwards.
TTTTTAGCATTTCTCATAGCTTCTGCTTGCTGATATTTATGTTCAAATAAATATGTTTGTACATCTAAAGGTCCAATTGCAATTGGCTCTTTTTTATTTAGTAAATAATGTGCTGGATGATATTCCCCAACAAATTCTTTTACTTTTTCATCCTCTAATAATTCTATATTTTCTATAGAGTGTGATGTTATAAATCCATCTTGGCATACCATTAATGGAAGTAATACATCTTTATTTTCTGCTATTCTATGAGCCATAATTAAATTGTCATAAGCTTCTTGATTTGTTTCTGAAAATATTTGAATCCAACCACTATCACGTACTCCCATAGCATCTGAATGATCATTATGAATATTAAGAGGTCCTGATACTGCTCTGTTTACTAAAGACATTACTATTGGTAGTCTTAAGCTTGAAGCTATATATATCATTTCCCACATAAGTGATAATCCATTTGCAGATGTTGCAGTCATTGCTCTTGCTCCTGCAGCTTCTGCTCCAATACAAGCACTCATTGCACTATGCTCACTTTCAACTGCAACAAATTCTGTATCTACTTGTCCATTATCCACAAAAGTAGAAAAATATTGTGGAATTTCTGTTGATGGTGTTATAGGAAATGCTGCTACAACATCTGGATTAATTTGTTTCATAGCTGTTGCTGCTGCTTCATTTCCACTTAAACGTTCTCTTATTCCCATTATTATATTCACTCCTTCTTTATTATCTTTTTATTGTTTATTATAATTGCCTGTCAAAGGTTTTTAGATTCGAAATACGTTGAGGACATTTTTAATGATGGTCAACAACGCAATACGAAGTTTATAATGATTTTTACTCCTCGCCCTCAACCTTCATCTCAATAGCTCCAAAAGGACAAACTTTAGCACAAACGCCACATCCTTTACAATAATCATAATTAAAATCTGTTCTTTTTTGGTCTTTTCCTACTGGAATTGCATCTTCTGGGCAAACAGGGAAACATAAACCACATTGTATACATTTTTCTGAAATATATTTTGGTCTAACACTTCTCCAATCTCCTGTTTTAAACTCTCTAGCATTTCCAGCTTCGTAAATATCTCCTCCAGGAGTCATTTCACTTGCTGGTGTGTTTTTGTCTATATTAGTCATTTTTTTCTCCTTTCTATATATTATTTTAGTTTAAATTAAGTTTAAATCTCTGTTTTCTTCCTTTTTATATTTTGTTAATTCTAACTTATATTTTCATTGAATATAAATTTAATTAACTTCTTTAACTTCATTTAAAGCTAGTTGTAATGCTTTCATATTTCCATCAATTACTTCTGGTTTTTTAGCAAATTTATGTTTAAATGATTCTTGCATATCTTTTACAAAATCTTCCTCGTTCATTATTTTGCTTACTTTAACAATTGCGGCAAGCATTGGTGTATTTGGAAAGTATTTTCCAAGTGTTTCCATAGATACTTTTCTTGCATCTATAGTATATACTTTTCCCTTATATCCCTTTAACAATTTGTCTAATTCATCTTTTCCTTTTGTTGTATTAATTAATATAGCTCCATCCTCTTTTAAGCCTGCTGTTACATCTACACTTTCTAGTAATGTATCATCAACAACAACTACATAATCTGGTTCGTATATATTGCTATGAATTCTTATTGGTGAACTACTTATTCTGTTATATGCTGTTAATGGTGCACCCATTCTTTCTGGTCCATATTCAGGAAATCCTTGAATATATTTTCCAGTATTAAATGCTGCATCAGCTAATAGTAGAGATGCTGTTTTTGCACCTTGTCCACCTCTACCATGCCATCTAATTTCAATCATATCACTCATAAATTATAGCCTCCTTTACTTTGATACTTTACAGTATATATCTATATTGCCTATTTAGTCAATATTTTTTGACCGCTTATTTTTTGTTTTTTGTAGGTATTCTTATTACAACTTCTGTACCTTTTCCTACCTCACTTTTAATGCTTATACTACCTTTATTTTGGTCTAATATTTCTTTTGCGATTGATAGTCCAAGACCTGTTCCTCCAAATTCTCTACTTCTTGCTTTATCAACTCTATAAAATCTATCAAATATTCTCTCCAAATCTTCTTCTGGTATACCTATTCCATTATCAATTACTTTTATATATGCATCATTATATACAAATCCAACATAAACCTTTATAACTCCGTGGTTTGATGTATATTTTATTGCATTAGATAAAATATTTAGTATAACTCTTTCTATTCCATATTTATCTGCTATAACTGGTGGAACACTAGCTGTAACAAAACATTCTATTTGATGCTCTTTTTTTTCTATTTCAAATTTTAGTTTTTCTAAGCATTTTTTTACTAGTTCTCCCAAATCAAAACTCGTTATTTCTGATGTTACCTTTTTGTTGTCATATCTAGATAATGTTAATAAATCAGTTACAAGTCGTGCCATTCTTTTTGCTTCAGAAGAGATAACATTTAAAAATTTTGTTCTTGTATCTTCATCATATTCTCCTTCTAGCAAGGTATCAGCATATCCCATTATTGAAGTAATCGGTGTTTTTAACTCATGTGATACATCAGCCACAAATTCTTTTCTCATATTGTCTAGTTTTACGTGCTCTGTAATATCTTGTATTAAAGCTACTACTCCAGCAGGTCTATCGTTTTCATCTTGAAAAGGAGCAAAAAGTATATTTATATATTTTTCTCCTACATGCTTTCTTTGTTCTGATGATGTCCAGTTCTCTAAATATATGATTTTTTCTATATTTATATCTATATCCAATTTATCAAATATTTTGTCAAATGTATCTTCATTATCTGTCAATACTAACAAATCTCTTGCTGCAGGATTTATATGAATTATTTTGCCATCCATATCAAAAGCTATTATTCCATCAGTCATATGTAATAATATCGTTTCTATTTGTTTTTTTTGCCTATTTACATCATTTAATTTTTCTCTTAGCTCATTTGTCATTAAATCAATAGCACTCTCTATATCTCCTACTTCCCCATTTTTTCGAGTTTCGGTTGTTTTACTCTTTTCGCCTGATGTCATCTTTTCTGCACTTTGAATTAATTTTTTTACCGGGAATACAAGAGATTTAGCCACAATAATTCCTATTATAATAGATATAATTGTATACGTAGCAAGTACAATTATTATTATTTTTTTCCCTTGTGATAGTTGTTCCTGTATAGTCTCTTGCATAGCAATGTTTTCTTGTCCTGAAACAATAGTTTCTAATTCATTAACTGCATAAATTCCTGCCACACTTAAACCTATAATTAAAAGTATTCCTATTATAAAAAAAATTATAACCATTTTTACAGCAAAATTCTTCTTCATTTTCTTTCTTTCCTTTCTCAAGGCATAAATCTAGCTTAATTACCTATTACATAAAAAATAGTTAGCAATTATTAATTGCTAACTATTTTCTTCACTTTTTTTTGATGATAAATAATATCCTACACCTCTTTTAGTAATTAATAATTTAGGACTTGATGTATCTTGTTCTATTTTCTCTCTTATTCTTCTTATTGTAACATCAACTGTTCTAATATCTCCATAATATTCATATCCCCAAACTTTTTCAAGCAATGCTTCTCTTGTTACTACTTGTCCTGGTTGATTTGCTAAATACCTTAATACTTCAAATTCTCTTAATGTAAGCTCTACAGGTTTGCCTTTTACTCTAACTTCAAATTTATCTAAATTAATATATAAATCTCCAATTTCCATAACCTTATCATTATCTTTTTTGTCCTCGTTGTTAACCATGTTTGGTACAGGCATAGTTCCACTATTTAATTCTGCTTTTCTTAGGTTTGCCTTAACTCTTGCTACTAATTCTCTAACACTAAATGGTTTTGTGATGTAATCATCAGCACCTAACTCTAACCCCAAAATCTTATCTATTTCTTCATCTCTAGCAGATATCATAATAATTGGTATGTTTAAAGAATTTCTAATTCTTTTACATACAGTTAGACCATCAACTTTAGGAAGCATAATATCTAATAAAATTAGATTTGGTTTCTCATTAAAAGCCATTTCAATTGCTTTTTCTCCATCATTTGCTTCTATAATATTATAGCCTTCTTTTTCTAAGTTATATAACAATATATCTACTATTGGCTTTTCATCGTCTACTATTAATATTGTTTTTTTTGCTTCTACAGTTTTATTTTCTTCCACAAAAAATTCACCTTTCTTCTTTTAGTACTAATTATATTTATATCATATTAAGTTCAATTATACAAGTATTATGCAATGATTTTCTGTTTATATAAAATATATTTTTTCTATCTTTCTTCTCCCTTTTCTTCTTGATCTTTTGTTTGTTCTTCATAATCACTAAGTGATATGTTGCCATTATCATCTATCGAAAAATCTTTAACTGCAACATTTTCAGAAATGTTTGCATACAATTCTCTTAATTTTTCTACTGCATTTTGCTTTGATATTTTATTTTCTCTTATTTGAGTAATTAAATCATCATATTCCTCAGTTTGTACAATTAAATCAGATATTTCTGGTGGTATACTGTTTTCTTTTCCCAAACCGAAAAACCATCCATTTGTATTATTATATATTTCTCTATTCAAAAGGTCATCTTCATTAATTCTTACTGATGTATGATAAAAGCCATCTCCTTTTTCAAAATTTAGTCCTAATGTAACATCCTCTCTTGATACCCCAGTTAATTCTGCAATTTTATCTTTAATTGTATTAAAATTTAATGTTCTAATATCGTTTGCCATTTCTATTAAATCACTATCAGATAATTCATTTGCCATATCAGGGCTGTAATTTGTAAAATATTCATCATATCTTTCTAATAATTCTACTGTATCTTCTTCTAGACCAATATTATTTATATCAATACCTTGATCTGCTAATTGAGTTATTGTTGGTGTATTATCAATTTCTCCTGTAGATTTGCTATAGTGTCCTATTGCTCCTATAGTTCCCAACCCAATAGATGCTGCTGCTAATATTGATACAAATTTTAATAATGGAGGCGTTACTCTTCTTTCTTTTGAGGCAGCATTACGTGCTGTTCCTGCAGGTGCTTTTAATACCTGGCTTCTAGCTTTTGCCATATTGTTTTCTATCATTTTTCTTGGGTTAACCAATTGAACATTTTGAACTCTTGAGCTATTCGTTCTATCTTGACTTGTAGTACTTGGTCTTGTAGTTGCTTTTCTCGGAGTACTTTGCCTTGGAGTTGGTCGCACGCTTGCTTGCCTTGGAGTTCTATTTTGTGTATTATTACCTCGCATTGCATGTTTTCTTTGTTCTTCTCTAAATTTTCTAGATTCTTCTGAACTCATATTATATCATCCCTTATTATCTTTATTTACTAATTTATTTAATTATATATTTTACAATTTATTTTTGTCAATCATTTTTTTATATTTTAGCCGTTTTCCCATGTTTATACATGCTAAATATATTATAGTAAAAAATCTATTATACATTTTCCATATAACTACACTTTTTATTTAATATTTACATTTCAACCTCAACAGAGTAAATATTTCCGCTTCCTTCTAATAATATTTGTTTGTTCTCCTCTTCAATTCCATTTAAATAAAGCTTTCTTACTCCTGTTTTATTTCCACTATTATTTATAACTTTTATATTATATACACTATTTCCATATTTAAATCTGATTTTGAATCCATTCCAATTTGATGGAATACATGGATTTATTTTTAAAATATTGCCTTGTATTCTTAATCCTAAAATATATTTTATTCCAACTTCATACATCCAACTACTAGAACCTGTATACCATGTCCAACCACCACGTCCTGCTAAGTTTCCTCCATAAACATCTGCTGCTATCACATATGGTTCTACTTTATATTTTTTAGCTTCTTCTTTAGTTCTAGAATGTTCTATAGGGTTTATCATTCTAAAGTATTCTACTGCTTTATCTCCAAAACCTAATATAGCTTCTGCGATTATTGTCCAAATGCTCCCATGTGTATACTGGCCTCCGTTTTCTCTTGTTCCTGGTATATATGCTTTTATATATCCTGGTTCTAATTTACTTTTTTCAAATGGTGGATCAAGTAGCTTTATTATTCCAGTTTCTTTGTCTACTAAATGGTTTTCCAAACTACTAATCGATATATATTTTTTATCATTATCTCCTGCTTCAGATATAGTAGCCCAACTTTGGGCAATACTATCTATTCTGCACTCTTCATTTTTTATGCTTCCTAATTCATTTCCATCATCCATAAACGCTCTTTTAAACCATCTTCCATCCCATCCAGCATTATTTAAATTTTTCTTTAATTCTTGCATTATATTTTTGTATTTTTCTTTTGATATATTGTCATTCATGATTTCACAAATTTTCAAAAATCTATCTAATACTGTATAAAGGAAAAATCCAAGCCATACACTTTCTCCAATTCCTTTATTTCCAACTGTACTAAATCCATCGTTCCAATCACCAGAGCCTATTTTAGGAAGTCCGTGTTTTCCAAAATTCAAGGATTTTTCTATTGCCCTAATACAATGCTTATATATACTTTCCTTTATATCTCCTGATCTATATAAATCGTATTTTTCATCTACACCATCTGGCAAAACTTCTCCTACTACATAAGTTGTTTCTTCATTTAATATGCTATTATCATTTGTAAACTCAATATACTCTGCTACCATATATGGAAGCCATAATAAATCATCCGAAAATCTAGTTCGTATTCCTCTAGAAGTTTCTTCATGCCACCAATGTTCTACATCTCCTTCTATAAATTGATGTTTACTATGCTTAATTATTTGATTTCTTAAAATTTTTGGTGAAACATATTTTAAACTTATACAATCTTGCAATTGATCTCTAAATCCAAATGCTCCCCCAGATTGATAGTATCCGCTTCTAGCTAGTATTCTTGAACAATATGTCTGATATAAAAGCCAACCATTAAGCAGTATATTAATTGATTCAACTGGTGTTTCTACTTTTATATTTTCTAATTTGTCTTTCCAATATTTTTTTACATTTTCATACTCATTAATTGCATTATTTGTGTTAGCATATTTATACGCAGTATCTTGAAGACTTAAAATGTTTTCCTCTGCTCCCATCACGAATGTAATATCTTTATCTTCAAATGCTTCTAATTCCACTTCGGTTTCTATTACAAGTATACTATCATTATTTATACTATTATCTCTGCTTAATTCTATTCTCTTTAATCCTTCTGGATGTTTAATTGTTCCTTTACCTATAAAGCTAAGTTTATTACCTGTATATGATTTTATTTTTTCACTGCAAGTCACATACATCATAGTTCTATTTTTCTTTTCTTTTAACTGATTTTCTAGTATCATCAGGTTCATATTTTCGTTATATTTTAAATTTATATACTCATTAGATTTTATTTCATCTTCATCTAATACTGGTTTTAAATAATAAAAAATTCTTAGTTTTTTCTTTTTAGCTAATTTATTGCTTAAATGAATTAAATTAATTTTTGCACAATCTTTATTAGGAATAAATACTGTTGTTTCTTGTTCTATTCCATTAGATAAATGTTTATACTTGCTATATCCAAATCCATATATTATATAATAATCATTTTCATCAGGTATTGGATTTATTCCCATAGACCATGTTTTATTATTTTCTAAATCTTCAAAATAAATTATCTCAGATGGTACATCTATTACTTGGTCATTATTCCATGCAGTTAATCTGTTTAACCTAGAATTTTTATGCCATGTATATCCTCCCATGCCTTCAGTAACTACAGTTCCAATCTTTTCATTTGCCATTATATTTGACCACACAGTTGGCAATTTTTCATTCTTATTTATTCTTATATGATACTCATTACCTTCTTGTGTAAAACCACCATAATCATTAAAATATTTTAGATTTTTATAATCAAATACACTTTTTCTATTATCTTCATCTATTATTTGAATATTTTCTTTTTGAGGTTCTATTTCCTTTATAATATCTAAATACTCTTCTTCAAAATCCTTTAATTGAGTTTCTATACTTCCCAAATGTGCATTTATTATTACATTTGCCCTATATTCTATTATCTTTTTCTCTTCTTTTGAAAGATTGCTTAATACAAATATTCCCCCTTGTATGTTTTGCATATATAATAAATTCAAATCCAATATTGCATTTTGTATTTCTTCATTTAGATAATTATCATATGTCTTCTTTTCCTCATTTAATATTACTAAATCAATTTTTATATTCCTAATTTTAAAATATTCATATGCCTTTAAAGCATCTTTAACTACACTAATATCAATTACATCTTTTATTTTCACAAGAAAGATTGGCAAATCTCCAGATATACCATATTTCCATAATTCTGTTGATGGTGCTTCTTCTGGAATTCTACCTTTATACATTAATTTCTTTAAAGGATTTCCATAAATTAAATATCCTAGTATTTTTTGATAGTTCTCTATATTTCGTGCTTTTATTCCTAAATACATTGTCTCAGCTTCCACTTTAGCTTTTGATAAGTTTATTCCTCTTGCAATCTTTTCTTCGTTCATATTTTCATTTAAATTTTTTATTGCTTCTTCTCTGCTTTCAGATACAGATATAATTAAATTTAATGTTACTTTATCCCCTTGCATAACATTTATAGTTCTTCTCATTGCTACGATTGGATCTGGTGTAGTTATTGTTTTCCTTCCAAATGCTGTTGAATCTCTAACCGCAATTGGAAGTTCTACATTTTGTCTACCTAAAAATTTCTCTTTATCTAACTCAAATTCTAAGTCCCCTATTACATTATTTTCTGTATATAAATTTATTGCCATATACATATCTTTAGTTTTATTATCTCTTGCTCTTCTTTTTACTATTATAGTATTTGTATCTTCCAAAAACTCAAATGTTAAAAATAGGTTATTAAATGCCTTATGTGAGTAATCTGCCTCCATACTAGAAAGGATAGGCTCTATCACACTCGTTATTTCTAATGTTTCTTCAGAATTTCCAAAATTACTAATTTCTATTCTTCTTATTTCTACAGGTACATTTGGCATTACAAAAATTCTTGTTGTTGTTTCAATAGATCCATCACGCCTTATATATTTATTCATATCAGGTGCAAATTGCACTGTATATTTATCAGCTACAGCCAAGTAATTCATTTGTCCAGCTGTCCATATTCTTTTTGTCTTAATATTTTTTATATAAAAATGAATTCCATGTTCTAATTCATCTGTTCTTTTAAATCTATTTATAACCGTATCTTTATATTTACTATATCCATTGCCTTTTTGGTCTGCTACAACCAAATAATTTTCATTTGAAATCGCATTTATACTTTTAATTTTTTCATATGGTTTATGAATTTCTCTAATCCTGTATGTTTCGTAATCAATATTTTTTATTCTTTTTACTTTTTCTTTTTCGGTTTTAGTCACAATTACATTTTCCGGCATTCTCTCTTCTAGCAATATTTCTACAGACTTCATTTCTGGATTTTCCATAAATCTATTTTGCATTATATTATTGTTAAATAAATTGTTAATTGATAGTAATATTAGACCTTGATGATGTGCCATATATGTTTTTACAACTGCTGATCTTTGCCTCTTTTTTAATCTTGTTAATGTATAATCTATTGACTCATAAAAACCATATTTATTATACATTCCCTCTTTTTCAAGTAATTTTAAATTTTCAATTACATCTTTTGTATAGTCATTTATTGCTAAAACTGATGCATAAGGTGCTATTACAAATTCATCTGCCAAACCTCTTTTTAATCCTAGCCAAGGAATTCCAAATGCTTTATATTGATAATTATTATTTAAGTCCTTTAAATTAAAAGCAGATTCAGATATTCCCCAAGGAAGCTTTAGCTCCTTACTATATTCTTGCCCAGACATTATTGCAAACAAACTAGATTCACTTATTATGCTCCCTGGATATTTAGGAATATTTATATTTGGCATTAAATACTCAAACGCTGTTCCAGACCAAGAAATTAATCCTTTATATTTGTTTACAATAGTTAATGTTCTACTTAAATTATACCAATGCTTAGCTGGTATATCTTTTTTTGCAATAGCTATTAAACTCGCTTGCCTTGCTTCTGAAGCAAGTAAATCATAATATGAAGGTGTTAAGCTATTTTCTTCTATATTAAATCCTATTGAAAATATTCTATTTTTACTACTATAAAGACAAGCAAAATTAGTTTCTTCTATAGTTTTATTTATTATATTTAGTATTTTTTCAATTTTTTCTTCTATATCATCTTTTTTGTTATTTATTATATTTAAAAAGAATTGTTTTGCTGTATATAAATACCCTATAAAATTTCCACTATCAACGGTTGAAACATACTTAGGAGTGAGTGGTTTTAATGTTTCTATATCATACCAATTGTACAAATGTCCATTCCATTTTTGAAGTTTTGAAATTGTATCAAACATTTTATCCAATAAATTAATTGTATCATTTAAATTTTCATATCCTAAATCATAACTTGATATAACCGATAATATACCAAGCCCAATATTGGTAGGTGATGTTCTATACACCACTTTTTCTTTTCTATCTTCTTGATAATTATCAGGAGGCAAGAAGTTTGATTTTTCTGTAATATTATCTTTAAAAAAGTTCCATGTTCGTTTTCCTACTTCTAGCATATATTCTTTATCTTCTTTTGATAATAAATCTATATTATTTTTAACTTTTTCCTTTTTGCTTATATATTGCATTATTCCGTGGAGTTATAACCCATATAATGCCAAGCACTCCATATAATACATTTATTTTAGTTAATAACAAAAATACAATCCCTAAAATAACATTACTAAACATTAATTTATAATAAGACAATATATCTGTTTTTGATGTTTTTTCCGCTTCTTCTGCAGTAGTCCACTCTAACAAATGTTTTTTACTAACAGTCATCCTATATATGGTTTTTACTATGGTTTTAATCATTGAAAAAGCTTTATCAGGTAATAAGCCTATACTTAAAAAACCTCTTATAAAGCTAGCTTTTACCCCAGTAATACTTTTATAAAAAGTTCTTTGTAATTTCTCTCCTTCTTTTTTATATATTATTCTATTTAATAATTCTAATAATGATGGTATTACAATTGATATAAATAGCAATAAAATCATTGGCCAAATTCTAATATTTTTAACTATTCCTATTGTTGCAAAGTAAATTATTGATATTAATATACTTATTTCTAATATACTTTTTACGATATTGTTTAATATTTTATATTTTGAAACAATATTTAAAGGATTTTCTTTTTCTATCCCCTCTTTATTCTTTACTCTATTTTTAAGCCATCTAGCAATTTGAATATCTCCTCTTGTCCATCTTAATAGTCTAGTTTTATAGCTTAAATAAGATTTTGGATATCCATCCATTAGCAAAATATCTGAAGCAAAACCACATTTTAAATATGAACCTTCCAATAAATCATGGCTTAATACAGTATTTTCTGGAATTACATTTTTTAATACTTTTGAGAACACTTCCACATCATAAATTCCTTTTCCAGTATATATTCCCTCTTTAAAATTATCTTGATACATATCTGATATAGCATTTGTATATGCATCAGTTCCTGGATTTACTGAATATATTTTAGTAAACTTCGTGCTAGAAGAATCTTGCAAACCTATCCCCACTCGTGGTGCTATTATTCCATATCCATCTTTCACAATCCCATTTACAATTTCTGGTGTGTTTAAAATATGTGCCATACTGCCAATCAATTCTAAACCACTATTTAGCACAAGTTCTGTATCGCTATCTAATGTTATTATATATTTAATTTTAGGCAATTTTTCTATATCTATTGTATTTACTCTAAATTCATTATCACTATTTTTTAAAATATACTCATTAAATTGATTTAGAAGCCCTCTTTTCCTTTCCCATCCTAAATAACATTCTTCTTTGTCATTCCATTTTCTTTTTCTATATATAAAATGAAATTTCGGAAAATTATTATCTGGATATTTTTTATTAAGCTCTCTAATAATTTCTATACCTTTTCTAGAAATCTCCTCATCAAATTTTTCCTCTTTTTTATCACTTGAAGTTACATCTCCAAGAAGTGCAAAATATATGTTATCACTTTTATTTGCAATATAGTATGTTTCTAATTTCTTAAACATGTTTTCCAACTTCTCTGGTTTCTCTATTATAGTTGGTATTACCACGAATGTAGAATATTCTTCTGGCACTCCATTTTGAAAGTCCAATTTAGGAATAAGCTTTGGTTTAATTAATTTACTAAGCACATATTGAAATATTTGAACTAAAATATTTTCTACCGGCAAATACAATAATAATGCAGATAAAATAAATAAAATGTAACTATTAGTCTGTCTAAATATAAATATTCCAAACAAAACCGAAAATACCAAAGATAAAATAATCTTTAAAGTAATAAAAATTCTCATCTTTTTTTCTTTTGGCTGAGATCTTATTTTTTTATTTAATAAATCGCTTAGTAATATATTTTTACCATTATCTATTAAATAATAACCAATGTGTGCTTCTTTGTTATATTGAGCTGTTTTTTTTACTTTTACATCTTCTGAACTAAGTTTAATCTCTTGATAATTTTCGCCTTCCTGATTTTCCTTTTTACGAGCTAGCTCCAAGCACTTTTTCGCAATATAGATTTCAGAAATCTTTGTTTTTTTAGCTATTTCCTCAATCGTATTTCTATAATAAATTTTAGTTTTATAATCCATTTTGTCATATACATTAGCCGGATCTTGTTTTAAAATATCATCAACTTGATTTATTTTTTCAAAAATCTCTATAAAATTAATTCTTTGAATGTTTTTTATACTTGTTATAGAATTTCCCATAGAAACTTTTTTTACTGCAATATCAAAATGTTCCTTTTTTATAACTTCAGAAATATCTACACCCATTTTATTTACTTGTTCTTCTAATATATTTAAAAAAGGATAACCTATTTTTCCAAACTGCCTTAATTTGTATGACATATACTCTATAAATGGATACTTCATTTCTCCATATTCTTTTACTCGAGACTTATATTCTCCAAGTTTATTAAATCTTAATTTATCTTTTTCTTTATTTTCCACTAACCTTTCAATTATATTTTCTACCCTGTATTTTTGCACCTGAACAGAGTAAATTTTTTCACATATCATACGAATATTTTCAATTAAAGCAATTTGCAAAAAAATACCAATATTCCATATTTCCTCCATACTAAGCTTTTTCTTCTCTTGATAACTTCTAAGAAGCTCTACCAGACTTTCTCCTGTAACTATTGCATCTGTATATGAGATTATATCTGTTGCAATAACATAAATTCTTGCAAAACCAAAACTTATGCTATTAGCAATCCCTAAAAAATTAGTATACTTTTTTAAAGTCATCTCTTTTTCTATACTTTTTACGGTTTCTTCAATTATATAAAAATTATCTAGAAGCCATTCACCTGCTGGATGTATCGGTATTTTTAACTTAATATGCTCATTTAACAATTTATATACATCTGCTATAAATTCAAAATTTTCAATCATTCTTGGTATAGGATAAGTATTTTTATCTGATTTTTCTTTTAAAACATGATCAGATGCCAATTTTTCTAAATATTTTTGCAAACCAGAATTATCTATCAATGCACCTTTTGTATTTAATATTTTATATGTCTTCAAAAAAATTACACTCCTTGTTAATATGTTTTTTACATATTTTTCCCAATTAGTGTAAGATTATTCATTTGATTTTGTCACTTTTGGGGACAGGCTCTTTTCTGCAAATATCTATACCCAAAAATACTATACAATTTTTTGGTACATCCATAAAGCTATTCTGTGCCATTAGGGGCTGTCAGGGGTGGCATTTTACCTTTACATAAAATAGTCGCTTATTCCATTGTAGATGCCCCACGCCAATTTTTCTTGATACTCGTCTGTTTGCAGTAATTTTTCTTCTTCTGGATTTGATAAAAAGCCACATTCTATAATACATATAGGAATTTCAATATGCTTCATTATATAAACACTGTTTAATTTAGCAGGCTCTCTATGATTTTCTCTTTGAATAGCATTATTTAAACTTTCTTGTATTTTCTCAGCTAATAATCTGCTTTTTTCACTTCCAGTTTTGTAGAAAGTTTGCCACCCATAATATTTGCTTTGATCTATTTTGTTTAAATGAATAGATACAAATATATCCGCACCTGAATTATTACCTATTTGAACTCTTTTTCTAACATCAGAAATTTTCTTTTCTCTTATTGTATTACTATTTGCATCATATATGCCATTTTCATCAGAACGAGTTAAAATAACCTTATTTCCACCTTGCTCTAATAAGTTTTTTAATTTAAAAGCAATTTGTAAATTAATTTCGGATTCTGTAACTCCATTACTACTTACAGCTCCACCGTCAGGAAGCCCATGCCCTGCATCAACTATAACGATCTTGTTTGAAACTGGAACTGATGAAGTTTCAATTGTTTTTAATCCTTCTTTTGAAATATTTATAGAAAGTGTTCCAAAAGCTATTAGTAATATTACCATCATTGTTATTATTCTTTTTTTTCGTAAAATTATCAATTAAAACCTCCGATTAAGCTTATATATGCTCAAATTTTTCTATATATTTTATTATTAATATATGCTTTAATTAGGTTATTATGATAAGTCTTTTAAAAACAATGTAACTTATGTGTTTTTACTTATTCACATAATACTTTCTTTTTTCGTATTTTATCGTCAAGGCTTTTTACATTTAACAAAAGAACAAAGCTACAAAATCCCCCTTTGTTCTTTTCAACTTAGGTTTCCGACTATAAGGAAGAAATCTTAAAGGCAATGGTAATTATAGCCTTTTTATGTAATAGGAATTTCAGAGAAATTTCCTATCAAATAAAAAAAAATTGCAAATTTTACATCTACAATTTTTTAATTTATAATTTATTTTCCCAGTCAGTTGAACTATACAAAATTCTTTCTACATTTACTATTTTTTTATCTTCATCAATTCTATAAAAAGCTATATAATGCTTAATAATTAGTTTTCTAAATTTATATTTTTTTATCATATCATAGTCAATAATAGCAAATTTTCGCGGATTATATTTCAAACTATTAATTTCATTTTTTATTAGTTTAGCATATCTTTTTGCAATATTAGGCTCTAATAATTCGTATTTTATATATCTAATAATATTTTTATAGTCCTCTTTTGCTTGAATAGATAATTCTATCTTATATTCTTCCAATGAAAAACCTCCATTTTAATTTGCTAAAATTTCCTTAACTTCTTCAAATGCTTCTTCCATAGAACATACTTTTCCTTTATTAGTATCTTCAATACCTTTCTTTAATTTTCCCAATAAATCTTTATCATCTTTTATAATCAAATCATCTGGAGCTTTTGTCATATAAGAAAATTTAAGATATTCTATATAATCTATAACTTTATTTGATAATTCTTCTGGTAAACTTTCAATTACATTATATAATTCTTTTTGTTTCATCGTCATAATCATTCATCTCCATTTTTGAATATATATTAATATTATACCACACTTTTACTCAGATTTGTTAATTTTTTAGAATTTTATCAAGTTTCAATAAAGGAATATTTAGTTATATTTTTTCACTTAATATGATAAATCCTTAAAAAAAGTCGCAAACAGTCACTTGAAAATATTCCATTTTCGACTAGACGTTCATTCCGATTGATAATACTTTATGTTTGTGTTAAACTTTGCTCAAAGGTTAATAAATTAAAAAAGAGGTGTCTATGAAAGTTTATAGAAAATTATATGATGCTGAAAAATATGATACAATACGCGAATATATGAATCGTGCAATAGAAAAATATCCTAATAATAATGCATTTATTATAAAAAATAAAGAAGGGAAAAATATTTCCTACACAAATATTACATATACAAAGTTTAATAATGATTTTAAGGCTCTTGGAACTGCCCTAATTGATTTAGGATTAGAAAATAAAAGGATTGCTATAATAGGAAAAAACTGTTATGAATGGGCTCTTTCTTTTGTTTCTATTTTATGTGGTGTTGGTATAACTGTCCCTTTGGATAAAGGACTTCCTGAACACGAAATAATCTCATCTTTAGAAAGAGCAAAGGTAGATAGTGTAATTTTTGAAGATGAATATTCTGAATGTATGCAAAACATTCAAAGAAATAATCCTAATATAAAAGAATTCATATGCATGAATTCTAATTGTGACAATTCATTTAAAACAATTGCTGAACTAATAGACAAAGGAAATTTATTATTAAAAAATGGAGATACAAGATATGAAAACCACAAAATAGATCCAAACGGAATAGCTTCTATAATATTTACTTCTGGAACTACTTCAATGTCTAAAGCAGTACTTCTTTCGAATAAAAATATTGCATCTAATATATATAATATTAACCTAGCAGAAAAGATATACGATACAGACGTGAATTTGGCATTTTTACCTTTACACCATACATTTGGTTCAACCGGATTACTGTTATTTCTAGCAGATGGAGTTACTAATGTATTTTGTGATGGTTTACGACATATTCAAGAAAATTTAAAAGAATACAAAGTATCTGTTTTTGTATGTGTACCACTTCTTTTAGAAGCTATGTATAAAAAAATATATGCTGAAGTTGAAAAACAAGGAAAAACTAAAATACTAAAATTTGCAAATTCAATTAGTCATCTACTAATGAAATTTGGAATTGATATTAGAAGAAAAGTATTTAAACAAATATTAGATAATTTAGGAGGAAATATCCGTTTTGTAATAAGCGGTGCTTCTGCAATAGACAAAAACGTAGCAAAAGGATTTTATGATTTTGGCATTTTAGCTGTACAAGGATATGGTTTAACAGAAACATCACCTGTTTTAACTGCAGAAAATGAAAAATGTGTAAAATTTGGCTCTGTTGGACTGCCACTTCCTGAAGTAGAAATAAAAATAGATAACCCAAACGAACAAGGAATTGGTGAAGTAGTTGCTAAAGGGCCAAATATTATGCTAGGCTATTATGAAATGGAAGAAGAAACAAGAAAAGTATTAAAAGACGGCTGGTTTTATACTGGAGACCTTGGCTATTTAGATAAAGACGGATTTTTATTTATAACAGGTAGAAAAAAGAATGTTGTAGTATTAAAAAATGGAAAAAACATATATCCAGAAGAAATAGAATTATTAGTTAATAATCTACCATATGTAGCAGAATCTATGGTATTTGGAAAACCTAAAGACAATGATTTAGTCTTATCTGTAAAAATTGTATATAACAAAGATTATATTAAAGAAAAGTATGAGGAAATTTCTGAGGAAGATTTAAAAAATATAATATGGAAAGATATAAAAAAAATCAATTCAAGTTTGCCAAAATACAAACACATAAAAAATTTAATTATAACAGACGAACCTATGATTAAAACAACTACACAAAAAGTAAAAAGATTTGAAGAAATAAAGAAAATAGACCAGTAATGTCACTTTTGGGGACAGGCTCTTTTCTGCCATGTTTGTCATCTTCGGGGACAGGCTTACTTTAAAAATATTATTGCATTTTTTTATTGCTAGCTTGATTTGCACTTTTAACTAAATCTAAAAAGAAGAATATACAAAAATTTCTTAAATTTAAGTATATTC
>CALXWR010000026.1 GCA_944392465.1 uncultured Clostridia bacterium | reverse complement strand
CATCGTGCTAACCATTAACACTATACCCCTATAAAATTACTTTATTATCTTAGCACAAAAAAAAAATTAATGCAAGAGAAAAAAGAAAAAAACATGAAAAAAGTAGAGGCCCCCGTTTGCACGGAGGCCTCAGATAGAACCAGCTCTGAATTTAGTCCGTCAGAAGAGTTACTTCTTCCAGAAGTAGAGCTGGAGCTTCTCCTCATCCACCTTGACGATGACCGCCAAGAAGCGATCGTCCTCGAACAAGAACGTGTTTGCCGCCTTGTCGTTGCAGACCTCCCAGTGGTCGTCCTTGAAGTAGACGCCAGGTATGGCGGTAGGGTTCAGCATGTCGAAGCACGACAGCTTAACCTTGGTGTTGGGATAATCGCAGATGGGGGTCAAGACATGAATCGCCGTAGCGATCTCGATGCCCGTGGTGCCGGTCGAGCCGAGGAGTGCATCCACGACATAGGGGTCGCAGTTGTATGCACATGTGCCCTCGTCATAGACCATGTAGGCGGTCCGGCTGCCCAGAATAGCTAGCACCTTGTCGGTGTTATCACTCTTCCGAGCGTAGTGAGAGAAGCAGTTGTGAGGACAATAGCCCTCAGATTCGAACTTAGCCATAGTTGTATACCTCCTTTAGTTGTAATGTGCCGATATGGCTAGTATCGACAATTGTATCCCCATTTGGGGCTTACAAGTAAATTATACCACAATTAACATAAAAAGGCAAACTGACGAAGTATGTAAAAAAATTAAAAGTATAATTTTTAGGACTTTATTAATAGAGTGATATAATTAAATATCACTTACATCTATATTCCTTGAAAACATAGGTAAATTATGGTAAAATAAATAATATAAATTGAAAAAATGGAGATGAGCATATGGATAATTTTATTATAGATGAATTTGAAAATTCAAAGCCACCAAGAAAAGAGGAAGGCAAAAAACAACATTCGCTTGAAGGCAAAAGAAGAAAAAGTATTATAACAATATTTGAACAATCAGGTGGATTAATAGGACCAGAAGAAATTGCAGATGCTTTAGATATTGATTTAGAATTAGTGAAAAGAATATTAGGAGTAAGGAGAATAGAACAATATGAAATATTAGTAGGTAAAAAGAAACCTACTATACCTAAAAGAGATCGTAGGAAAAAAGCGAATCCATCTGAAGAAAAAGAAGAAGAAAAGTTAGATAGAATTATTATTGAAAGAAATAAAGAAATATTTGAATTAAGTACTCAAGGAATGAGTTTAGCTGAAATTCATGAAAAAACAGGAATAAGCATAGATTTATTAAAAGAAATATATATGTCTTTAGGATTAAATATATATACTGACGAGGAAATAGAAGAGATGAGAAGACAAGCTGAATCTGTTAGCCAAAATCCAAAAACAGTTATTGCGCCAGAGACTACTGAGAAAAGTGCGAGTGGAGTAAAAGGAGAGATAAAAGCAGATAGCAAAAAAATGGACAGAGCTATAGATTTGCAAGAAGGTGGTAAAACTAAAGAATACGGAGAAAGCAGAGTTCAAGAAGAAGTGGATAGTGAAAAGGTAAGTTCAAAAGGAGATGTAGATGAGCAAGAAAATGGTGAAGAAGGAAATTCTAAAAATAAAGAACAAGAACTTGAAGAATTAAAAGCTAAAATAACAAGTTATGGAGACATTGGAAAAATGATAAAAGGGTTTATAGCAGAGGGGAGAATTGAAGATGCAATAAAATATGGCAAATATTTTATGAACAATTCAGACTTTTTAACAAAAATAGAAAAAGATAATTTATTTGTTTTAATAGAATATATGAAATCAATAAAAACACAACATTTTCAACCACGTTGTATGGGAGAAATTTCAGATGAAGAAGAAATGAGATAAAAAGTTGATTAAAAGCATATAATTGACAATTTACATAAAACATACTATAATAAAGAATAAGCCTTAAAAGGCATAGTAGCAAGCATAAAAGTTAGGAGGACAACCTAGTAAGTTTTGTAGTATTGAACAGTAAAAAAGGAGAAAAATGAGTAGTGTAGTTGTGAGGTTTAAAGAGGAGATGACTTTTCCTCACGTAGAAGATGCAGGTAAAATCAAATGGCGGGGAGGTTATATCCTAGATGATGTCACAGGAATCCTGGAAGGATACATCGAGGAAGACATCAATGGGGTTCCCGCTGATGAACAGCGCCGTGCATGGATTTTAGGAATTTGCAAAGGTGCTAGATGGTGCTTCAACTGGTTCGGAAGTAAGAACTTTGACTTCCCTATCACAATCAGATTCTTTGATGGCAATTTGAACGAGGGAATTCTAGTAGCACTAGGGTCGAAAGACGATAGAAACATTGATATGATTGAAGTCGGCTATTCGACTATTCAAGCGACAAGACTATCCGGAGAGTGCACAGAAGCAAAAGAAGTAATCAAGAGCATCGTTGAAGATATTAAGGACAGTATCTATCTCCCTGAATTTGACATAACAGCTATTGCCCTAAATGATATTGATAATTGGGCTAAATCCTACTACCGACGGAAGACGGGACGTCCTTGGTAACTAACGGTGCTAACAAAAAAAGAACAATGTTCTTTTCCTCCTTTTTAGGAGGTTTTTCTTTTTGTCTTTTTAATGATATAATAGGAATTCCTTCTTATAGTCGGAAACCTAAATTGGCAAGAACAAAGAACAAGGTTGTCCCTTGTTCTTTGTTCTTAGTTCTGTAATAGGAAATTTCTCCGAAATTCCTATTACAGAAAAAGGCTATAATCGCTATTGCCTTTGAGATTTCCTCCTTGACGTCGGAAACTCAAATCGGCAAGAACAAAGGGCGACTGCGTCGCTTTGTTCAAATCAAAATGTAATTGGTGGAGATGAGGAGAGTCGAACTCCTGTCCAATAATCCTTCCACATGAACTTCTCCGAGTGCAGTTTGTTAAAAAAATTCCCTAAAAAGAAATTAACAAACAAATTTGTTTTTTAGGTAGTCAAATAAATACCCTTCATTCCTATGACACGGAAATAAATTCGTTTCCCACATATATGACGTTTTATCTAAAGCTGTGGGGAGCTAAAGAAAAACGAGCTACTAATCTTAAGCAGCGTAAGCTAATTCTTTATTATCAGCGTTTATATTTAAATTTCGCTTTTTTATAGTGGCCAAAGCGACCATCCACTACTCGCTATTCATACTTCTGGGTTATTGTCGAAACCAAATACATCCCCATAAAAAGTACAATAATAATTATACTATAATTATAAAAAAAAAACAAGATATATGATTATTACAAACTAAATATTATTTGTAATGTTCATATGATTTATTTACTTGAAAAAAGTATTTGAAAATGTTATTATAATTATGTAAATTAATTATAGGGAGAAAATCGAATGCCAACTAAATTAGATGAAACAGGAGATAGAAGAAAACAAATATTAGAATTATTAAACGAACAAGGTAGAACTATAGAAGAAGTTTATACTTTTTTTAGTAATGTACCTCATAATGTAATTGAAAGGGATATAAGATATCTTATTAGAAATAAATTATATCAGCCATATAATATAATATTGAGTAGAAAAATAGAAAATGATAATAGTAGAAGTGGAGAAAAAACAGATACAAATAGTGAAACTGAAGGCAACGTTGAGAACACAGAAAAAGAAGATAATTTAACAAGACAAGGAAGACGACCAACAAGAAGGAAAAAAAAGAAATCACCATTTGATGCTAAAACAAGAAGAGAGAAAGTATTACAAAGATTAAAAAACACTTTAAAAACGCAAGAACAAATTGCATCAGAATTAGGAGTATCAAAGGGAGTAATTTCTACTGATATACAATTTTTTATAATAAGTGGAATTATAACACCAGAAGAACATAAAACTAGAAAAAAACAAATAAAACAATTGGCTAAACATAAAAAATCACCCCAAATAGAACAAAGAAGGAAGCAAATATTAGAGTTAATACATAGTACAAATATGACACAGAAACAAATAGGAAAAGAAATAGGTTTATCGCAAACAGCGGTTTCGAAAGAAATAAGATATTTAGTAAGTATGGGATTAATATCACAAGAAACTTTGGAAAATAGAAAAAAACAATACAAAAGAAATAAAAAAGTAAGAAGTATTACACCAAAAAAGAAAAAAGAGCGAAAAGCATCGAATATGAAAAGAAAGAGAATAGGGCAAGTGTTGTATTTAATAAAAAATAAATATATGGCTCAAAGTGAGATAGCTGTATTACTAGGAGTATCAAGAAAAACTATATGTAAAGATGTAGAATACTTAGTGGAAACAGGTATGCTAAAAAAAGAAGAAGTACAAAGTGCGGCAAAAAAAAGAGTACAAATAAGAAGAACAAGAGTAATTGAATTAATAAGAAGAGGAAAATTACCTAAAGTTTTAAGAAAGAGTATTGCAGAAGAATTAGGTGCTGGAACAGCTACTATTTCTGTGGATGTAAAAGTTCTAATAGAGCAAGGTTTGATTGAAGAAGACGAAAAAGGAGAGTTAAGAGTAGTAGAATCTAAGATTGCAGAGAGTGAATTACTATCAGATGCATTATATTTAGAACAACAAGAACAAGAGGAAGATAGTTTAAGTATGACTTCAGAAGAAAAAGAATGTTTATTGATGATGTTTAGACAAATAAGAAAATTATCTCTTGAAGGAAATTCAGATAAAGCAATTAGAAATCTAGAAATGGTAAAGGGAATGTTTAGTTTTTCAGGAGACGAATTAAAACAATTAGAAGAAATAGAAAGTTTATTAAGAAGAGAAAAAGGTAAAAAGCAACAAAAAGATGGGATTGAAAGAAAGGAAGTCTCTGATGGCGAGATAGGAGATAGATAGATTGTGTTTTATGTGAAATTGTGGTAAAATATAATATAGGTACCCAAACATTGGAGGTATTACAATGGAAGATCTGGAACTGGCAAATGTGGTTCTGGAAACAGTCCAACCGTGTGACGATGCAGAAGAGTTCTTCTACATCGCACAAGAAGGAGGTGTTAGAGAGTACGTCGGATTCATGTATCCAACTAGTCTGGAAAAGGCACGAGAAATCTTGGAGTTCTTGTGCGATATGAGATTCGAGTGCTTCAAGATTGTTGAGGAAGATACAGGTGACATGGTCGGAATCATTTTCGGCGACCCCCTAACCAGTACTATACTGGATGTCTCATACTTCATCGGTGATGAGTATCGATGCATGGGGTACTGCTCATCAGCTGTACGGCAGTTCGAAGAGTATCTGAGGGAGGAGACTTGCTACACAACCATGAGATTCTTCGTAAGAGAAGATAACGCGGAGTCTCAGGGCGTGATGAACAAGCTTGGAATCCCTAATGCTTTCGGCAATGTCTACATGCTCGACCTTGACTAACACTTCTCAAGCAGGGTGTCATGCTCCCAAAAGAGCATGGCATCCTGTTTTAAAATATTCTAAAAAAATTATCAAAAATTGTTTACTTTTGTAACTTTTAAGTATACAATATACATAGTTAATTTTAAGAGAGAATCAAAAGAAAAAATGAAAGGGGCTATTGCCAATGAAAATATTAATGTTAACCTGGGAGTATCCACCAAGAATAGTTGGAGGAATAGCTAGAGTTGTGCATGATTTATCAAAAAGATTAATAAAAGATGGTCATGAAGTAACAGTAGTAACATATAAAGATGGAAATGTGCCATATTATGAAAATGATAAGGGTGTTGATGTATATAGAGTAGATAACTATATGATTCATCCTAATAATTTTATAGATTGGATATTACAACTTAATTTTAATTTAGCTTCAAAAGCATCAGAAATAATAAATAAAAATGGAAAATTTGATGTAATACATGCACATGATTGGTTAGTGGCAAATGCTGCAAAAACATTAAAAAATGCATATGATATTCCACTTGTTTCTACAATTCATGCAACGGAATCGGGAAGAAATGCAGGAATTCATGATGAAACACAAAGATATATAAATGATACAGAATGGCTTTTAACATATGAGTCTACAGAAGTTATTGTTAATAGCAATTATATGAAAGGACATGTACAAGGATTATTTGGACTTCCTTTTGATAAAATAAATGTAATACCAAACGGAATTAATTTAAATAACTTTAATGGAATAGATAGAGATTATGATTTTAGAAGACAATATGCAATGGATAATGAAAAAATCATACTTTATTTAGGTAGATTAGTATATGAAAAAGGAGTACAACATTTAATTTCAGCTATGCCAAAAATACTTTCAAATTATCATGATGCTAAATTGATAATAGCTGGAAAAGGTGGAATGTTAGATGAATTAAAAGCACAAGCAAACAATATGGGGCTTTCAAATAAGGTGTATTTTACAGGTTATTTAAGTGGAAAACAAGTTCAAAAAATGTATAAATGTGCAGATGTTGCTGTATTTCCAAGTACATATGAACCATTTGGAATAGTTGCCTTAGAAGCAATGCTTGCTGGTGTACCTACAGTTGTATCTGATATAGGTGGGCTAAATGAAATAGTAGATCATAGAGTTAATGGGATGAAGAGCTATGCAGGAAATCCAAATTCAATTGCTGATTCTGTTTTAAGTTTATTATTTGATGCAGGACTTGCATCGAATTGTGCTAAGAAAGCAAAACAAAAAGTAAAAGAAGAATATAATTGGAATAAAATTGCACAAGATACTCATTATATATATGAAAAAGCTATATGTAAGACAATGGCACAAAGACAAGCTGAACAAATGGCACAAGAAAAAGCTAAGAAAACAACTAAAGCTAAAAATACAGAAAAGGAAATTACAAATTTATTAAGTTTCAAAAAGAAACATGCATATGCATAAAAACGATATAAACATAAGGAAGGTAGAAGATAAATGAATGTATATGATACAGCAAATAGATTAGCTTATGAAATTCAAGAATCAGATGAATATAAGCAATACAAAAAACTAAAAGATAGTGTAATGTCAGATAATGATAAAAAGAATAAAATAGAAGAATTTGAAAAATTAAGATATGATGTTCAACTAATGGCTTATACTGGAGAAAGTAATGATGAAGATAAACAAGAAAAAACAAAAAAATTAGAAGAAATGTATAGGATGTTAGTTGAGGATAAACAAGTAAAAGAATATTTTGATTTAGAAGTGAAATTTAACGTCTTGATAGCAGATGTAAACAAGATAATAGCAGAGGCAATACGAGACGTACTATAAAACTATTTTAATTTGGTCGAATATATAAATTTTATTATATATTGAACATATTGTTAGGAGCTTTTGATAT
The DNA here is from genome assembly GCA_944392465.1 of uncultured Clostridia bacterium. Lineage (GTDB taxonomy): Bacteria > Bacillota > Clostridia > TANB77 > CAG-508 > CALXVA01. The sequence continues at coordinate 12,594 of CALXWR010000026.1, read as the reverse complement.
GTATTTAATGCATATCAAAAGCTTTTAAAGTTAAAAAAGATATAGCATAAGAAAAAATTAAAATATTATATAAAAGAAAGGAGAAGTAAATGTTGTACTATATTTTTACAATAGTATTTTGCATAATTGCAATAATTATATTAAAAATTGGATTTAATATAAAATTAAAAGATGTAAAACAAATAAAAGAATTAGGATATGATAAAAATTTAAACAATATTGCAAACAAGTTTCCAGAAAATAAAGAAATATGTGAAAAAATATTAAAAAAATTAGGAAATAAAACAGTAAAGGTTGAAGAAAACAAAGAGTCAAAGGCAAGCTTGTATATAGCAGTAACAAATAAAATAATTATTGCAAATATAAAAGATACTTTTACAAGAATACAAACAATAGCACATGAATGTATACATTCTGTGCAAAATAGAAGAATTTTGCTATTTAATTTTATTTTTTCAAATATTTATATTATATATTTTATAGCATCTTTAATATTAATATTTTTTAGAGTTGGGGAAAGATATTTTGATACATATATGTATATACAAATATATTGTATATTAACATTGATATATATAGGAATAAGAACATATTTAGAAAATGAAGCAATGAGTAAGGCAATATATGTGGCTAAGGAGTATATGGAAGAATATAAAGTTACAAAAGATCAATGTGAAGCAAATAAAAATATGAAGGCTAATGAAAAAAATAAAAGTGAAATTAAAAGTGAAGATATACAAAAGCTTGTAAAAGGTTTTGTAGAAATAAATAGGGTAGGAATACCATTTACAAATTTTTATTTAATAACACTTTGCTTATTAAAAATAATATTGTTATGTGTTGTTGGATTGATTTAAATTATAATGATATTAATTGGAAAAACTGACCATGTTTAGTGGTCAATTTTTTTATATTTTACCCCTTTAAAAAAAACATAATTTGTAGTAAAATATATAGTATATTGTGTTTTAAGGAGTTTTTAATGAATAAAAAGTGGGAATGTTATGAAGTTGATGAAGAAAAAGTTAAAGAATTAGCACAAAAATTAAATATAAATGAATTATTAGCAAAAATTTTAGTGAATAAAAAACTTACTGAAAAGAAAGATATTGAATTATTTACTAATCCTACAAGAAAAGATTTTCTAGATCCGTTTTTAATGCCAGATATGGAAATTGCAGTAGAAAGAATTTTAAAAGCTATAAAAAGTAAAGAAAGTATTATAATTTATGGCGATTATGATGCAGACGGAATAACAAGTATAACTGTTCTTAAAAGCTATTTAGAAGAAAGAGGGTTAGAAGTAGCATCATATATACCAAACAGATTAGATGAAGGGTATGGTTTAAATAATAAAGCAATAGAAAAAATATATAATGATGGATATAGATTAATGATTACAGTAGACTGTGGGATAACAGGAATTGATGAAATAAATTATGCAAGTTCTTTAGGGATAGAAACTATAATTACAGACCATCATGAACCAGCAGAAAAAATACCAAATGCAATTGCAGTAGTTGATGCAAAAAGAAAAGATAATCAATATCCATTTAATCAATTAGCAGGAGTAGGTGTTGTATTTAAATTAATTCAAGCAATATCTATAAAACTTGGTTTAGAAGAAAAAGAATACTTAAAATATTTAGATATTGTATGTATTGGAACAATATCTGACATAGTTCCATTAGTAGATGAAAATAGAATAATTGCTAAATTAGGATTAAAACTAGTAGCTCAAACTAGAAATATTGGGCTAAAGGCGTTGTTAGAGATAATAGGATTTAAAAAAATTGATTCTGGAGCGGTATCATTTGGAATTGCCCCAAGGATAAATGCATGTGGTAGAATGGGAAATGAACAATTGGCTTTAGATTTATTTCTTTGCAAAGATTACGAATTAGCAAAAAGATTAGCAATGAAATTAAATGAATATAATGTGGAAAGACAAGCTATAGAAAAAAATATTTTCGATGAAGTAGTAGAAAATATAGAAAAAAGTGAGAAAGAAAATAGCTGTATAATTATAGGAAATGAAGGATGGCACCATGGAATTATAGGTATTGTTGCTTCAAAAGTAACAGAAATGTATTTTAAACCATCTATTTTGGTTTGCTTTGAAGATGGTATTGGAAAAGGTTCTGGAAGAAGTATACCAGGATTTGATTTACATGAAGCTTTAATGAATTGTTCAAGCAAACTAGAAAAGTTTGGTGGACATGCAATGGCTGTGGGGGTCACTTTAAAACAAGAAAATTTTGATGAATTCAAAAAAGAATTAGAAACATACGCAAAAAAATGTGAAATAGATAAAATAGTACCAATAATAAATATTGATAGTGAGGTATCATTAAAAAATGTTAGTATAGAAAATGTAAAAAGCCTATCTGTATTAGAACCATATGGAGAAGCAAATAAAATGCCGATGTTTCTGTTAAAAAATTTAAAAATTAACTCAATAAGATCATTATCAGAAGGAAAACATTTAAAACTGACCTTAAAAGCTGATGGATTTATGGTAGATGCAATAGGTTTTAATATGGGGTGTTTATCTGAGGAATATTTATTAGATGATAAAGTAGATGTAGTAGGAAATTTAGATATAAATTCATTTAATGGAAATGAAAATGTACAAATTATAATAAAGGATATAAGAAAATCATACTAAAGGAGGGAAAAACGTATGTCAGAATATAAAAATAAAAAAATTGAAGATGTAATAGCAGTGGTGAAAAAGAAGAAAGGAAGACGTGATACAAAATTAATACAGCGAGCTTATGATTATGCAAATGCAAAACATGGAGACCAAAAAAGAAAATCTGGAGAACCATATATAATTCACCCATTGCAAGTATCTTATATTTTAGCTGACTTAGGTATGGACGACAACACTATTTGTGCTGCACTTTTACATGATGTTTTAGAAGATACTGATACTACATACGATGATTTAGTAAAAGAATTCAACCAAGAAGTTGCATATATGGTAGATGGTGTTACAAAGCTTAGTAAGTTGCAATATGCAAGTGTTGAAGAACAACAAGTTGAAAACTACAGAAAAATGTTTTTGGCAATGGGAAAAGACATACGTGTAATCCTAATTAAACTTGCGGACAGACTTCATAATATGAGAACTTTAAAATATTTATCTAGAGATAGGCAAATAGCAAATGCTAAAGAAACAATGGAACTTTATGCACCACTAGCAAATAGACTGGGTGTATATTCATTAAAATGGGAACTTGAGGATTTATCATTTAAATATTTATATCCAGAAGAGTATAGAGAACTAGTAGAAGGTATAAATAAAAAAAGAGAAGAAAGACTTAAATTTATAGAGCAAATAATGGATCAAATAAGAGAAGAACTAAGAAATCAAAAAATAGATGCAGAAGTAACAGGAAGAGCAAAGCATTTATATAGTATATATAGAAAAATGAAAAGAGATAATAAAACATTGGATCAAATATATGATTTATTTGCATTAAGAATATTGGTAAACTCAGTAAAGGACTGTTATGCAGCACTTGGGGTAGTACATGATTTATATAATCCAATGCCAGGAAGATTTAAAGACTATATTGCTGTGCCAAAACCAAATATGTACCAATCATTACATACAACTCTAATAGGTCCAAAAGGAACACCATTTGAAGTACAAATTCGTACATGGGATATGCATAGAGTTGCAGAATATGGTATTGCTGCACATTGGGCATATAAAGAGTCTAGCTTTTTTAGTGGAAGAAAATCAAATGTAAAAGTACAAGATGATAAATTAGCATGGGTAAGAGAAACCTTGGAATGGCAAAGCGAAATGCAAGATCCAGATGAATTTATGTCTACCTTAAAGAAAGAATTATTTGTAGACGAAGTATATATTTTTACACCAAAAGGTGCAATAAAAGTACTTCCAAAAGGATCAACACCAATAGACTTTGCATATCAAATACACGAACAAATAGGACATAAAATGGTTGGCTGTAAAATAAATAGTAAAATGATGCCAATTACAACAAAACTAAAAAATGGTGATATAGTTGAAATAATAACATCAGACCAATCAAAAGGACCAAGTAGAGATTGGCTAAAATTTGTAAAAAGCTCAAGAGCGAGAAATAAAATATTAGGTTGGTTTAAGAAAAATCAAAGAGAAGAAAATATAGAAAAAGGAAAAGACATAATAGAAAGAGAACTAAAGAAGATTGGTGTAAAACATGATGATTTATTTAAAAATGAATTTGTACAGCCGGCATTAAACAGATATAAATATAATAGCTTAGATGATATGTATGCAAGTGTTGGATTTGGCTCAATATCTGCAGGAAAAATTATATCTAGAATGTTAGAAGAGTATAGAAAAGTCCATAAAGAAGATGATATAGAAAAAACACTACAAGAATTATCAAAAGAAAAAGTGCATAGAGAAAAACCATCATCAAATGGTGTTATAGTAAAAGGAATAGACAACTGTTTAGTAAAACTATCAAGATGCTGTAATCCAGTACCAGGAGACGAGATAATAGGATATATAACAAGAGGAAGAGGGGTATCTGTACATAGAACAGACTGTGTAAATGCAAAAAATCTATTATCAGACGGAAACAGAATAATAGATGTATACTGGAGCAACCAAAAAACAACATATAGTGTAGACATAGAAATATATGCAAATGACAGATCAGGACTTTTAGCAGACATAATAAATGTATTAGGAAATACAAAATGCAAATTACAAGCAGTAAATTCAAAAGCAAACAAAGAAAAAATTGCAATTACTGAAGTTACAGTAGAAGTAGAAAATATAGAACAACTAAACCAAGTATTAAAAGCATTAAGAAAAGTAGATAGTGTATACGAAGTAAAAAGAAAGAAACAATAAAAACAGGAGAGAAACATGATTTTAAAAGAATTAAGAGTACAATCAGATTTTGAAAATATAATTACAAATTGTTATATAGTTGAAGATGAAAAAACAAAAGAAACAATGGTTATAGATCCAGGAGGAGAATCAGAAAAAATTATAGATCTATTACAGATTTTAGGCTCAAAGGTTAAATATATTTATTTAACACATTGTCATGGTGACCATATAGGAGCTGTAGAAGAAGTAAAAAATAAAAAAGGCGGAAAAATACTTATCCATGCAGAAGATTATGAAGGATTAAAGAATCCAGAAATTAATCTTACTGGTGTTGTTTCAGAAAATAGAAAAAGTATAGAAGCGGATTCTAGAGTAAATGATGGAGATACAATTCATATAGGAGACTTAGAGTTTAAAGTAATACATACTCCTGGGCACACAAAAGGTGGAAGTAGTTTATATTGTGAGAAAGAAAATATGTTATTTTCTGGAGACACAATGTTTAAAACAATGTGGGGAAGAACAGACCTTCCAACCGGTAGTTTCCCAGCTATAATACAATCAATTAGTAATAGATTACTAGTTTTACCAGACGATACTATTGTATATCCAGGACATGGTGCTTCTACAAGAATTAAAGAAGAAGAACCAATCTATTATAACTTAATGCCAGGCGAAGAATAAGATAGTTAATAATAAATAAAATATTGAAAAAGGATAATAAATAAATTATTAAAAAAATCACAATTATTAAAGTAGAGTAATCTTAAAATATAGGAGGACAAAGTTATGAGGGTAGAACCACGAACATTACCGGGATTTATGGAACTTTTGCCAAACGACCAAATACAATTTAATTCTATGATGGATAAAATAAGAGCATCATATGAAAAATTTGGATTTCTTCCATTAGATACACCTATAGTTGAAATGGCAGATGTACTTTTAGCGAAAGCTGGTGGAGAAACAGAGAAGCAAATATATCGTTTTAATAAAGGAGATAATGACTTGGCACTACGTTTTGATTTAACAGTACCACTTGCTAAATATGTATGCCAGTATTATAACGATATTAGTTTCCCTTTTAAAAGATATCAAATAGGAAAAGTATATAGAGGTGAAAGACCACAAAAAGGCAGATATAGAGAGTTTTATCAATGTGATATAGATATAATTGGAGATGGCGAATTAAGTTTAATAAATGATGCAGAAATGCCAAGCGTTATTTATACAACAATAAAAGAATTAGGATTTGATGATTTTACAATTAGGATAAATAATAGAAAAATATTAAATGGATTATTTGCAGAACTAGATTTAGAAAAAGAATCTGTAGAAATAATGAGAATTATTGATAAATTAGAAAAAATAGGAAAAGAAAATGTAGTTAAATGCTTAGAAGATTTAAAAATAGAAACAAGCAAAATAGAAAAAGTAATGGAATTTTTGAAAATAGATGGAGACACAGATACTAAACTAGAAAAATTAAGTAAGTTAGATTTTTCTAATAAGCTATTTAATGAAGGAGTAACTGAGCTTAAAGAGGTAATTAAGAATGTAAGATTATTTGGGGTTCCAGACACACATTTTAATGTAGATCTTACGATTGCAAGGGGGTTAGACTACTATACAGGAACTGTATATGAAACATTTCTAAATGATTATAGAGAGTTAGGAAGTGTTTGCTCTGGCGGTAGATATGATAATTTGGCAGAGTATTACACAGATAAAAAGATGCCAGGTGTTGGAGTATCTATAGGACTAACTAGATTTTATTCTAAATTGCAAGAGATGGACATAATAAAAAATACTCCAAAATCGATTTCAAAAGTAATTGTTATATCTATGCTAGATAATAACGATAGAGCATTAGAAATAGGAAGTATACTTAGAGAAAATAATATAAATACAGATGTATACTTAGAAGATAAAAAGATAAAGGCAAAATTTAAATATGCGAACAGATTAAATGTTCCATATGTAGCAATAATAGGTGAAGAAGAAGAAAAAAATGGAACAGTTAGTCTTAAAAATATGGAAACAGGAGAACAAAACGAAATTAGCATAGATGAATTAATAACTATATTAAAAAAATAAATAGAAAAAATATAACCTAGTTTTTAAAAGGATTAGGTTATATTTTTTATGCTTTCTGAATATAAATATATATAGGAAACTTGGACAATTAGAAATTCAAAAAGTGTATCATAAGGAAGGAAAGCCAAAGATGATTAATTTAGCTGTAATAGAATTAAAAGATATTATAAAATATTTAATAAAAATAACAATTATAATATTACTTGCTGTAGGACTTACAAAATTTTTCTCAAGTTTTAAAACAAAACTAAATATAGAAAAGAATTCATTTCTTTCCTGTTTAGATGTAGTTATACCTAGCATGGGAGATATAAACAAAACTGAGCAAAGTACAAAAAAGGTAGATAAAGCAGAAATAAAACCTCTAAAAATGGTACTAGAAACTGAATTAGGACTTATTGATACATTAGAAAAAAATGGAGAAAAAACAGAAGAAAAGAAAGAGGAAAAAAATGAAAATACAGAAGAATCAAAAGACGAAAAAATTGAAGAGGCAAAAACAGGTTTAAAAACAGAAGTTATAGAAACTAATGTGCCTGAAAAATTTACCACTGAATACAATGGAGTAAAAATAAGAAACGAAACAGATAACATAAAATTAACAAAAGAAATGTTAAAACCAGATATTAGTTTAAATAATAAAAATATTATAATATATCATACACATACATGTGAAAGTTATACAAAAACAAAAAAATATACATATAAATCATCAGGAAATTTTAGAACAACAGATATAAATTATTCAGTAGCAAGAGTGGGAACAGAACTTACAAAGTACTTAAAACACTATGGATATAACGTAATACATGATACTACACTATACGATTATCCATCATATAGTGAATCTTATGATAGATCATTAAAAGGTGTAGCAGAATTGTTAGAAGAAAATAAAGATACAGATATTTTATTTGATATACATAGAGATGCAATAGGAGATAGTAAATATGCACCAACAGTAAAAATAGGAGAAGAAGAAGCAGCTCAAATGATGTTTGTAATAGGAAGTAATGGAGGAGGAAGCAAGCATGATGATTGGAACAAAAATTTAAAATTTGCAGTAAAAATACAAGAAAAAGCAAATGAAATGTATCCAGGTTTATTTAAACCGATAATCTTAAGAGATAGCAGATACAATCAACAATTAGCAGAAGGTGCAAGCATTATAGAAGTAGGAGCTACAGGAAACACACTAGAACAATGTTTAAATAGTATGAAATATTTATCAAAAGTAATACAAGAAGTTTTGAAATAATGTGCCATTGGGTCAGACCCCAATGGCATTTTTGCCAATTTAACGAAAAATTATTTTAAATTACTTGACAATTTGGCTTAAAAAAATTATAATAAAATATTGTTAGATACCTAACAATATTTGGAGGTGATGTAAAATAGAAAGCATGAATATAGGGAGAAGTATTCATATATTATCAAGGCAAATTAAGAGAAAAATAGATGAAGCGGTAATTAAATACAATGTTACGTCTGTTCAATGTGGTTTTATAGAATATATAAGTTATGAAAGTAAAAAGGGAAATGTTTATGCAAAAGACATTGAAAAAAAATTCAATATGCGAAGAGCTACTGTAGCAGAGATTCTTAGCTTGATGGAAAAAAATGGCTTAATAGAAAGAAAGTTAAATGAGCAAGATGCTAGATTAAAACAAATTATTTTAACAGAAAGGTCGTTGGAAATTAAAAATAGTATAAAAAAAGAAGTAAAAAAAGTAGAAAAATTACTAAGAAAAGATTTTACAGAACAAGAACTAACTAATTTTATGAATATATTAAAGAAAATGTCTGACAATTTAGAATGTAAAGTATAAATAAAAGTTCACTAAGAAATATAGTTTAATGTAATTTAAGTAAAAAAATATTAATAAAATATGTATATAATTAGTAAAAATATAGGAGGTAGAAATGATAAAGAAATTAGCTAAATATATAAAAGACTGTAAAAAAGATACAATTTTAACACCTATATTTGTTATTTTTGAGGTTATTATGGAAGTTGTAATTCCATATTTAATGGCAAGGATCATAGATGTGGGTATACAAAATAGTGATATTAAATATATCTTAGAAATAGGTATATTTTTAATTGTATCTGCAATATTATCACTTACTTTTGGTATGTTATCTGGTAGATTTGCTGCAAAAGCATCTGCAGGTTATGCTAAAAATTTAAGAAAATCTATGTTTGATAAAATTCAAACATATGCATTTGAAAATATTGATAAATTTTCAACATCGAGCTTAATTACAAGACTTACAACAGATGTAACTAATGTACAAAACGCTTTTCAAATGATTATAAGAATACTAGTAAGAGCTCCAATAATGCTAATATTTGCTCTTATTATGGCTTTTTCAATAAGTGCAAAACTTGCCTGTATATTTTTGGTTGCAATACCTATCCTTGGCTTTCTTTTAATATTTATAGCAAAAAAAGCACATCCATATTTTGAAAAAGTATTCAAAAAGTATGATAAATTAAATAGAGTAGTACAAGAAGATTTATCAGGAATAAGAGTTGTTAAAGCATATGCTAAAGAAGATTTAGAAAAGCAAAAATTTGGTGAAGTAAATAATGAAGTATTTAAAATGTTTAAAACAGCAGAAAAAATAGTTGCTTTTAACTCTCCAGTAATGCAATTTACTGTGTATTCATGTATTTTATTAATTTCATGGTTTGGTGCACAATTAATTGTTGGTGGAGAGATGCAAACAGGTCAATTGTCTAGTTTAATTACATATGCATATCAAATACTTATGAGTTTAATGATGCTTTCTATGGTTTTTGTTATGGTAATAATTGCTCAATCTTCTGCAGAAAGAATTGTGGAAGTTTTAGATGAAGAACCAGCAATTAAAAATAAGGAAAAAAATATAAAAGAAGTAAAAGATGGATCAATCGTATTTGATAATGTAAGTTTTTGCTATAGTGATGAAAAAGATAAAAGTAAATTTGCTTTAAGAAATATTAACTTAGAGATTAAGCCTGGAGAAACTGTTGGAATTATAGGTGGAACAGGTAGTTCAAAATCTACTCTAGTTCAATTAATTCCAAGACTATATGATGCAACTAAGGGAAAGGTTAAAGTAGGAGGAGTAGACGTTAGGGACTACGATATAGAAACTTTAAGAGATAGTGTTTCCATGGTACTTCAGAAAAATGTATTATTCTCAGGTACAATTAGCGAAAACTTAAGATGGGGAAATAAAGAAGCAGATGATGATGAATTAGAAAGAGTTTGTAAATTAGCACAAGCAGATGATTTTATAAAACAATTTCCAGCAAAGTATGAAACAGTATTAGATCAAGGTGGAACTAATGTATCAGGAGGGCAAAAACAAAGAATTTGTATAGCAAGAGCATTACTAAAAAAACCAAAAATATTAATATTAGATGATTCAACGAGTGCTGTAGATACTAAAACAGATGCATTAATTAGAAAAGCATTTAGGGAGGAAATACCAAATACAACTAAAATAATTATTGCACAAAGAATTAGTTCTATAGAAGATGCAGATAAAATTATTGTATTAAATGAAGGAAAAATTGATGGAATCGGAACATCAGAAGAATTATTAAAAACCAATAAAATTTATAAAGAAGTATATGATTCTCAAATGAAGGGAGATGATGAAAAAGATGGAAAAGAAAATTAAAAAATCTAAAACAGCATTTAGACTTTTAAAATACGTATTTACGACTTATAAACTACAATTCTTTATAGTACTTGTAGCAATTATATTTAGTGCACTTGCCAATGTGTTAGGAATTCAATTTATACAAACATTAATTGATAATTATATAGTACCATTATTAGGAAATCAAAATCCAGATTTTTCATCATTATTGCAAGCAATCTTTTCAATGGGACTAATCTATATATTGGGTGTTATAGCAACATATGTTTATAATAGATTGATGATTAATATTTCGCAAGGAATACTAAATAAAATACGTACAGAAATGTTTGAACATATGCAAACATTACCAATAAGATACTTTGATAGCCGTTCTCATGGTGAAATAATGAGTACATATACAAATGATGTAGATGCCCTAAGACAGTGCTTAAGTCAAAGTATTCCACAAGTATTTTCTGCAATTATAACAATGATAACAGTTTTAATATCAATGTTTACTACAAATGTATATTTAACATTAGTAGTTATAGCAATGGTTGTAATAATGACCTTTGTATCTAGGTACTTGGGCGGAAATAGTTCAAGATATTTTGTTCAACAACAAGAAGATTTAAGTAAAGTAAATGGGTATATAGAAGAAATGATGGAAGGACAAAAAGTAGTAAAAGTTTTTTGTCATGAAGAAGCAACAAAGGAAAAATTTGATGAATTAAATGAAAATTTATGTGATAGTGGAGCAAGAGCTAATACATATGCAAATATTTTAATGCCATGTATATTAAATATTGGAAACTTAGGGTATGTTTTAGTTGCGGTTATAGGAGGTATACTTTCTATAAATGGAATATTAACAATCGGAAGCATAGCGGCATTTTTACAATATGTAAAAGCATTTACAAACCCACTTGGTCAAGTTTCACAACAAATCAACTTTATAGTTATGGCACTAGCAGGAGCTGGAAGAATATTCAAATTAATTGATGAAAAACCAGAAGAAGATGATGGATATGTAACACTAGTAAATGCAAAAATGGAAAACGGAAAAATTGTAGAAACTAATGAAAGAACGGGATTATGGGCATGGAAACACCCACATAAAGATGGTAGAATAACATATGCTAGATTGAGAGGAAAAGTTACATTTAGTGATGTTGTATTTGGTTATACAGACAAAAAGATTGTATTACATAATATATCTCTAGAAGCGAAAGAAGGACAAAAGGTTGCATTTGTTGGAGCAACTGGTGCAGGAAAAACAACAATTACAAATTTAATAAACAGATTTTATGATATACAAAGTGGAAAAATCAGATACGACGGAATAAATATACAAAAAATAAAAAAAGCAGATTTAAGAAGATCACTTGGAATGGTTTTGCAAGATACAAATTTATTTACAGGAACAATAAAAGATAATATTAGGTATTCAAGACCAGACGCATCTGATGAAGAAGTATATGCTGCAGCAAAATTAGCAAATGCAGATTATTTTATAAAGCATTTACCACAAGGATATGATACAGTTATAACAGGAAATGGAGAAGGATTATCACAAGGGCAAAGACAATTACTTTCAATAGCAAGAGCAGCATTAGATAATGCACCAGTATTAATATTAGATGAAGCAACATCAAGTATAGATACACGTACAGAGAAAATCGTTCAAGACGGTATGGATAAATTAATGAAAGGAAGAACTGTTTTTGTAATAGCACATAGACTATCAACAATAAGAAACTCTGACTTAATTATGGTATTAGATCAAGGAAGAATAATTGAAAGAGGAAATCATGAAGAGTTAATAGGTAAAAAAGGTATGTACTATGGATTATATACAGGAGCAATAGAAATAGAATAATTTTTTACAAAAGGGACGGGTTTGCAAAACAAACCTGTCTCTTTTTGGATCATGAAAACCCCCTGTTTTACAGGGGGTTCTAAAAGCTTCTAGCTATGAGTAAAAAAATTCCTCC
>CALXWR010000025.1 GCA_944392465.1 uncultured Clostridia bacterium | reverse complement strand
TGACACAGGAAGAAGTTGACAAAGCACTTGTCGAAACTGGTGTATGTTACGAAGAATATATGATAAATGATTATGAAGATATTGTTTTTTAATAAATTGTATTAAATAAATGGAGAGTAAATTGGAACTCTCCAAATGATAACCTTAATAATATTTGAATTTATGCAGTATTTTTCTCTGTATATTTGGAGAGTTATTTTTAACTCTCCAAAACTTAAAAGGGAAAATTTTGGAGAGTTAAATGTAAGCAGTTGTGAAAAAGGCTGAGAAAGGCTAACAAAGGCTAACAGAGCAAAATAGCATATTACAGCCTTTTTCGGACGCTCTCAAATACAGTTAAAAAAGCAATAAAATTTATATATAAAAAAAGACCTGAAACATAGTAGTTTCAAGCCTTTCAAGAATATTTTTCTTTTGGTCGAGGTGACAGGGATCGAACCTGCGACCTCATGGTCCCAAACCACGCGCGCTACCAACTGCGCTACACCTCGATTAAACAGTACCAATATAATATACCACACTCACAACTAAATTTCAAGTAATTTTTAAAATTTTTTTCGTAAATTTGTAAAATTTATATTGAATTTTTCTAGCTTTCAATGTATAATTATACTTAGTCTTGCAACTGTAGCTTAGTTGGATAGAGCGTTCGGCTACGAACCGGAAGGTCGGGGGTTCGAATCCCTCCAGTTGCACCATAAACTTATTAAAGTATATAAATCTTTGATAAGTTTATTTTTTACAATAAAATTGATTTTAGGGAATAAAAGCAATAAGTGGAAGCTGTTTTACAGAAGTAAACTCAAAATCATCTTTAAATCACACAAAAACACTTCCAAAGGAGAGGTGTCAGATGAGTAAAAGAAATAATAAAACCAGAAGTAATGTATCAAAATTATTAATATCTTTTTTTGCTTTGATAATTATTGGTATTATTGGATATTTTAATCCTAATTTTCAAGAATATTTATTTGGAAGTACAAATAGCTTAACAAATAGTATGGGGGATAATGAATTTGTTCAAAACGAATCCATAACTATCGTTTCTTTTGATTTAGATTCTATTCCAGAGTTTACAAATAAACCATATGTTGTATTAAACGATAATAAACCTAATTTTAATGAAAATGATTTAACATTAAATTCTTTTGAACGATATAGTGACCTTGATAATTTAGGGAGATGCGGTGTTGCATATGCTAATTTAAGTTTAAATACTATGCCTGATGATAGCGAAGAAAGAGAAAGTATTTCTAGTGTAGAACCTAGTGGTTGGATTAATAAAAAGTATGAAATAGTAGATGGTGGGTATTTATACAATCGTTGTCATTTGATTGGTTACCAGCTAAGTGCTGAAAATGCTAATGAAAGAAATCTTATAACTGGCACTAGATATATGAATACAGAGGGCATGCTTCCCTTCGAGAACCAAATTGCAGATTATATTAAAGAGACTAGAAACCACGTGCTTTATAGAGTTACTCCTATATTTGAAGATAATAACTTAATTGCTAGTGGTGTAGAGTTAGAAGCAATGTCTGTTGAAGATAATGGAGAAGGTATTTGTTTTAATGTATATTGTTATAATGTTCAGCCAGGAATTACTATAGATTATACTACTGGTGAAAGTAAAGAAAATGCTTAGTATTCAAGCATTTTCTTATTTGTTTTGTTTTATTTTTCATTTTTTTACTTTATATAAACTGTTTTTCATACTCTTTTTTGATTATATTTGTTATTTTAATTTTAGCTCTTCCCTATTCATTTAGTTTTTCATAATTTCCCTTTTTATATATAAATTTACTTCCTTCTTTTGCTTCATTTAATAATTCTTTGGGGAAATTAATTTCTTCGATTTCAAAGTCTGGTTTTGCTGTTGTATCCCATAAAAATATTCTATTATTTTTATCTTCTGTTACTGTGTAAACATGCCCTTCTTTTCTATATTCTTGTAATTTTTTATCTTGCCTTTCTATTATTTCTTCTGCTTTTTTATATATTGTATCTTGTACTATTTCTGTTCCTTTTGTATCTAATTCAAATTTTCCGTTCTTTAATCTCATCACTTGATTTAGCTCGCTATTTTGTGGTAATTCTTTGCTGTTTACCGTGATGGTTTTGTCTGTGTTTTCTCCCATTTGTATGACTCTATAATCCTCTGTTCCTTTAATTTTGTTAAAAATAAAGTATAAATCGCCTTTTTCCCTAGTGCTTTTTGCGTACTCTTTTAAAATTTCGTCTCTAGCTTTCATTATGCTGTTTTCTGATGCTAAGCTTACTTTTCTTTCTGACGTAATTTTTGCTACTATATCTAATTGGCTGTTTAAAGTATTATTGTTAAATTCTTCTGTAACTTCTGTTATAAACTCTTGTATTCCATCTGTTATATTAGATATTATTTCATTTCTGCTAAGATTTTCTTTTAAATTATTTAAAAATTCTAATCCCATAAAAACCTCCATTCGAGTCATATATGCTATAATAAAATTTCATTTGGCTCTCTCTAATTTTTTCGAATTTTTGTATAGAATTATACCAGAAATAAAAAGTTGTTCTTTATTTTGTAGCTTTTAGCTTTGTAATAAAAATATAAGATTATAAAAAGTTTTGTAAGTAATTTTATGTTATTATATAGTACAATTTCTATTTTTACAATATATTCAATAAATTTGTTTTGAAAAAATATGGAGCTACGTTTCTTTGTAACTCCATATTTTTTATATTTCATTTATTGTTTATTTTAATCGATAGTTGCTCTTTTGGGTTATTAATCATTTTTCATTTCTTCTTCAATTTTATCTTCACAATCTCTCATAGCCAAAATAGTTTTTTCAAATAATTCTTCTAATGTCCAACCTAATCTTTCCGCACCTACTTTTATTGTGTCTCTTGAACAACCTGCCGCAAACCTTTTATCTTTAAATTTCTTTTTTAAACTTGAAACTTCCATATCTTTTGTGCTTTTTGATGGTCTCATTTTTGCTGCTGCCCAAATTAAACCTGTTAGTTCATCTACAGCAAATAATATTTTTTCCATTTCGTGTTTTGGTTCAATATCTGAGCATATACCATATCCATGACTACATACAGCTCTTACTAAATCTTCTGGTGCGTTAATTTCTTTTAATAATTCTGGTGCCTTTTGGCAATGTTCTTCTGGATATTTTTCAAAATCTATATCATGTAGCAAACCTACTAGTCCCCAAAAATCCTCATCATATCCTAGTTCTCTTGCAAAATACCTCATTACATTTTCTACTGTATATGCATGTCTTATGTGAAATTCTTCTTGATTATATTTTTTTAATAAATCGATTGCATCTTTTCTTTCCATAAATAATCACATTCCTTTCCTAAGGCACAAGTTGGTCGAAAAAGAATTAAGTTTGTGGGCATCAAAATTGTAATTATTTTTTCAACCTTAGTACTCCTATTTATTTTTATTAAATCATTTATATTAGAATTATATCATATATTTTCTTCTGTATTTTATTTTTCACATATTTTTTTATAATCTCACTTCTTTTGCCACTTTTCAAATTAAATCCATTAATTAATTTATTGTGAGCAATTTATTTATTCTAAATTCTTAACACTTGGTCCATATACCAAGTGTCCTTTATAATCATATCTTGAACCATGACAAGGACAATCCCAAGTCTTATCTAAATTATTCCATGTTAGTTCACACCCCAAGTGTTTGCATACAGGATTTATGCTATAGATTTTATTGTTTGCATCTTTATATATTCCCACTTTATCTCCATTTATTTCAACTATTTTCCCTTCTCCCTTTTGAATTTGATTTATTGCTTCATCAGGTATTTTAATTTTCTTTATTATTAGGCCATCTATACTTTCTTTTATCATATTTGTTACTTCTTTTATATTTTTTATTGGTTCTAATCTAGTTGATTTAAATATTTCTTCATACTTGTTTTTTCTTCCCAATACCATATCAGATATTATCCCAGATGCTATATTAGAAGTAGTCATTCCCCATTTATTAAATCCTGTTGCTACATATGCATTATCCCATAGTTCTGAGAACTTTCCTATATATGGTATTTTATCCAGTGTTATACAATCCTCTGTATTCCAACAATATTTAAAATTACCTTTTGGATATATACTTTTTGCTATTTCTTCTAGATATTTATATGAATCGCTTAAATCTATATTTTCGCCTGTTCTGTTATCAAATCCTGCAACTACTAATAAATTTTTATCTTTATATTTTGCCATTCTTAACGAAATAGTCGGTTTTTCAGAACTAATATACATTCCATTAAATAATTTTTTGTCGGTTTCCCAACCTATAGCATAACTTATAGATTGATACATTTTCATAAAATAAAATCCTGGTATATTAATTATTGGGTATTTGGTTGCTATAACTATCTGTTTTGCTTTTACTATATAACCACTTTCTGCTAATATTTCATATGTTCCATCATTTAGTTTTACATCTATTACTTTTGTATGTTCGAAAATGTTTACTCCTGCACTATTACAAATATTTGCAAGCGAAATTAAATATTTATATGGATTAAATTGAGCTTGTTTCTCAAATTTTATTCCTGCAACAGGCTTTAATGGTATAATGTTCTTTAATTTTTCTTTAATAATATTGCTTTCATTTGCTGATGTAATATTTAAAGAGTTATCCACAGTTATGTTTAATTTTTTATTGTTGTTATCAACAGTATCAACACTTTTGCTTTTTAATATTTCAAAATCGCTTCCTTCAATGAATTCTGCTTCCCCTCCAAAATCTTTTATTGTTTTTACTTCGTCTTTTATTTTTTCTACATCTTGAACTTTTTGCGTAAAAACATATGCTGGCTGATATTCAAAGTCACATTCTATATTTTCTTCTTTTATTATATTGTTTATATTTTCTATAGCTTCTTCATTTGCTTTATAATAATTTTGGGCAAAATCCTTGCCTTTTGAGTCTACTAAATATTTATAAATTAAGCCGTGTTGACTTGTAATTTTTGCTGTACTATTTCCACTTGTACTTTTTCCTATATTACCTTTTTCTAATACTATAGTTTTTAATTTTTCTTTTCTTAACTTATATGCTGTGCTAATACCAACAAGTCCACCTCCAATTATGCACACATCTACATTTAAGTCTGAATTTAATTTGAAATATTCTTCTTTGTTTTTTATACTATCTATCCAATATGACTTCATTTTCTCACTCTCCTAAAAAACTAATTATAGTATTACCTATAATTAGTTTTTTAGTCCTTTTATATTATAATTACTCTATCTAAATTTTAAAGTTTTCCACATTTAATAAAATTATCCACATAACTATGATATTATTTTTTCTTTAATGTGGCTTCTATCTCTACTTTTCTATAATTTCTTTGCACTTCTAGTTTTACTTTGTCTCCTGGTTTTTTGGTGTAAATATAGCATCTCAAATCACACATTCTCTCTAGTTTTTTGTTGTCGATACTTAAAATGATATCTCCTTTTTTTAATCCAGCTTTTTGTGCTGCTGAATTGTTATTCACATTTTCCACATAGATTCCTTCATTAAATCTAAGGTTTGTATCTATATAACCCAAAACACTTTTATCAAATGCAAAAACGCCAAGAGTCGCTTCTTCAAATTTCCCCGTTTCTTTAAAATTTTTTATAACACTTTTTACAGAATTTATCGGAATTGCAAAACTAATTCCTTCAGCAGATGTTATCTTCACTCCATTAATTCCTATAATTTCTCCTTCTAAGTTAATTAATGGTCCTCCACTATTTCCTGGATTTATTGTTGCATCTGTTTGAATTAAATCTTCCATATATGTTTCTTTTTCATTTTCCTCAAATTTTATTGTTCTATTTAATGCACTTACTATTCCAGCTGTAACAGTTCTTTGGAACTCAAATCCTATGGGATTTCCTATTGCATATACACTTTCCCCAACTTGAATTTTATCTGAATCTCCTAACATTGCTTCTTTTAATCCGTTTTTATCTATTTTTACTATTGACAAATCAATGTCTGCATTGGACCACACAACATTTCCCTTATATGTGTTTCCATCTATATGTGTCACATAACATGTGCTATATTTTTCTCCACTTACATGTGCATTAGTTAATATATATCCATTTGAAGATACAATTACCCCTGTCCCTAGTCCTAAATCGCTTATATTTTCTGCTGAAAAAATACTACTTCCTATATTTTTTACTTTCGATATTCCGACAATGCTTTCATTAATATCTTGTATCATACTTATTACTGTTTTATCTTCTTTTTTTGTTTCTTCAATTGTTTGTACTGTTTTTTCTATTTTTATATCATTATTTTCGTAATGACTTATTTTTATATTATCATAAGTTATATATGATAATATAATACACAAAAAGACTAAAAGGATTATTATTATTTTTATTAATTGCCCTTTTAGTCTTTTTTTCTTATCTTCTTTTAAATAGTCACTCATTATTTAATTTACCTCCAGCAAAACTTTTTCCTTTTAATATAAGTTTTGCCAGATTTTTTTCTTTTTAAACTATTTACATTAATTATAGTTTCTATTTTTCTTCTTGCATTTTTCTTATTTCTGCATATCTTTTAACTTTTTGTGTTGTTGTTTTTTGCAATGGTTCTTCTGTAATTGTTATTTCCTTTACATGTTTAAATGATGGTAATTCCTTATTTATATTTTTTACATCTTCCCATATTAATTCTTTATATTCATCTTCGTTTTTTTCTCCAAAATGTTCTACTAAATTTTCTTTACTATACACAATTTTTGCACATAGCATAGTGTCTGTTTTAGTTTTGTTTCTAGCATAAACTAAGTTCTCCACAACATATGGTAATTTATTTATTAAAAATTCTATTTCCTGTGGATAAATATTTTTTCCGTTTCTTAAAACTATTATATCACTTTGTCTACCAGTTATATGTACAAATCCTTCATTATCTATATATCCAAAATCTCCTGTATGAAGCCAACCATCTTCTAGTGCTTTTTTAGTTTCTTCATCGTTTTCATAGTATCCTAACATTATATTAGGTCCTTTTCCAAGTATTTCTCCTACTCCGTCTTTATCTGGATTGTTTATTTTTATTTGTACATTTTTTAGAGGTATACCAATTGAACCTGCTTTTTTTCTATCAGAAGATTCTGCAGTAAGAACTGGTGAACTTTCAGTAAGTCCATATCCTTGAATCAATTCAATTCCTAAATCGTTGTACCATTCTATTGTTTCTTTATCCATTGGTGCAGCACCATATAATACTACTCTTAAATATTCATCTAACTGTTTAAGTACTGGCTTAAATAGTTTCTTTCTTAAATCAATATGTAATTTTAACAATCCATGTGACATTTTAGTTATAGCATTAATCATACCTTGCTTGCCACTATCTGCTATTGCTTTTTTTATTTTTTTCGCCATAGTTTCTAAAACTAGTGGAACTGCAACAAATACTGTTATTTTGAATTCTTTTAAGTTTGTTGCTATATATCTTAATCCTTCACAAAAAGCTATTGTAGCACCACAATATGTACCATAAATAAATGTTATACTACATTCAAATGTGTGATGTAATGGCAAAAATGAAAGTAAAGTATCTGTATTATACATTCTAAAATTATACTGATATGCAGATATATTTGTACAAATATTTTTTTGTGATAGCATAACTGCTTTAGGTTCGTTGGTTGTTCCTGAAGTAAAAAGCATTATATACATTTCATCATCATTAATATTTACTTCATCATATTTAGTTTTGCCTAAATCTATTATTTTCTTTCCTTTTTCTAACAAATCAGAAAACTTTATAACTCCTTCTGTTTCTGTGTTATCCATACAAACTTTATATTTAATATTGCATCCTTGTTTAATTGCTTCATCAACAGCTTCTTGATATTTTTCATCATATACTATTACGTCTGCTTTACTTCGTTGTAGCAATTTTTCTATTTCTATATTAGTTAATGCTTTGTCCAATGGAACTATTATTTTTCCGGCTGTCGTTACTCCTAAATAAGTTACACACCATTCATATCTATTATTCCCGATGACCGCTACTCTTTTTATATCTGAATCTAAAACAACTTCAGCAATTTTCTTAATATCCTCTGCAAATTTGCTATATGTTACTTCCTGTAATTCTTTATTTTCTTTGTATTTAAAAGCAATATTTTCTCCAAAACCTTCGTATCTTTTTACTAATTCTCTAAAGTTTTTTACCTGTTCGTACTCTAGGTTTTTGTTTTTACTTTTATTTTTACTCATTAGTCAACCTCCATAAATAATATTCAATTTTTATTGTGATTTTATAACAATTTGACAAATTTTTCAATCATTTTTATTGCTTTTTAAATGTATTAATTATATAATTCTTAATGAAATTAAAAGGTTTTTAGGGGAGGCTCAGTACTTATGGAAAAAATTTATTATGATTTAACCTCTTCACAAAATTCTATATGGTTAACAGAAGAGTTTATGTCTAAAACAAGCATGAATATTATTGGAGGATACTTTTTAGTTGATGATGTTGTAGACTTTAAAGCTTTAAACTTAGCTTTAAATATTTATAGACAAACTAATGATGCAATACAACTAAGATTTTGCAGTATAAATGGAGTTCCAAAACAATATTTGTCAGAATATGTTTTTAAACAATTTCCAATTATAAATCTTCATTCTCAAAAGGATTTAGATGAGCATATTAATGCTTTTGTTAAAGTTCCTTTTACTCTAACAGACGCAGAACTTTTTGATTGTGTTTTATACAAACTTCCTAATGGTCATGGTGGATTTTATGCTAAATTTCACCATTTAATTAGTGACGCTTGGACTATGGGCTTATTTATCAGTGAAATTGCTAAATACTACTCTGATATAATTAATAAAAGAGAACTTAATTATACTCCTTATCCTTCATATATTGATTATATTAAATCCGAAAAAGAATATTTTGATAGTAAAAAGTTTACAAAAGACAAAAAATTTTGGGAAGATATTTTTGATGAAGAACCAATAATCTCTCATATTTCTAATAAATATACTGCTAACAATCTTAATACTAGAGGTAGAAGAATTCCTTTTACCTTAAATTCTGAGCTAAATAATACAATTATTGAATTTTGTAAAAGTAATAATTGTTCTATATATACATTCTTTATGGCTATATATTCTATTTATCTAGCTAAAATTAATAATAATCGCTCTCCAATAATCGGAACACCTGTATTAAACCGAAGTGGTTTTAAAGAAAAACATACTTCTGGAATGTTTATTAGTACAGTTCCTTTTAAATCTGATTTCTCACCCAACGATACATTTATAGACTATTTAAATAAAATTGCAATAACACAACTTAGCATATTTAGACACCAAAAATATCCTTATGATATTTTATTAAAGGATATAAAAGAACAATATAACTTAAATGAAAATTTATATGATTTAGTTCTTTCTTATCAAAATGCTAGAGATGATAAAAAAGATTCAGAAATAGATTATGTTTCCACATGGGAATTTACAGGTCATGTTTCTAGTGCTTTAGAAGTTCATTTTTATGATATGGACAATACTGGAGTATTAAAAATTTATTATGATTATCAGTTGTCTCAATTTTCTGAAGATGATATAAATTTTTTGCATAAACGTATTTTAGATATTATAGATACTGTATTAAGTAATCCAAACATTGAAATCAAAGATGTTTCTGTAATTACTAAAAATGAGCAAGATAATTTCTTAAATAATTTTAACTACACACCATATGAAGTCGATTCTAAACTTGATGTTACCGAACTTTTTAAAAAACAGGTATTGACACATACAAATGACACTGCCGTAATTGTTGAGGACCAAAAATTAACTTATGATGAATTAAATAACAGGGCTAATATTATTGCTAATAAATTATTAGATAAAGGAATAAAAAGCAATGAAGTAGTAGGAATTATGCTTAATCGTTCTTTTAATTTGCTTAGCTCAATTTGGGGAGTTTTGAAAACAGGTGCAGCTTATTTGTTAATAGATCCTGCTCTCCCTGAAGAAAGAATACAATATATGCTTTCTAATGCGAAATCTAATTTATTAATTACCACTTCGACTATGAATATTGACTTCACTAATAAATTATTTATAGATAAATTCAATTTTAATTATAAAGAAAAAGAAGTTTGTATTAA
Source organism: uncultured Clostridia bacterium (assembly GCA_944392465.1). GTDB lineage: Bacteria > Bacillota > Clostridia > TANB77 > CAG-508 > CALXVA01. The sequence goes on along the minus strand of CALXWR010000025.1, from coordinate 10,949 downwards.
TGTTGATAATGAATCACTTTTTTGTGTTATTTACACTTCTGGTTCTACCGGTTTACCTAAAGGTGTAGCCTTAAAAAGAAGTGGAGTTATAAATATGCTAAATAGTTATAAAAAGCTTTTATACACAGACACATGTCAAAACTTTTTAAGTACAAGTACTGTTGCTTTTGATATGTTTATTGTGGAAAACTTTGTTTCTATTTTATCTGGCAAAACTGTTATTTTAGCAAATGAAGACGAGCAAAAAGTACCTATATTTACTAGTAAGCTTATTGAAAATTATGATGTAGATTTTATATTAAGTACACCTTCTAAACTAGATTTATTATTATCTGATAGCCAAACAGCTAAATGTTTAGAAAATGTTAAAGTAATTCAATTAGGAGGAGAAGTTTTTAAACCATCATTATATACTAAACTTTCTACATATACCAAAGCTAAAATTTTTAACGGCTATGGTCCTTCTGAGTGCACAGCATGTACTACAAACACACAAATAACTAGCGATATTAATATTACTATAGGTAAACCTTTTCTAAATACAAGAGTTTATATATTAAATGATGATTTAAATATTCTTCCTATAGGATATAATGGTGAAATGTATATTGCAGGGAAAAGCGTTGGAAAAGGCTATATAAATAATGAAGAATTAACTAAAAAAAGCTTTATTAATGATATATTTTCTGGTGGAATAATGTATAAAACTGGCGATTTAGCTAGATACGAAAGTTCTGGAAATTTAGTATATTTAGGTAGAAGAGATTCTCAAATCAAATTACATGGACTTAGAATAGAATTAGAAGAAATAACCAATAAAATTTTAAAAATTAATAATATAACAAATGCAGTTTCTATTATAAAACAAGTAAACAATATTGATTGTATTTGTTCATATGTTGTTACATCTTCTGATGTCTCTAAAGAAACAATACTTGAAGTATTAAAAAAGGAATTGCCTTACTACATGGTTCCATCACATATTGTGTTTTTATCGGAATTACCTATAACTATAAATGGCAAAATTAATTTAAGAGCATTGCCTGAGATTGATATTAAGGAGACAAAGTATATTGCTCCAGTTAGCAATACCGAAAAAATCTTAGAAAAAATATGGAAAGAACTTTTAAATATAGAGAAAGTCAGCATTAATTCTAGTTTCTTTGATTTAGGAGGAGATTCTTTGTGCTCTATAAAATTAGTTTCTGAAGTTTACACAAATTTCAAAACTAAAATCAATATCATGGACATATTTAATTATCCAACTATACGCGAGTTAGGAAAATACATTGATTCTAATATAGCTAATGTTTCTAATGAGGAAATCATTAATAAGGCTCCTGTAAGTAGTTCATATCCTCTTAGCTCTGCTCAAAAAAGGATTTATGTTACAGTTAATATGGAGCCTAACAACACTAGTTACAATACTCCTGGAGCTATTGTTTTTGATAAATGTCCAGATGTAGAAAAATTAAAAGAAGTTATAAACACTCTTTTGAATAAGCATTGTTCTTTTAAAACATTTTTCACTTTGGAAAACTCTGATGTAGTTCAAAAGGTTGTGGATAAAGTTGATTTTAATTTAGATGTAATAAAAAATGAAAAAAAGGATTTTGAAAAACTTTTTGAGGAATTTGTTAAACCTTTTGATTTATCCACACCTCCTTTATTCAGAGGTAAATTATACATATTTGATGACAATTCATCTGCACTACTAGTTGATATGCATCATATTATTTGTGATGGTCATTCTGTTAGTATTTTTATTAATGAATTTTGTAAATTATATAATAACTCACAAATTGAAGACAATACTAACTTAGATTATATCGATTATGCTGTATGGGAAAATAATAATATAAAATCTGAAAAATATAGTTTAGATAAAAAATATTGGGTTAATCAATTTAAGGATGAATTACCTACTTTAAATATGCCTACCACATATTCAAGACCGGGTATACAATCATTTGAGGGTAGTAAAATAAATAAAACTGTTTCTATAAATAATAAAATAGAAGAATTTTGCAAAAAAAGCAATGTAACACCATTTATGTTTTTATTATCTGCTTATTACATTTTACTATATAAATACACAAATCAGAATGATATCATTGTTGGAAGTCCTATAATTGGCAGAAAAAATAAATCTTTATATAACATAATTGGAATGTTTGTAAATACTTTAGCATTAAGAGCTAAAATAGATTCAAAATCTTCGTTTGAAGACTTTTTAAGAATTATATCTTTAAATTGCTTTAATGCATTTGACCATCAAACATATCCTTTTGATGAACTAGTAAAATCTTTAGATATTCCTAGGGATGTTAGTAGAAATCCACTTTTTGATACAATGCTTACATATCAAAATAATGAAAACGTGGAAATCAATTTGGATGGTGTAAAATCAAGTCACATGGCTTATGATAATCATACTTCGAAATTCGACTTTTCTATTGAACTTATACCAAATGATAATGATTTAAACATTACATTGGAATATTGTACTAAATTATTTAGCAAAGAATTTATGGAAGTTTTTCTAGAACATTATGTTAATATTCTAGATATTGTTATGTATAATCCTAAGATTTTAATTTCTGAAATTTTAATGCTAACAGAAAAAGAAAAAAAGACTATTCTTATCGATTTTAATAATAATACACTAAAATATCCTTCTAATAAATCAATAATAGAATTATTTATGGAAAAGGTTTCCGAGTATCCTGAGAATATTGCTCTAATATTTAAAGATAAACACTTAACTTATAAAGAACTAAATGAAAAATCAGACAAATTAGCAGGATATCTACAATCATTAGGTGTTAAAAAAGGTGATATTGTTCCAACTTTACTAAATAGGTCTATAGATCTTATTGTATCCATTCTAGCCATATTAAAATGTGGTGCTATATACTTACCTATTTCAATACTCCTTCCTAATGAAAGAATAGACTATATACTTAATTCTAGTAATGCAAAGTTAATTATTACTAGTAAACCAATTAATAAAAAGGATTTTCAGAAAATTAATATTATTAATATAGAGGATATTCAACTCGACATTAATGTGAACGTACTTGATATTATAAAAACTGATCCAGATGATGTTATTTATACTATTTATACATCTGGCTCAACAGGAAATCCTAAAGGTGTACAGGTTACAAATAAAAATTTAAATAATTTTATACATTCATTTAATAATTTGTATAAAAACAAAGTAAATTATAAAGACATATGTTTATCATCTACTAATATTTCATTTGACGTAAGTATTTGGGAATTTTTCTTTACTTTACTAAATGGTGCTACTTTATATTTATATCCACATGAAAATATAGATGATTTAATAGATTACTGTAAAACTATGATAGAAAATAAAATTACAATGGCATATATTCCACCAAATATATTACAAGAAGTATATTCGATTATACAAAACGAAAAGCTAGCATTAACTAAAATATTAATAGGTGTAGAGCCTATAAAAAATGAAGTTATGCAACAATATTTTAAATTAAATCCACAAATGCAAATTATTAATGGATATGGTCCTACAGAAACAACTATATGCTGTACAGCTTTTGAGGTTGAAAAAGATAATGATGAATACTCAACTATTCCTATTGGAAAACCTTTACACAATTTATCTGCATATGTTTTAGATGCAGATTTGCAACCTACTCCTATAGGAGTGTATGGAACTTTGTATATAGTTGGTGATAATGTAAGCAAAGGATATCTTAATAGCTCAGATTTAACTAAAAAAAGCTATATGCCTTGTATTTTTAATAAATCAAAAATTATGTATAATACTGGTGATATTGTTAAATGGCTTCCAAATGGAAATTTAATTTTTAGTGGTAGAAATGATGATCAATTAAAAATTAAAGGACATAGAATAGAAATAAATGAAATAATAAATGCCGTATTGCAATATCCTACAATAAATAAATGTCAAGTTATTGTAAAAGAGCATAATAATAACAAATACCTTGTTGCATTTTTTACGGCAAACAAAAAAATTATAACAAATGATTTACGAATGTTTTTAGGTTTAAAACTTCCGTTTTATAATATTCCTAATATAATGATTCAATTAGACCAATTTAAGCTAACTGCCAATGGAAAAATTGATTTTAAATATTTAAAGAATTACACAATTACATTTGGTACTAAATATGAAGCACCAAGAAATGACTTAGAGAAACATTTAGTCAGTTTATGGAAACAGTATTTAGGAATAGAAAAAATAGGAATCACAGATAATTTCTTTGAATTAGGTGGAGATTCACTAATAGCAATTGAACTACAAATTGAAATATTTAAACTAGGGTATAACATATCTTATTCTGATATTTTTACTCATCCTACTATTAAAGAATTATCAGCTAAAGCCAATACTAAAGAAACTGAAAAATTAGCTTTAGATAAATATAATTATTCAACAATTAATAAAAAGATTAGCAAAAATGCTCTTCCTATTTCAACTTCTGAAATACATGAAGCTAAATCTGGAAACATCTTACTTACAGGCGTTACAGGATTTGTTGGAATACACATTTTAGACAAGCTAATTACAGATACTAATTCTACAATTTATTGTTTAATTAGAAAGAAAAATAATATGGATATATTGAAAAGACTTGTTCAAACTTTACACTTCTACTTTGGAAACAAATATGATAATGAAATTGATAAAAGAATTAAGGTTATTGAGGGCAATATTGCTGAAGATAGATTTAGTCTTTCTTTAAATCAATATAATGAACTCGGAAAAAATATATCTTATGTTATAAATTCTGCTGCCATAGTAAAACATTATGGAAACCAAAATTTGTTTGACCAAACAAATATAAAAGGTGTGCAAAATATTATTGATTTCTGTAAAGACTTTAAAGTAAAATTATATCATATTTCAACACTTAGTGTTTCTGGAAATGTATTTGCAGAAGACAGCTATACTACTACAGATTTGGAACATAAAACTGTGTTTAAAGAAAATAATTTATTTGTAAAACAAAACTTATCTAATATATACATACATACTAAATTTGTTGCAGAAAGATTGATATTGGAAAATATTAATAATGATTTTAAAGCAACTATTATAAGACTTGGAAACATTACAAGTAGATATTCTGATGGAAAATTCCAAATTAATGTTTCTGAAAATGCTTTTGTAAATAGATTAGTTTCATTTATGAAATTACAAAGCATACCAGATTATTTAAGTGAAGGATATCTTGAATTTACTCCGGTAGACATATGTGCAGAAGCTATTGTAAAAATTATGGGACACGATTTTCCTTATACAATTTTTCATTTGTATAACAATAATCATGTAGTTATGAATAAAATGATATCATATTTAAAAGATTATGGTATTAATATTAATATAGTAAATAACGAAAAATTTATAGATCTAGTAAATGCTTCATTAAAAAATGATAAATCTATGCTATCTGGTATTATTAATGATTTTGATTCAAACAAAAAATTAATATACGAATCAAATATTGAATTAAATAATGAATTCACTAATGAATTTTTAAAAAAAATAGGATTTGTATGGCCAGAAATTAATGAAGATTATATCTTTAAATATTTCGACTATCTAAAAAATATTAATTATATTTAATGAAAGGAGTTTATTATGTCATCTTCAACTTTTTATACTGCGGCACTATCAATTTGTAGTATTTTTCTTGGCATTATATTAGCAATAATTTTAACATCTAGACAAAAGAAATCTGTTAATGTTACCTTTTCTTTTGTAATTATATGTTTAATAATATGTTGTATAGGACAACTATTTTCGCTTATTTTTGCAGACAAATGGCATATAGCACCTGTTTATTTTGATTACTTTGTTTATATAGGTACTTGTTTTTTGCCTGTTGCGTTTTTATTGTTTAGTATTGCTTTTTCAAAAACAAGGTTCAAGTTTAAAAAACAATATCTATTATTATTTATAGTTCCAATTATTTCTTTATTAGTAATATGGACAAATGATATACATCACTGGTTTTATGTTACTTATAGTGTATATACTGCTGGCACAACTTTTGGTTTTTATTTTTACATACATTCGTTTTATTCGTATTTATTACTATTTGTAGCTTTAATATATTTAATAAGATATACAATTAAGAATGCCGGATTCTTTTCTAAACAGTCATTATTAATTATATTAGGTTCTTTAATACCTATATGCATAAATTTTGTAGGTTTCTTAGGTGTTCCTATGACAATATATTTAACACCTATATCATTTACAGTTTCAATACTGTTCTTTACATTAGCTATATTAAAATTTAAATTTCTATCTCTTACACCTATAGCTCTTCAAGCAATTGTAGATAGAATTTCTGATGGATATATAGTAGTAGATGAGGATTTTTATATAATTGATTTTAATAAAACATTTATAAATTTATCTAATTTTAATAGTAATAAATTAAGAAATACTAATTTTTTTAATAAGGAAACAAAAAAAAGAATTTCAAAAAATGACTTAACTATTATAAAAGATTTGATTATAAAATCTAGAAATGAAGTTAAAACTCACTCCTTACAAATAAAATTGTTAGGACTAGATAGATATTTTATCATAGAAATTACTAGCATTTTTTCAGACAATTATTTACTTGGCACTTTAATTTTATTTAAAGATATAACTCAACATATACACGATTTGGAGCAAATACAAAATAACCAAAACCTTTTAATGCAAAGAGAACGTCTAGCTTCTCTTGGTCAATTAATTGGAGGTATAGCTCATAACTTAAAGACACCAATAATGTCAATTTCAGGTGCTGCCGAAGGTTTAACAGATTTAATAAAAGAATATGATACATCTATTGGAGATAATGAAGTAACTAATGAAGACCACCATGCAATTGCAAAAGATATGTCTGATTGGGTAGAAAAAATCAAATCTTATACAGAATATATGTCAGATGTTATTACTGCTGTTAAAGGGCAAGCTGTTACCTTATCAGAAAATGATAATATTTCTTTCGATATGGATGAACTTGTTAAACGTATAGATATACTAATGAAACATGAATTAAAGAACGCTTTAGTTCAACTGAATGTTCAAATGAAAATAGATGAGCATACAACATTACATGGTGATATAACGAGTTTAGTTCAAGTTATTAATAATATGATATCAAATAGTATTCAAGCATATAATGGAAAGCCTAATAAATCAATAGATTTAATAATAGATAAAAAAGATAATAACATTCTAATTGTGGTTAAAGATTATGGCTCTGGACTTCCTAAAGAAGTACAAGATAAGTTATTTAAAGAAATGATTACTACAAAAGGTAAAAATGGTACTGGTCTTGGTTTATTTATGTCATATTCTACAATAAAAGCTCATTTTAATGGAGATATTACTTTTAGTACATCTTCAAAAGGAACAACTTTTAATATAACAATACCTATGAATTAAATTTCATAGGTGTTGTTTTTTTTTCTTGATTTTTCGGCAAATTTAGTTAAATTTAACCATTTTTCGAATTTTTATAGGTTTTATCTTGATTTTTTTTATAAGTATGAATATAATTATTCTATAAGAAGAGGTGAAACATTTATGAGAAAAAATGAACATGCTACTCCTTTAAATGGATATAAAATAATAGCAGTAGATGATGAAGAAGGAATAGTAGATTCTTTATCAATATTTTTAAAAAGATCTGGCTATTCTTTTACGGGTGTAACTGATCCAATGGAAGCTATTGAAAGAGTCAAGCAAGAACATTTTGATTTGATGATACTAGATTTCATAATGGAACCTATTCATGGAGATAAAGTTGTAGAAGAAATACGTAAGTTTAATAAAGAATTATATATTTTGTTATTAACTGGTCATAAAGATTTAGCTCCACCTCTTGAAACTATTAGAAAATTAGATATTCAAGGTTATTGTGAAAAAAGCGATAAATTCGATCAACTTTTACTTTTAATTGAATCTGGTATTAAATCAATCGCTCAAATGAACGAAATTAAACGAATTAATATTGAGCTTGCTAACACTTATGATAAATTAGAGAAAGCATATTTAGACAGTATTCAAACTTTAAGGTATACAGTTGAAGCAAAAGATCCATATACTAGAGGTCATTCTGATAGAGTTTCTGAATATTCAGTTTTATTAGGAGAAACATTAGGTTTATCTGATGATGATATTAAAACTTTACGAGTTGGTGGATTATTTCACGATATTGGAAAAATCGGTATTCCAGATGCAATTTTATTGAAAGATTCTAAATTAACAGATGATGAATATTCTGAAATAAAAAATCATCCTTCTATAGGTGCACATATTATGTGTAATGCAGAAGTTTTTAAAGATATAATTCCTATAGTAAAACATCATCATGAAAGATACGATGGTCGTGGTTATCCATCTCAATTAAAAGGAGAAGATATTCCTTATTTAGCTAGAATTACTGCAGTAGCAGATGCATTTGATGCTATGACTTCTAAAAGAACATATAGAAATTCTTTACCTATAGATGTAGTTAAAACTGAGATAGAAAAAAATCTTGGTACACAATTTGATCCTGAAATTGGAAAAGTATTTTTAGATATTTTAAACAAACAATATTCAAAAATTGAAGAAATACAACAGAAATATGTAAATAATTTATAATTTTAACTTTTTTATATAAATCTTAATTTTTTACATTATGATTTTTTCATGTAGTTTATTAATAAAGCTAAAACCTATTTAATAATTATGGCTATACTGGGTTTTAGCTTTTGATTTATTGTTATATGATGATGTTAGCGTAATTTTTCGAAAAAACAAATTAATATTGGAGGAAATAATGAGTTTTTCTAATATAAAAAAAATAACTTTAGATAATATACATGGACATTGGCATAAACTTGCAATTACAACTTTATTATATTTAACATTTTCATTTGTTCCACTCTTTATCCCTATTGCTGGTTTTATATTTTTATTTATTTTTTCTACTCCAATTACATATGGATATATATTATCTTTAGTTAAAATAATAAACAATGAAGAAGTTTCAATTATTGATTTTTTATTAATTGGCTTTAAAAGTACTGGTAAAGCTTGGCGTGTTATTGGAAATTTATTTGTAAGATTATTTATTCCAATTTTAATTTTATTTGGATTTGCTGTTTTAGTGGCATATAACTCATTGCCAATCTTAGAGGCATTAAAGAACCATACATTAACTTTAGATATTGAAATATCTCCACTTATAAATATTGGCTTTTTAGGGTATATTATTACTTTTATATTTGTATTATATAAATTCTTGTCATATTTCCTATGTTATTATTTAATGATTGATTATCCTAACGAAAGCGGTACTTACATTGTTAGTAAAAGTGCTTCATTAATGAATGGCAATATTTTAAGACTAATAGGCTTTTTCTTTTCTTTTATAGGATGGTTCATTTTATCTCTATTAACTTTTGGAATTGGCTTACTTTTTTTTATTCCGTATTTGTATATATCTATTTATTATTTTTATAAAAATTTATCTCCAGAAAAATCATAATATTTCTGGAGATTTTATTTGTTCTATACTTTCATACTTAAACTAACTTTTTGTCTATCAGTATCTATTCCTATAACTTTTACTTTTACTATGTCTCCAACAGATACTATATCTGATGGATTTTTTACATAGCTATTACTCATTTCTGATATATGTACTAAACCATCATGTTTTACTCCAACATCCACAAATGCTCCAAAATCAGTTACGTTTCTTACTGTTCCTGTTAGTACTTGACCTTCTCTTAAATCTTCAAATTTTAAAACATCTGCCCTAAGTATTGGCTTTGGCATTTCCTCTCTTGGATCTCTGCCAGGTTTTGAAAGTTCTTCTATTATATCTTTTAATGTCATTTCACCCACATTTAGTTCCTTAGCTGTATTTTGTATATTAACTTTGGATAATTTTTCTTTTATTTCTTTGATTTTTTCTTTATCTACTAAATCTTCTTTATTATATCCAATACTATCTAATAGGTTTTCAGCTATCTTATAACTTTCTGGATGAACAGCCGTTGTTTCTAATGGATTTTTTCCATCTGTTATACGAATAAATCCTGCACATTGCTCGAATGTTGCTTTTCCAAGTTTTGGTACTTTCAATAACTCTTTTCTTTCTTTTAGTTTTCCATGCTCATCCCTATATTTCACTATATTATTAGCAATTGTTTTATTTATTCCTGAGATATATTGTAGTAATGAAGGTGTGGCTGTATTAACATCAACACCAACTTTATTTACAGCGTCTTCTACCACACCAGTTAAGCTTTCAGAAAGCATTTTCTGGTCTACATCGTGTTGGTATTGCCCAACACCTATTGATTTTGGATCTATTTTTACTAGTTCTGCCAACGGGTCTTGCAATCTTCTTGCTATTGAAATAGCACCTCTTAAAGAAACATTAATATCAGGATATTCTTCTGTTGCTAGTTTTGAAGCAGAATATACAGATGCCCCAGCTTCTGATACTATTGCATAGTGAACATCTTTTCCAAATTCTTCTTTTGCTTTTCTTATTACATCTGCAACAAATATTTCTGATTCTCTTGAGGCTGTTCCATTTCCTATTGCAAACATATTTACATCATATTTTTTTATTAATTCTAATAGTTTTTTAGTTGAATTTTCAATATCATTTTGTGGCTCTGTTGGATAAATTGTTGTTGTTTCTAATACTTTTCCTGTTTCATCTATTACTGCTATCTTGCACCCTGTTCTATATGCAGGATCAAACCCTATAACTGTTAAATTTTTTATTGGAGCACCTAAAAGCAATTGTTTAGCATTTTTTCCAAATACCTTTATTGCCTTTTCTTCAGCTTTTGCTGTTAAGTCAGAACGTATTTCTCTATCAATAGATGGCTCTATTAATCTTTTCCAGCTATCTTGT
>CALXWR010000024.1 GCA_944392465.1 uncultured Clostridia bacterium | reverse complement strand
ATTTCTTCTTTAGTTTGTGGGTTTCTACCTTTTCTAGCAGCTCTTTTTCTAACTTCGAAAGATCCAAATCCAACTAATTGAACTTTTTCTCCTTTAACTAATGCTTCTGTTACAACATCTATAAAAGCGTTTAATGTTGCTTCTGCATCTTTTTTTGTGTCTCCTGTTTTTGCTGCGATAGCTGCGATTAATTCTGATTTGTTCATTTTAATTACCTCCTATAAGATTTTCATATGTAGACCATAAACGCTATCTACTATTATCAATATTCTCCAAACTTCTAGAAAATCCTTCTTTTTTTTATTATTTTTTCTATATTCCTACTTTTTATTTGCTTTTTTATTTTTTTATCTGTATATTTTTAAAACTTTTAAAATTTGATATATTTTCTCCCCAAATGGCAACATTTTAATTTCTTCTCTTGAAAAAGTCTTTATCACTATTAGTACTATACAGTATATCATCACGGAAATTAGAATTGATACTATTATACTCATTTTCTTTGAAAGTATGCTTAAAAGAATATTATATATAAATATTAATGATATCATCATAATTATTGTAGCTATTATTGGTTTTATTATTTTTTTTACATTTAATTTTATATCTATATGTTTTTTCATTATTTTTATTTCAATTAAACATATAACAATACAAGATATAGTATTTGCAAGAGCTGCACCATTTATTCCTCCAAAAGCAAATTGACTTGGGTCTAAATTAAGTAATATTGTATTTAAAATAACCTTTACTGCAACACCAATTATTAATACAAAAATTGTTATTATAGTTTTTCCCAGTCCATGTAATACTGCTGTTACATTTTGATTTATCATAGTAAATACTATTGAAATAGCACTTATTTGTAACAATATTGCTCCTGCTGGTTGATTTGGAAAAAGCAATTCTAATATTGGTTTTGCAAAGAATATTATTCCTACTGTTGCGGGCATTCCTATTAATATAGACATAAGAATAGAAAACTCTATTTTTCTGTTTGCTTTAATAAAATTTCCACTAGCTTTTGCTGATGAAACTGTTGGTATTAAAATACTACTAAAAATATTATTAAAAGATAACGGAAAAGCAATTATAGTATCAACCTTTCCCGTAAGTATTCCATAATGAATTTTTGCTTCTGTTTCAGTTATAAATTGTTTTAGCCCTCTTACAATCGTAACTGAATCTACATTTTTATTGATTCCACCTATTACTGGTCCTATAGACATTGGTATAGATACAGTAAATATATTTTTTAATATTTTTCTTCTTCCTTGGTATTTATAGTTGATGCTTCTTCTAATTTCACTTCCAATTTCTTTTTTCATCATTGCATAATATCTATATAAATATATAAAACAGATTATTTCTGAGATAGTAGTTGAAATTGCTGCAGCTCCTGCCATTATTTTTGTATTTAAGCCAGTTGCCATTGCAATATATTCTACTAAAACTATTGTTACAATTGTTCTAAAGAATTGCTCAACAGTTTGCGAACTTGCTCCTACACTTAAATTCTCCCTACCATTAAAATAACCTTTAATTACAGATGTTATAGATACAAAAAATATAGCTGGTGATAAGGCTTCTATACTTAGCTTTGCCTCTGGTATTTGTATAAGTGTGCAAGATATATATTCTGCAAATAAATATAAAGTTATTGAACAAATAAAACCAATTATCCCAAATGTAACTAAAGCTATTTTAAATACCTTGTGTGCCCCTTTAGTATCTCCTAAAGCTAATCTTTCAGACACTAATTTTGATACTGCATTTGGGATTCCCATTGAAGAAATTGTAAGAAATAAAGCATATATCTGAAATGCACTAGAGTATATAGCATTTCCTTCATCGCCAAAGCCTTGTTTATTTGTTAAATATATTTTATTTACAAATCCGATTAATTTTATAAATACATGTGCAATAAATAATGATATTATATTTTTTGCAAAATTTGTACTTTTATTCTTTCTTTTAGTTTTTATACTATAATTACTAAATAATTTTTTCATATTTAATACTATTCTTTATTTAGTTTTTTTATTCTTTTGTTTGTTTTACAAAATATGCATTTTTAAAGGTTTTTTTGCAAAAAAGTATTGTATTTTTTACAAATTTATTAGATAATATATATGTAGTTTTATATTTATTGAAAGTGGTGAAATTATTGAAATATATAGATAAATTTCTTAAGTTTTTAAAAACAGATAGAAATACATTTGCAACTTTTATTTTAACATTAATTTCTGCATATGTTCTTATTGATAGATTAGTTGAATTAATGTTTATGATATTTACGGGTGTTGCATATTCTTATTGGGGTCCTATAAAATATGCATTAGCCTTTTTAGCTTTAATTTTTGCATTTCACTTTTCATCTGCTTCTAAATTTGTAAAGGCAGATGTTGATAAACAGAGATTTTTTAATACATACATAATTTGCTTATACATATTAATAGTATGTTTTGTTGTACAATCACTAAACTCAGTAGCTTGGCTCGCAATATTATCAATACCAAATTATGCTGAAATAGCAAGCGAATATTCTAACTTATTTAGACCTGCATTTACTGCTATTTCACTATATATTCCAATTGTAACATTTTATAAAGTATTTAAATGGCTTACATTTACAGTTAATGATACTAAAGATATTAGAGATTCTATTTCAGATTATGGTGGAATTAGTCTTGCTGGTAAACCTAAGGATACTGGAAAATACTCATGTGAAGTTATGCTATGTATAGATACTGAAACCGGTCATGATGTAGTCATCCCAGAAACTAAACGATTAGAATCTTTCTTGGCAGTTGGAGTTTCTGGTTCTGGAAAAACAACAATGATTTATGAACCTATGATGGCTAGAGATATGGATAGGAAATACTTTTTTAAAGAAATATCAAAAGAAATGGGATTTACAGCTTTAAAAACTGGCATTGCTACACTAAATAGTCCATATGATAATAATTTCTTAAACGAAAACTTTTCTTTAGATATGTTAACACCTAACCCAGATAAAACTGATTTATATAATGCATATATGAAAAAAATGATTTTAAGTTCATCAGGTGGAAAATATGTATACAAAAACTTTGGTTTAACTTACTTATCTGCAGAATATGATTCTATTGAAACAATGCAAAAGGTAGCAAAAAATTATAAACTTAAAGTGAATTTAATAGATCCAAACAATTCAGATTCTCCAGGTATGAACCCATTTGTTTATGATGATCCTATTAAGACTGGTATGGCTATTTCTACAGTTTTAAAAGGTTTATATTCATCAAGTAGACCTGATTTACAACTAGCTTTTAGAGAGAATACTGCAATTCAAATTATTGAAAATCTTTCTATTCTATTAAAAGAAATGTATCCTAGAGAACACGAAGGAGATTTGCCTAACCTAGAAGATTTATTAAATATGATGAATGACTTCTCTTTAGTAGAAGAAATGTGTAATAAAATGAAAGAAGATTCAGAGCTTGCAGATAAATATAAATTATTGATAAAATATTTTGAAAATAATTTCTACGCAGACGGTAATGACTTAAGTAATACTAAAAACTCAATATTTACTGCTTCTGCCGAATTAGATAATTTACTAAGATATCCTGGTGTAAAAAATATTCTATGTAACAGAACAAATAACTTAATGTTTGACCAAGCATTAGCAAATGGTGAAATTACATTTGTATGTACAAGAAGAAGTGATTTAGGAGCTAATGCCCATAAAGCATTTGGAATATTCTTCTTACTACTAATGCAACAAGCTGTACTTTCAAGACCTGGAAATGAAAATTCTAGAATTCCACATTTCTTATACATCGATGATTTTCCAGAATTCTTGTGTAAAGCAATAGAACCAATATTTACTGTATATAGAAAATATAAAGTTGGTAGCATTTTATCTGCTCAAACTCTATCACAATTAAATGGTGATGATAAGAAATTTAACTTTAAAGATGAAGTTTTGGCAAACTGTGTTAATAAAGTTATATTTGGAAATGCTCTACCTGAAGATGTTCAATGGTGGGAAACAGAATTACAAGACAAAAGAGAATGGTCATGGAATAATAGTTACCAAACAGATTCAAGCAAAGACGATTTTGGTTATGATTCTAAATATGCAGGAATAAAATTTGAATGGAAACCTAATTATAAAAAAGGTAAAATAATGGCTTTAAAAAATAAACAAATTCTATATAAAGTTAAAGATAGTAAAGGAAAAAGTAATGTTGGTAAAGGAAAAATAGATTTTCTAGAATCAAAATATAAGGAACCTAAAAAATTAAAAGAATATAATTTTGAAAGATTTACTAATGGAATATCAGATGCTCCTAGAAAAAATTCTTTTGCTGATAAATTTAGAGGTAACTTTGCAGCAGCAACAGCAAGTAATAACTCAGATGATATTAATGATGAAAATGATCCAATTAAAACAGATACTACTGATTCAAAATATTTTATGAATAGTGGTGACGCAATAGTATTTGATTTAAATCAAAATAAGAATAATGAAGATAGTAATAGTTAATAAAATTTTACCTTTGCTTTAAGCTGAGACGACCCCAAGGGATGTTTCCTTGGGGTTTATTTTTTTATTCAATTCCTAATAATCTAACTTCAACATTTTCCATTTTATATTTTCCATCTTCTAATTTAAATTCAACTAATGTCTTATCAAGTGTTGGTTCATTTTGTCTTAAATCTGTTGAAAAATATAAATTGATTTTAGATATTTCTACTTTATTTACAATTATTGTTTTAAATGCTTCTGCCATATTTTTATCATCTTCACATATTAATATTAATTGTGGCATTGAAGAAAATCCAGAATCTCCAGATAGAAAATTTTCATAAAAATCTTTATATAATCTCATTTTGTCTGTAAGTTTGTTTTCCCAGTCTTCTTCTCTTCTTACTACTTCAAATAAAAATTCTATTGATTTGCCATTTTTAGTTAATTTTACACTACCTCCTGTTGCTCTAAAATTTTTTCCTGTTTGTTTTGCAGTAAGTGTAGGTTTTACATTATATGAATCAAATGCTTTTACTTTTCTTAAATATGCAATAATAGTTTGATTTCCTGCTAATCTTTTCTTTATCATTGGAGCTGGTTTTGTATTGTCTGTTGGTTGCCACTTACAATCTATTCCTCTAGAATTTAATAAATATTTTCCCATTTTTTCTAGACAATATATTCTATATATTCCTTTGCCATCTTCTCCCTTAAAATAATATCTTGTAAGGATTTTTGCCTTTATTAATTGGTCTAGTTTATTATTTAGTTTATCTTGAGAGGCTATTTCTACATTTTTCCATTGTAACATTTGATATAATTGTCTTGATGTAATAAATTCGAATTCATTTACAAGTTCTAGTATTTTAAAATGTATATCATTAATATGCCCTATGTTAATTTTATGTATAATTTGGTTCATAGATACATATCCATCTTTTCCATCAAATGTTTTTATTTCTCCTTCTCTTACTGCAAAAGGTGATACTACCGCCTTTATTTCATTATCTTCTACCATAATTTTCACAATCCTTTCAGAAATTATTCTTTAAATATTTTATCATAATATTTTGTTTTATACAATTATTTTTTTTAGCAAGCTATTTACTTCCGATTTTGTTAAATATCTCCATTCTCCTAGTTTAATATCTTTTACTTCTATATTTTCTATTTTGCTTCTGTGTAATGCTAGCACTTTCTTTCCTATGGCTTTACACATCTTTCTTACTTCTCTATTTTTTCCTTCGTGAATTGTAATTTCAATTCTTGAAATATTCTTTTCTTTATCTATTTTTAGTATTTTTACTTTTGCTTTTCCAGAAACATAATCATCTATTTTTACACCTTGTTCTAGTTTTTCAATTTCTTCATTTGTTATTATTCCATTAATAGTTACATTATATGTTTTTTCTATTTCATATTTTGGATGAGTTACTTTATATATAAAGTCTCCATCATTAGTAAGTATTAAAGCTCCTGAAGTGTACATATCTAACCTTCCAACAGGCAACACTTTTTCTTTTATTTTTACTAAATCTAGTACTGTATTTCTTCCGGAATTGGTCTTTTGTTGTTGTTACATAACCTATTGGTTTATTTAGTAATACATATACTTTTTTATCTATATTCCCTACTTTTCTTCCATTAAAAATGATTTCATCTTTAGAAGGATCAATTTTAGTTCCAAGTTCTTTTACAATTTTTCCATTTACCTTAACTATTCCTGCTTGTATATATTCTTCTGCTTTTCTTCTTGAACATATCCCTTGGTTAGCTAAAAATTTTTGTAATCTTTCTTTTTCCAATTTATTTTCCTTCCTTATCTAACTTTTCTATTACTTCTTTAAAGTATTGTGGCAATTCCGCTTCTAAATGCATTTTCTTTCCTGTAGTTGGATGTGTAAAATCCAAGCTTTTTGCATGTAGCATTTGTCCTACCACACCAAATTCATTCTTACCTTTAGAATATACTATATCTCCAACCACAGGATGACCAATTTCTGCCATATGTACTCTTATTTGATGTGTTCTTCCAGTATCTATTTTTACTTCTAACAAAGTATAATTTAAATATCTTTTAAGTACTTTAAAATGTGTAATAGCTTGTTTTCCATCTTTTCTAACAGCCATTTTTTTTCTATCTTTTGTACTTCTTCCTATTGGCATGTCTATTGTCGCTTCATTTTCATTTACAGCCCCTTTTACTAAAGCTATATATATCTTTTTTACTTCTCTATCTTTTATTTGTTTACTTAGGTTTATATGTGCTTTATCATTTTTTGCAACAATTATTATTCCTGATGTATCCTTATCTAATCTATGAACTATTCCTGGTCTTATTTTCCCGCCTATTCCAGATAAACTATTTTTTGAAATTGCCATAATAGCATTTACCAAAGTACCATCTGGATTACCATTTGCCGGATGTACTACCATTCCTTTAGGTTTATTTACTACTATAATATCATTATCTTCATATATTACTTCTAAAGGTATATTTTGAGGCTTTAAATCAGTTTTTTCTGGCTCAGGTATATTAATACTTATCTTATCATTTATATTCACTTTGTATGATATTTTCTTTTTTTGTCCATTTACTAATATCTTGCCATTTTCTATTAGTTTCTGTATCATTGTTCTAGATAAGTCTTTATATTTTCCAGCTATATATGAATCTAACCTTATATTTTCCTCTTCTACAATAATATTTTCCACAATTTTTACTCCTATTCCGCTTCTTCTAATGCCGATTCTCTTTCATACACTACAAAATTTTTATCGCTGTATAGTTCTTTATAGTTTGTGTCTCTTGATAAAAGCATATTTAGTTTTGAGTTTTTACGTATTAATAAGTGTGTAATATCATAAGACTCAAATTTATTTTCATAATATGTAGCTATGCTTGATATATTTAAATAATCTGTAAAAATATCTCTTCCTTCATATTTACCTTCTTCATTTTTTGTTCCGTTAAACTGTGGTGTATATAAATCTGCTCTTGAATCTATAAATACAGGAATTCCTCTAAATAGCATATAGCTTCCAAAATTATATTCATTATATATTCTTATATTTTTTACATCTAAATTATCTAATATATAATCACATGCTTTTACTGGATATGAAGACTCATTAACAATTGGTGAACCTATTTTTCCCTTGTAAAGCATAAAGCTTATTAAAATACCTAAAAGAACTGTAATAATTTTGCCAAATACAGATGTCATAGCTTCCATGACCTTTTGTGTTCCTTCTTTATCATATTTATTAATTAATTCTACTAATAATTTTGCAAATATTATCCCACCAATTAATACAAACATAGATATCTGTCTTCTAGACATAAATGCTAATAAAATTAAACCTGCTAGCATAAACATGTCTCTTAATTTTATTTTTACATCTGTAAAAATTAAAATTAATAAAAATAATACTAGTACAACTATTGTTTTAACATCTTGAATTAATGTTAATGGCAAATGTTCACTTATGTTGTCCATTGTATTACCTGCCATAGTTTTTGGCAAATAAGTATATGGTGTATCCCCAAGCGGTGTTAATAAACCTGTAAATACGCATATTACCATTATTAAAATAAGCCATTTTACATTATCATTTCTTTTTAAAACTATTCTATATGGATTTTCTCTTCTTGCTTTTCTTCTTTCGTCCACATTTTCTGTTAATTTTTTAAATTCTTTGTATTTTTCATTTATTGAATTTATAATTGCTAAATATTTCTCTTTTTTCTCTGTTTTAGAATTATCTATTTTATTTAATTTATTATTTAACTTATTTAACTTAAACTCATTATATTTTATCGTAATTTTTCTATATATATTTGCATCAGTAATTACAATAATTAAATACTCTACCACATAAGGCAAATACAATACAAAATAGAAAGGCCATACAGCTGTATGAACATTAGCAATAATTATTGGAATAATTATTAAACCTAATGCATACCTTTTTTTCTTTGTTTCTAAGAATTTTTCAATAAATAAGATAGTTAAAATAAATAATATATATGTTAAAAGTTGTGCTCTTGCCGTTATATAACTTTTCATTAAATACAACATTCCCAAAGTTATGAAAAATGATATAACTTCGTTTTTACACAATTTATTTAATACAATATATATAATTATACCTAAACATATTGCAAGTAGAGCTGTTGCTATATATATGGCTGTAAATCCGCCTATTCCAATGTTTTCCCCTAACTCATATACCAGATATGTTCCCACATCATAGGCCCAGTGAGGATATGTATATGGCAAATTCTCATGCCAAGAAAATGGGTCTTTCATATCTATTCCATTCTCTAAAATATGTTCACCTATTGCAACAGTATAATAAGTATCATTTTGAAGTGTTTTTTGTGTTATTGCAAAACTAAAAATTATTATTACAAATATTGCAATAACATGAAATTTAATTTTTGTTTTTTTACTCACTTTTGCATTTTCCTCCTATATGTTAAATTCGGCATATATAGCATTGTGGTCAGATTTACTGTCCATATCTATTGTTTCATATTTTAATAATTGAATATTTTTTGAATAAAACATTGTATCTATACAACCTTGTCCTAATTTAGAGAACCATGTATCTTCCTTGTTTGGAACTCGTAATAAATTTTCTCCTAATATTGTATACTCTTCATATTCAGTTTCTGGTGTAAATGTATATTTACCTTTTCCTAGTCTTGTAACACCAATATTAAAATCTCCACCTATTATAATTATTTCGCTTTTATCTATTTTACTAATAATTCTATTAAGCTCTTTACAAGCTAATATTCTTTCATCATGATATGTAGATAAATGAACAGAAAACAGATTTATTTTTGCTGTTCCTAAAGATATTCTGTTGCACAGTATTCCACGTTGTTCATGGTTTAAATCTGTAAGTGGCATTAGATAATTTACTGAAAATGAAATAGGAAATCTACTTATAATTCCATCTCCATAATAACCATCTTCTAATGTAATATTACTTTCCATGGAGCAATATGGTAGATAAACTTTTTTACTAAATTCTCTTATTTGATTTCTCTCTCCTGCTCTTTTTGTATACATATCAATTTCTTGTAAAAACACTATATCTGGCTTATAGGTATTTATTAACTCAGCTTGTCTTTCTATATTTACCAATCCATCCATACCTTTTCCATGAGCTATATTTAAAGTAATTATTTTAATTAACATTAGACCACATCCTAAATATTAAATTCCGTCACTATTATATCAAAAAAGGACTTTTTTATAAAGTCCTTTTTTATATATTATCCTTTTATTTGTTTTGCAACTTCTTCTGCGAAATTTTCTTCTCTTTTTTCTAGTCCTTCGCCTTTTTCAAATCTTGCAAATCTTACTATTTTTGCTCCTTTGTCTGCAACTAATTTTCCAACTTTTATATCTGAATCTTTAACAAATTCTTGCTCTACCAAACAAATTTCACTATAGAATTTTCCAAGTCTACCTTGTACTATTTTTTCTGCTATAGCTTCTGGTTTTCCTTCATTCATAGCTTGTGCTTTTAATATTTCCATTTCTTTTGCAAGTCTTTCTTGTGGAACTGATTCTTTATCTAAATATTCTGGTCTTGCAGCAGCTATTTGCATACAAATATCTTTTGCAAGTTCCTTTGTACCATTTTCCATTTCAACTAAAACAGCTATTTTTCCATCTCCATGAATATAGCTTTCTAATAGGTTGTTTGTCTCAAATCTTTCAAATCTTCTTATTGACATGTTTTCACCTATTGTTGCAATTTTATTTGTTAAAACTTCTTGAACTGTTTTTCCTTCTTCTGCTATTGAAGGTTGTGCCAATAATTCTTCTACATTTGCAGGATTTTTTAATGCTACTTGTTTTGCAACATCTTCTACAAAATTTCTGAAATCTTCATTCTTAGCAACAAAGTCTGTTTCTGCATTTACTTCAACTACAACTCCTACTTTACCATCTTCTGAAATATATGTCTCAACTAATCCTTCTGCTGCAATTCTATCAGACTTTTTAGCTGCTTTTGCAATTCCTCTTTCACGTAAAAGCTCAATTGCTTTTTCTTCATCTCCATTTGTTTCTGTTAAAACTTTTTTGCAGTCCATCATACCTGCACCTGTTTTTTCTCTTAATTCTTTAACTTGACTTGCTGTTATCATTAAAATATCCTCCTTTATAAAAAATAAGGAGATAGAGCAGATAATAAGCTCTCCTCCTTTTATATTATCTTATTTTAATTTTTATTCTTCTTCTGAAGCAACAACTTCTTCGATGCTGTTGTTTTCTACTGAATTTTCTTCTGCAGTCATTTCATCTTCTACAGCATCCATTGATTCACCTTGTTTTCCTTCAATAACTGCATTTGACATACAATCTGCAATTAGAGAAACTGCTCGTATAGCATCATCATTTCCTGGTATAGCATAATCAACATCTTCTGGATTACAGTTAGTATCAACTAATCCTACTACTGGAATTCCTAACTTTCTTGCTTCTAAGATTGCAATTCTTTCTTTTTTAGGATCAACTATAAATAGTACTCCTGGAAGTTCTGTCATTTCTTTAATTCCTCCAAGATTTCTTTCAAGTTTTTCCATTTCTTTCTTTAAAAGAATTACTTCTTTTTTAGGTAGAACTTCAAAAGTTCCATCTTCATTCATTGTTTCTAATTCTTTTAATCTTTCAATTCTATTTCTAATTGTTCCAAAGTTTGTTAATGTTCCACCTAACCATCTTTGATTAATATAAAACATTCCACATTTTTCAGCTGCTTCTTTAACACATTCTTGTGCTTGTTTCTTTGTTCCTACAAATAGAATTGTTTTTCCTTCTTCAGCTTGCTCTTTTAAAAAGCTATAAGCCTCATCTAATTTTTTTGATGTTTTTTGTAAATCGATGATGTGAATTCCATTTCTAGCTTGGAATATGTATTCAGCCATTTTAGGATCCCATCTTCTTGTTTGATGTCCAAAGTGAACACCTGCTTCTAGTAATTGTTTCATTGCAACTACTGACATATCTAATTCCTCCTTTTTTGTTTTACCTCCACTAAGCTTTAAACATTTAAAAAGACTTGCTTTATAGAAAAACAAGCACTCCTCTTTAAACTAGCTTGTGTGTGTATTTTTAACAGATAATATTCTATCACATATTTTCACTAATTTCAAGTGTTTTATTGATTTTCTTAGGTTTATTTAAAATATTTGTAATTTTATGTTTTATTTTTTATTTTTTTGTGATAAAATAAGTACATAAAATAATTTTTAGCTAAAGAGGGTGAATTAAATGCAATTTAATAAATGTTGTAGATGTGGATGTTTTTTTGTAAGCTCAGGCGATGTTTGTCCAAATTGTGCATCAAAAGATAATTTCGAAATGCAAAAATTAAAAAACTTTTTAGAGGATTATGATGAGAATTGTTCTTTAGAAAATATTTCGTATAACACCGGTATAAGTGTTAAAAATTTAAATAGATTCCTTGAAAAAGATAGTTTTTCTGATTTTAGCAACAAATTCAATACTATTAATAATAATATCACAAATTTATAATTGTTTAAATCAAGTATATAAATAATATTTTAAATATTTAGTAAAAATAAAAATACAAAAGTTTATAAAACTTTTGTATTTTTATTTTCTATTCTATTGTATATATCTTTAGTAAATCCTCTACTGCTGTTTCTCCTTTTTTCCTATCATCTGAATGTATATATGCTAATATATTACCCTTTTCTACCATGTTTCCTATTTTTTTATTTAATACTATTCCAACTTGATTATTTATGCTATCTTCTTTTCTTATTCTACCAGCACCTAAAAATACTGATAATTTTCCTATTTTCTCAGCTTCTAAGCTTGTAACCCTTCCGCTTCTATTAGAATATACTGGTAGTATAAATTCTGCCTTTTTAAACTTATTTGTATTTTCAATATATGAAACATCTCCAGATTGGTTCTCAACTAATTCCTTAAATTTATTTAATGCTTTTCCATTTAAAATATTCTCTAACATTTTAATTTTATTTTCTTCTAAGTCTTCACCTTTGCCTGCTAGTTTTATCATATTACTTCCTAATTCTAAAACAACCTCTTTTACGTCATCTTCCATTTTTCCATTTAAAAATTCTATTGCTTCTATTACTTCTAAAGTATTTCCCACACATTTTCCTAAAGGTTGTTCCATTGGTGTAATAACTGCTACTGTTTCTCTATTTGCAAGCCTTCCTATTTTTATCATCGTATCTGCTAGTTCATGAGCCCTTTCTTTTGTTTTCATAAAAGCTCCGCTTCCATATGTAACATCCAAAACAATTTTATTTGCTCCTGCAGCAATTTTTTTACTCATTATACTTGAGGCTATAAGTGGAATACTTTCTGTAGTACTTGTTGCATCTCTTAAAGCATATATTTTTTTATCTGCTGGAGCTAAATTTAATGTTTGACCAATTAAGCTAATTCCTATCTTTTTTACATTTTCTATAAATGTTTTCTCATCTATACTAGTATTATAACCGGGTATAGATTCAAGTTTATCTATTGTTCCACCTGTATAACCGAAGTCCTCTACCTGACATTTTTGCAACTGGTATTCCTAGAGAAGCTATAATTGGTGCTAATATTAATGTAACTTTATCTCCAACTCCTCCTGTACTATGCTTATCTACTACATTTCCCAATTCAGACAAGTCTAATATATCTCCAGAATTAGCCATTGCAAGAGTAAGATTTGTTATTTCCTCTTCGTTCATTCCATTTATATATATAGCCATTATTAATGCTGAAGCCTGATAATCCTCAATATTTCCTGCTGTATACTCTTCTACGAAGTAAGCAATTTCTTCTTTATTTAACTCTTTCTTATCTCTTTTTTTAGCTATTATTTCTTGTATATTCAATATAAATTCTCCTTTCTTCAAAGCATAAACTATTCTATTGACTTTTTTATATTATAGGTATCTCTAAAATATATATTGTTCTAATATTAAACAATATTTTTTACAAAACTTCTTCTATGTAAAGGGCACAAACCATATTCTTTTATTGCAGTAATATGTGCAGAAGTACCATACCCTTTATGCCTTGCAAACCCATACATAGGATATACCTCGTCCCATTGTCTCATTATTCTATCTCTTGTAACCTTTGCTATAATTGAAGCCGAAGCAATCGAATAACTTTTACTATCTCCTTTAATTATTGACCTATATGGAATATGATCTGTATCTATTTTTGTTAATGCATCAACTAATATAATTTCAGGTTTATCAAAACCTCTATTTTTTTCTTTTAGATCTTTTTCCATTTCTATTATAGCAGTAGTCAAGCCTTCTTTTGTTGCATTAAGTATATTTATTTTATCTATTTCTTGTTGACTAACAATTCCTACCCCATAAGCAATTGCTTCATTTATAATTTCATCATACAATTTTTCTCTTTTTTTCTCAGAAACTTTTTTAGAATCATTTACGCCTTCAATCATAGAATCCTTTGGCATAACAACACAAGCAACAACTACAGGTCCTGCTAAAGGTCCTCTTCCTGCTTCATCAATCCCTGCTATACTAGTTATACCTTCATTATATAAATTTTCTTCTATTTCTTTTATAGTTTTTAATCTCTCGTATTCTTTTTCTTTCATTTTAGCCTCCATTTAAGTAAAATATATAATAAATTTTATTGGTTTTAATAAATACTAAAAATCTAAATTAATGTTTATTCTTTATTCCATATCTGATAATTTATAAATTATTTTTCCTTCTTTATTTTCTATTCCATCTACATATATTACATCATTTTTTTTATAATCTACAATAAAATAGTCATCTATTCTAATATCATTTAACCCTAACTCATCTAAATTATTATTATCTATACAATAATAATTACTTTTCTTTGATTCTATATCAATAATTTTATTATCTATTAGATTTTTTATTTTTGGGTCATCTTTCTTCTTACTAATTTTAGTTCCAATGTATTTTACATCATCTTCTTCTATTTTCTTTTTTTGAGCAATCAGCTCTGTTTTAGCTTGTATTAATAACATATTTGTTTTTACTGTTTCAAATGTTTCTTTATCATATTCTTTATTAAAAATTCTTAGTCCAAAATATACACCTGCTATTAAAATACCTATTACAATAATAATTTTTATATATGTAAATAAAACACTCTTTTTTTTCATTTTCATCCTTCCTTGAATTCGTATTAGTACTTAAACTTTTTTCATTTTCATATTATATATTGATATTTAATTTTTTTCAATAAAATATGTTCTTAAATCAAATAATTTTATATTATCTTTACATTTTTTTCTATTATTTACACATTTTTTTCACATTTTGAACACAAACCTATTGTAATATTTATATAGTTTAGATTATTATATATAAGAGATATTTAATAAAATATCTTTTTAGGAGGTAATATAATGGACGAAAATAATAATATTAATAACCAAAATACTCAGGAACCTCAAGCTAGTAGTGTTCCAAATAATGAAATAAATAGTAATAGCTCATCTAACAATACTTTGACACCACCTGTAATAAATACAAAAAATAATAATGATTTTAAAAAAGCAAATAATAATTTTAGTCAAAGTTCATTTGAGCATAAAAAATCTAAGAAAAACAAGTCTAACACAGGTTTTGGAAAAACAATTTTACTTCCATTTACTTGTGGCATATTAGGTGCTGGAATTGTTATAGGAACATGCTTTGGTATTCCTTCAATTAGAGAAAATCTTTTCTCTTCATCAGAAACCAAAGAAAGTTTATCACAAATAAATACACAACAAATATCTTTATTAGATTACTCAAATACTGCTGTAGGAGTTGCACAAAAGGTTCTTCCTTCTATAGTAGGTATTAATGTATCTTATTCAGTAAATTCATTTTTTTATGGAGCCCAAGGTTCTGCTGAAGCCCAAGGTTCTGGTGTAATTATAAGTGATGATGGTTATATTCTAACAAATAACCATGTTGTAAATTCAAGTAGTTCTTCATCTTTTTATTCTTTAGGTGAAGCAAATAAAATAACTGTTTCATTATATAATGATGATACAGAATATGAAGCAAAAGTAGTTGGAACAGATGAACAAACTGATTTAGCTGTAATAAAAATTGAAAAAGATGGTTTAACCGCTGCAGAACTTGGCAATTCAGATTCAGTACAAGTTGGAGAATTCTGTATGGCTATAGGAAATCCTTTAGGATTAGGTATTACCGTAACTGATGGAATCGTAAGTGCAGTAAATAGAGAAGTAACCGATTCTGATAATAATTCATATGAAGCTATTCAAACAAATGCTGCAATTAATTCTGGTAACAGTGGCGGAGCATTAGTAAATAGTCAAGGTCAAGTAATAGGTATTAATACTCTAAAAGTATCAGGAGAAGGCGTAGAAGGTGTTGGTTTTGCTATTCCAATTAATTCTACAAAAGATATTACAGATCAATTAATTCAATATAACAAAGTAAAAAGACCTTATATAGGAATTGGAGGAATTGATGTTACAGAAGAATTAGCAAAACAATACAATTTAACAGTTGGTGTGTATGTAAAAGAATTGCAAAACTTCTGTGCTGCTGAAAAAGCAGGTGTTAAAGTTGGCGATGTTATTATAAAAGCTGATGGACAAGAAATAACAAATATGAATGAATTAAATGAAATTAAGAACAAGAAAAAAATTGGTGATAAAATAACATTAACTGTATGGAGAGATGGAAAAACTCAAGATATTGATGTTACACTTCAAGAACAACCTTAACTTTTTTTCAATTTTATCACATGTAGTTCACACAATGGTCAAATTTCTCCATTATAATATGATTGTAGTTGATAAGAAGTTACTCCATTATCAACTATGTATAAGTAAAACATCCCCTTTTATTTTCAAAAGCAGCTGATTAGCACAGCTGCTTATTTTTTATATAGGAAATTTCTCATTTCCCATTACATAAAAAACCTCAATTACTAATCCAATTTAGTTTAGTAATTGAGGTTTAGTTTCACTTTTTATAAGTTTGTGTTATCATTTAAATTTTAAATAAATTAAGCTAGTTCAACAACTGCTCCTGCTTCTGTAAATTTAGCTTTTAATTCTTCTGCTTCATCTTTATTTACATTTTCTTTAATTGTTTTTGGAGCTCCATCAACTAAGTCTTTAGCTTCTTTTAATCCTAATCCTGTTGCATCTCTAACAACTTTTATAACTTGGATTTTGTTTCCTCCAACATCTTTTAATACAACATTGAATGAAGATTTTTCTTCAGCTGCTGCTGCTCCAGCTGCTGCTGGTGCTGCAACTGCTGCTGCAGATACTCCATATTTTTCTTCTATTCCTTTAACTAATTCTGATAATTCAACAACTGTTAAGCTGTCAATTGTTTCTAATAATTCATCTATTTTTGCCATTTTCAAATTCCTCCTTAAATATAATAAAATTATTTTTGTGAACATGGCATGCTCACTTTTACTTTTTAATTTCTAAAAAATTATAAATGCTTCTATTCTATGCATTTTCTTCTTTTTGAACTCTAACTGCATCAAGTGTAGCAGCAAGTTTTGTAATATTGCCAAGTAATGCTCCTGCAAGTTTTGCAAGTAGTTCTTGTCTTGATGGTAATTTTGCTAAAGTAATTACTTCTTCGGCTGTCATAACTTTTCCTTCAATAATTGCTCCTTTTATTTTGTAGAAGTCATTATTTTTAGAGTAGTTATAAATAGCTTTAGCTGGTGCTAAATAATCTTCTTTACTTGTTATTAATGCTGTTGGTCCTTCTAGTATTTCATCTAAACCATTTTCACCATTTGCATTTAAAGCTCTTTTTATAATATTGTTTTTTATAACTCTGTATTCAGCATTTGCTTCTCTAACATCGTTTCTTAATTTAGTAACATCTTCAACTGAAATTCCTCTATAGTCTACTAATAAAATTAAGTTAGCTTCTTTTAGTTCTGCTGCTAAATTTTTAACTGCTTCTTCTTTTTGTTTTAGTATTTTTTCACTAGCCAATTTATTTCACCTCTTTTTCTTAAATGATATAATAATCTTTCTTAATAGAAAAATTCTATTAAATAAAAAATCTGTATATATAGCCATGAGGCATACATATACAGATTAAAATCCGTACTAAATATACCTCGGTAAGACTTGTTTTTTTGCTTACTGTCTTTGGCTTTATATTTAAATTTATTTTTGATCAATATACATACTTGGTCCCATTGTTGTAGATATAGCTACACTTCTAATGTATTGTCCTTTAGCTGCTGCTGGTTTTGCCTTTATAATGGCATTCATTACAGTTTCATAGTTTTCTAATAATTTATCTGTTCCAAATGAAACTTTTCCAAATCCTAAATGGATAATATTTGTTTTGTCTAGTCTATATTCAACTTTACCAGATTTAATATCATTTATAGCTTTTGTAACATCCATTGTAACTGTTCCTGATTTTGGGTTTGGCATTAAACCTTTTGGTCCTAATATTTTTCCAAGTCTACCTACAACTCCCATCATGTCTGGAGTTGCAACTACAACATCGTAGTCAAACCAGTTTTCATTTTGAATTTTTGGTATTAATTCTTCTGCTCCTACAAAATCTGCTCCTGCTTTTTGAGCTTCTTCTGCTTTTGGTCCTTTAGCAAAAACTCATACTCTTAAAGTTTTACCTGTACTATTCGGAAGTACTGCTGTACCGCTAACTTGTTGATCTGCTTGTTTTGAATCTACACCTAATTTAACATGTAATTCAACAGTCTCATCAAATTTTGGTTTAGGCATTTTTTGAATTAAGTCTAGTGCTTCTTTCACACCATATACTTTTGTTTTATCAACAAGCTTTTCTGCTTCTTGATATCTCTTTCCTCTCTTCATTTTTTACCTCCTTTGGTTCAATCGAACAAATAATATTTGTTCTCCCATTTTTTAAATTATTCTTCTACTACAACACCCATAGATTTTGCAGTACCTTCTACCATACTCATAGCAGCTTCTACTGATGCAGCATTTAAGTCTGGCATTTTTTGTTTAGCAATTTCTTCAATTTGTGCTTTAGTTAATTTAGCTACTTTTTCTTTATTTGGTTTTCCTGAACCTTTTTCTACTTTAGCAGCTTTCTTAATTAAAACAGCCATTGGTGGTTCTTTTGTAATAAATTCAAATGATTTATCTTTATAAACTGTAATTACAACTGGAATAATTGTTCCTGCTAAGTTTGCTGTTCTATCATTGAATTCTTTAACAAATTGCATAATGTTTACACCACTAGCACCTAAAGCTGGTCCAACTGGTGGAGCTGGTGAAGCCTTTCCTGCTGGTATTTGTAACTTTATGACACTTCCAATTTCTTTTTCTGCCATCGTACAATTGCACCTCCTTTAACGTAAAATATGTATATTAATCTAAAATAGATTATTAACTTAATTAATTTTTTGTACTTGAGAAAAATCCAATTCAACAGGAGTTTCTCTTCCAAACATTGAAACTAACACTTTTACTTTGCGTTTTTCTTTATTTATTTCTACTACTGTTCCAATAAAATCAGTTAATGGTCCATCCAGTACCCTTACAGAATCATCAACATCATAATCAATATTAACTTCCGTAACTTCAAATCCCATTGCTCTTATTTCGTCTTCAGTCAAAGGAATAGGATCAGTACCAGAACCAACAAATCCTGTAACACCTCTTGTATTTCTAACTATATACCAAGTTTTTTCAGTTACAATCATTTTTATTAAAACATAGCCTGGGAAAACTTTCTTTAAATTAGTTTTTCTTTTACCATCTTTAATTTCTATTTGCTCTTCCATTGGAACAATAATATTAAAGAAGTAATCTTCTAACTCTCTATTTTTTATGGTTTTTTCAAGGTCTGTTTTTACTTTGTTCTCATAACCTGAATATGTGTGTATAACATACCATCTAGGTGTTAATTCTTTTTCATCTTGAGACATAGTTTTAGCCTCCTCTATTCTTCTACATTATTAGACTCTTCAGATACTGTATTTGTTGTTTCATCTGCTGTTGCTTCATTGGTATTTTCTTCTTCAGATGTTGTATTTGATGCAGAATCATCTATAGTTACCACATTACTAGATTCTACTGTATTTGATGAATCTACCATTGTTTTTAACTTATCTATACCATATTTATTCATGCTTTCAAAAGCAAAATCTAATATAAATACAATAGCAGCTGTTATAATTACAACTGTTATTACAGCAACTGTATTATTTAATAATTGTTTTGGTGTTGGCCAAATTACTCTTTTTAATTCTGCCTTAAAATCTTTCATAAAGTGTTTTTTTTCTTTGTTTTGCTTTTTATTTGTTTCTTTTTTAGGCATTTTATCAATTCCCCCTTAAAGGTTCTTCTTATTTTGTTTCTTTGTGAGTAGTACGTTTTTTGCAGTATTTGCAATACTTAACAACTTCTAATCTTTCTGTATTGTTTTTTTTGTTTTTCTCTGTCATGTAATTTCTTCTTTTACATTCTGTACATTCTAAAGTTATTGGTTCTCTTGCTCCTTTTGCAGCCATTTTATACACCTCCAGATTTATGCTTAAATTTTTATTTTTACTACTTTTTTAAGCGTATGTTCCTACATACGCTTAAATATTTTATCATGTTTTTTCTATATTGTCAACTGTTTAAACAGTCTTTCTAAAATTTTTTGAACTTATCATTTTTTTAACTTATCATTTTTTTATCTATAATTTTTTTAAACTCATAATTTTTTAAAATTATAACTTTTTAAAATCATAAAATTTACACAATAATTCTATAGTTCTTCATGCCCATCATGATTTCCTTTACTTGTATCATCATGTCTGGTTTCAAATTGACTTCTATAGTGTCCTCCATTGCCACTTGATAAATTCATAAATTTTTCAGCAAATTTTCTTCTAGTATTAATATTTCTAACAGCTTCAATTACTGCAGTTATCTCTGTAGCATCATATTCTAATACATATTCATCATCTATTCTATATAAATATCCATTAGCATTCTGTCTTTCAGTATGGGGCAAGTCTTGTAAATTTTGCTTATTTTCTCTAGAAATTCTTCCAATATATGGTCCAACTTTTCCATTGTTAATATTTTCATCACTTAATAACTCTTCTAATACAGCCTCTTTATATTTTGGAATGTGCATCTGTGAAATTGCAATCGAAGAACAAACCAAATCATTTGAAAAACTTCCATTATCAAGTTGTTTTTGAATTCGATATACAGATAAGCTTGCATGAATTCCTCCCCATTCTTCATATACAATTTGTCCAACATCAGTAATAATTATTTTTCTACCTGTACTATCATAATATTCATGTGCTTGACCTTTTTTATCTATAAATTCAGATTTCCTTTTGGTTGAGCCCGAAGCATATACTGCTATTAAATCTTCTCTATATAAATCGCTCATATCATATTTTCTTTTTGGAAGATTCGCTACATCAGACAATATCAATTCTTCTAGTTGAGCTTTTGTTAAAACATTATTTTTTATTTTTTCTATTATTTTGGGATTTTTTATATATTCAAAAAAACCATCAATAATTTCATCTAATCTATCATATTTTTCATCTTCTCCTGGATGACTTTTTCTTTCATTTAAAAGCATCTTTTTTAATGGAACTTTCATTCTATCCATTCTTTCAAAATCTAAAGATGAAATTCTTGCAAAGCAAGTTGAAATCATAAATTTAACAAGCGTTTTAGGAGTCATTCCTCTATTCTTTCTTGCATCTTCATTACTTTGTATATTATCCATAATAAATTCTCCTCTATAATTAACAATCTTTTTTTATTAAAAATTTATTAAAAAGCTTTTGCATAAAAAAAATTGCTATTTAAAGATAAATAAAAAATAATTTCATATTTAAATTATTCTAGCTTATTTATTTTTAAATAACAATTTAATTATAACACATATTATATAATAA
>CALXWR010000023.1 GCA_944392465.1 uncultured Clostridia bacterium | reverse complement strand
ATAACCGTTGTAGTATAAATCAAATATTCTAACTACAATGTCTTTAGTAGAATAATCAATTACTAATTTTTTATCTTCATGTTTATAACCTAATGGAGCAATATGAGGAATATGACCACATTTAATTGCACCTGCTAAACCAACTTTAGTTCTTTCGCTAGTTCTCTCAATTTCATTTTGACTAACGCTCATCAAAAGTCTTGAAATCATTTTTCCATTAGCACTTGTAGTATTTATTTCATCATTAACACAGTCTAAATAAGCATTATTCTCATCTAAAAATGTCATTAAATTTTCCCAATCATAAATACTTCTTGTTATTCTATCTAGTTTTAGAGCAACAATAGTATTTATCTTTTTAGCTTTAATATCATTTTTCAGCCTTTCAAATTCTGGTCTATGGTTACCAGTTTTAGCACTTATTCCAGCATCTTCATAGTAGTCTACTATTTCATAACCTTTAAATTTACAAAAAGACTCTAATCGTTCTTTTTGCTCTGGAAGACTAAATCCTTCACGTGCTTGGTCTTCTGTTGACACTCTCATATATAAACCACATTTTTTCTTTTCTTCACTCAATTTTTTAACCCCCAATCTAACAAAAAAGAGACATCAAAGTACGCACTAATACTAATGACATCTCCTAAACACTTTTATTTTAAAATATAATTCTTTAAGAATCATATAATCATCTCCAAATAAATATATCGTTTACATAAAAGATTATATCATATTTTTAAGAAATGTCAATTATTTACAATTATATATTTTTCAAATATTCTTCCAACTCTGATAGTTTAATTTTTTTAGTCAAATTTGAGATATACACATCATTTGAATAATTAAAAACTAAAAAAGTAATATTTTTAATAATAACTCTATGTGGTTCAATATATGTAAGGTTAGTTTTTTCTAATTTTCTAATGCTACCATTTATAAAAGTAGGAGTAATTTTAGAAAATTCACATATAAATTCAATTCTCTGTTTTAGACATTTCTCAAATTGTAATTCTTGCTTAATAATCTTCATTTTTCACACCATCCTTTCGTTTGGATGATTTCAATATTGTTTTTAGGCAACAAAAAAATCAACCAGATTTTTTTTCTGATTGATTTTGTATCAATTCCGTTCTATTAGTTCGAACAGAAACGTCATTGGTACCGATGGTGGGACTCGAACCCACACGGTTTCCCGCCAGATTTTGAGTCTGGTGCGTCTGCCAGTTCCGCCACATCGGCATCTATTTATTTGACTTTTATATAATAACAAAAAAAATATAAAATTTCAAGTATAATAACATAAAAAAGTGATGAATTAAAATTTTACTTTTTTTCATCACTTTTTTATTGTTTGGTATTATCTATTATTTAAGGTTATCTAATATTGGTGGCAATATTTGTTTTTTTCTAGATACAACATTTT
The DNA here is from genome assembly GCA_944392465.1 of uncultured Clostridia bacterium. GTDB lineage: Bacteria > Bacillota > Clostridia > TANB77 > CAG-508 > CALXVA01. The sequence continues at coordinate 20,748 of CALXWR010000023.1, read as the reverse complement.
CTAGCATTGCTGTATTATTATCTACTGGTACACCGAATGCTTTTTCAACAACCCCAGCATCATTCCCTAATGAAATAATTTTTGAGTTTGAATTAATTATATCTGTTGCAGCAAATACATAAAAGTCTAGGTTTTCTTTCTTAATATCATCATTTATTGCTTGCTCAAAGTAAGCTTGGTTTTTAAATATAGAGTCTAAATCTGCTGTATTTACTTGTGCTATTCTGAATTTTTTATCTGATTGCTCAAATAATTTAGAATCTATATTTATTACTTGCTCTGGTGTGTATTCACTGATGTCTGTTCCTGCTTTTAACATATCAACACCAAAACTATTAATATCTAACCCTGAAAGTGTTTCAAGTTCTTTAACTGCTCTTTTATCATCATCAGTAGTTGTTGGTGATTTTAATACTAATGTATCTGATGCTATACCACTAAGCATTAATGTAGCTATGTTTTTATCTATTTCTACACCATTTTCTTTATACATTTTATATAATACTGTTTGTGTACATCCAACTGGTTCTGTTCTATAGAACAATTGATATGGAGCCACAAAATTCATTGTGTGGTGGTCTACAACTTTTAAAATTTTTGCATGACTTATATTTCCAACACATTGTGTTGCTTCATTATGGTCTACTAAAATAACCTCTTGCCCATCTTCAACATCTTCTATTAATTCTGGTGCTTCCATTCCAAGATAATTTAAAACATATTGTGTTTCTTTGTTAACATTGCCTGTTCTAACTGCTTTTGCATTTTCATTTCCTAATTTTTTTTCAAAGTTTTCCATTACCATAGCTGATGTAATTGAATCAGTGTCTGGGTTTTTGTGTCCAAATATTAATACATTATTACTCATATGATAACCTCCATTTTTATCTTCTATATTTCTCCCATCGACTTTTATATTATAGCATATTTTGGTAAAATAGTCAATAAAAAGCTTTGGTTTACATAAGTTAATGTTGGTCGTAATGATAATTTTGTTTTATTTTGATTATTTACATGATTTACAATATTTTTAGTGCTTACTTTAGTTAATTTTGTCTCTTCTAATTCTTACAATTACAAAAATTAAAGTAATTGTGCTAAGTATTGTGCCAATCCACATAAATAACTTGTTTTCCCATTTATTTTTCTCGTTCTTTTCCCTTATTTCTTGCTCATTTTCTCCTTGAACAAATCCGTTATTTGTATTTCTTATTTTTTCAATTTTATTTTCCGCTTCTTCAATTATTTTTTGCTGATTTTCTTCATATTCTTTTTGTTCTTCTTCATTTCTTTTGTATACATTTATTTTATATATTCTTTTTGTAATTTCATTTTGTGCTGTTACTATAATCTCAATTATATTTTCTCCATATTTTAAATTTTCATTATTTCTTATTTCTACTTTTGCCTTCATGTTTTCTGGTATTGCTAGTATATTTAATTTTTCTTCTGTATTATTAATTTGCAAATTATATTCTATTATATTTTCTTGATACTCTGGCATTAATTCATAGTTTTCTATTGCCAAAGTCTCTAAATTTGTATTTGCCTTTTCTTTTTGTGCGGTTTTTGTAACATTTATAGAATATTTCTTTGTATTAGTACCATTTTTAACTATAATTGTTATATTGTTTAATCCGTTTTTTAAATTTTTATTTCCACTAATTATTATTTCTGCATTATCGCTTTCGGGTATTGCAGTTACTCTTAAATTTTCCGTATCTTCATCAACTATCATATAATAATCGGTTATACTAGGGCTAAAATTTGGTACTATTCCTTCTTTATTTAACCTCATTTCAGCCAAATTTACACTGTTGGACTTTTCTATATTTTTGCTTGTTTTTTCTTTACTATTTAATTCATTTTCTTTTGTAATATTTATTTCTGCTGTTTGACCATTTATTTTCTTTTCGTTTCCGTTCTCGTCATAAAATTCCCCTATTATTGTAAAAGATGCTATTCCCTCTTTTTTGGATTTAAAACTTAAGTTTAATAGATTTTCTAAATTTCTATTACGCCCATCTTCAGAAATCCAAGTATAAATTATTCTATTATCTACTATATTTATTTTGTCGCTTTTAGTTAGACACTCCAATTTTTCATTATCAAAGTATATCCAAATTGTTCCTGCTGCTATATTTATTTTTTCATTTCCTATAATTAAATTAAATTCTTCTCCTAAATTTATTTTATCTTTACTTATTTGTATAATACTCCTCTCTTCCGCATTTGATATTATACATAAAAGATTTAAAAAAAATATTAATATTAATCCTACAGTCAATATTTTTTTCTTCAAATTATTTCTCCTTTTCTAACAAAATAAGTTTGTTAAATTACTGTTCTAAATCTTGCAAACCTAATATATGTCTTTGAATTAATAAACAATCTACAGAACTAGGATTTTTATTGTTTTTTCTTACATTTCCTGCCTTTATATAAATACTTCCTAATTTTTCTATTTCTAATATATGTCTTTGTAATACTAATAGGTCTATACTATTTATTTTTCCATCTCCATTTACATCTCCATATAATACAACATCATATTCTATTATTGGATTTTGCATTTCATCTAATATTTTTATTTTGCTTCCTGTTCCAACCAAACTTTTTCCTTCTATTTTTTCATTATTTTTGTTATATATTTCTATAATATAATTTGTATTTATTTTATTAATTATTTTTTCAACAGTATTATTTTTATTTTCTAGACCTGTAATAATATTATTAGTTATATTTAATGTTTCATCAAATATTATTTCATCTTCGCCTATTTTTTTTATTACGTTTATTGCTACTTTTTTCGTAATATTATTTTCTCCTCTTATTTGTATATTTGTTGTTCCTATTTTTATTCCTGTTACAATTCCACTGTTATTTACACTTGCTATTTCTTGGTTTTCTGATAAATAAGTTACATCTTTATTGTCGGCATCATCCGGAACAAATACTGGATTTAATCTTACATTTTCACCTTCTTGTACAATATATGTGTCTAAACTTGTTATTATGTCTGTTAAAGGCGTGGTAACTTTTATATTAACAGAATCACTTACTCCATTTTTTGCCTTTGCATAAATTTTTGTTTCTCCTGATTTTACTCCTAAAATATATCCATCAGTACTTACTGTTGCAATATCTTCATTTTCTGAATAAATTTGAATGTTTTTTAATTCTACATCTTCTGGTTCAATTTTTATATTTAATTTTATTTTTTCTCCTTTATTTATAATATTTTTATCAATACTTAATTCTATTTTATCTACTTGTACTTCTGGCACTTTTTCTATATATTCTCTAAAAACAAATCCAACCATTCCGTTTTGAAGTTTTACTCTATCCCATATTTCCCCCTTTTGCTTTCCTTTTGCAATCCTTGTCATCTCTTCTCCTGCCTGTAAACTAGTTAAAACTTCATATGATGTTCCCGGTCCTGTTCTAACATTTAGTGTTGTTTGAACATTTGCAAAAACTTCTGTGTTGTCTTTTTCAAATTCGCTTTCAGATATTGCTGGACTTAATGATGGTAGTTCTGGCATGTTTTCATAAATTGGTATAATAAAAGACATTGGAGAGTCTAGTAAATTGCTTTTTTCATATCCGCTATATATTAATTTTGACTCACTATATGGTGCTAGTACATTTGTCATATATTGATGCCAAAACAATTCTCCTCCTTCTGTATCGTTTACATGAAATTTTTGTAGATATATTGTATTTTGTCCTAAATTGATATAACTAGACCCTATAAATATTGCTCCTCCTGTTATTGCCCTTGCTTTAGTGTTCCAAGGTATTAAATATTTCTCTTTTGTTGCTTCAGATGCTCCTTTTCCATTTTTCGCATATTTTAGTCCATTTATTATAGCTCCCATTGGTTCAGATGAACTTGTTGCTCCTATGTTATAGAAATTATATAATCCTTCATAACCAGCTACTTTTCCACTTATTGAGCTATGTGATAAAAAAGGGCCAACTTCTTGCTTTATTCTTGAAGCTAAGTGAAAAGCACTTACTTTTGATGTTTTGGCTGCAGATAATATAAGGTCTGAATATTCTTTATCTGTTACAATGTTTTGTCCACTTGAATTTAAATATTCTACTCTTCTATTGTAAAATTCTGTTCCGTATAATATTTTTTCTATTGATGTTTTTGTGTTTGTAGTGCTATTATATGACAATTCCTCGAACTGAAATACTCGTATATTATTTAAAAAATTACGTGTGTCCATTGCAAATTCAACTGCTTTTCTAGATGCATCTACCCAGCCACTATCTACTTCTACATTATATTCACCGAGGTTTTGTATTTTTCCAGCTATCAGTATATGATTTTGGTACTAAATTTTTTCCAAAAATGTTTTCATTATCTATTACGTATTCCCAATCTAAATTTGTATATAATGCTTTAAACTCCCAATTAGGATGTTTTTTTTGTAATTCTTCTATATATGGAGCTATATTTTTTGGAAACTCACTAGAAACATACATTTCTGTTTTAGCTACATTTCTATTTGTTAAAATAAAAGAAATTACAATAATAGTAATTATTATTAAAATGCCTATTATAATTTTCTTTTTCATATTCCTCCTTTTCCTGCACTATATCTTTCTTGCTTTTACTATGATTCTTTTGCTTGAATAATCACTACATGTAATTAATGTAAGTTCTGTTTTTCCATTAGTTTGCTGTGATAAAACTTTTGTATCTTCTGGATCTACTTTATATACATCATAAACTAGATAATTTACTTGTCCATTAATATTGTCTATTAATTTTATACTATCTCCTTTTTCAAGTTTTATAATATTATTAAACATGTTTTTTTTATTGTAATTATGTGCAGCAATACAATAATTACCTATTTCATTTGGTTTTGGGCCAAAATACTTTGTTGGACATATCCACATTGCTTCTTCATCGTAATCTTCAAAAATATAAGTTTTTAGATTTATTTTTTCTATTTCCAATTGTGCTGAAACCACATAACCCTTATATTCATATGGTATTGTCTCTGTTTTTTTATATTCATTTATATTATTTTGTACATTTTTTTCTTTATTAACCATATTTTGAATAATAATATTTGAAAAACTGCTTGGTTCTTCTTCTAATAAAGCTTCTCTATATATTCCATAAACAACATTTCCTAAAAATATACCAATAAACAATATGACAAATAACTTTATTATGTTTTTTATCATATGAGCTTATTATTTCCTTTCTATGTAAGCTTCTATATAAAATAGAAGCTTACATTATTTTTGTTTTTTATAATTTTTCGTTATAATATATCCGCATACTAATACAGACATTATTGTTGCAATATATGCGTATTGAGGCATACCTGTTTTAGGTAATTCTTTAGGCAAGTTTTCTTCTTTTTTATTTGAACTATTTGTGCTATTATCATTGTTACCTACTGTGGTTTGATTGTTGTTTTCTTCATTATTCTCAGGTTTATCATTTTCGTTTTCTACCGCATCTTTGTCTGCTACACTAATATTAAATTCTTTTTGGACTATAACTTGATTTGAATTATCCTTATCCAACACACTGAATTTTATTTTATATTCACCTATCTTATCAAAAGTTCCTGTTAGTATTAGCTCATTTTTTACATCTTTTCCTCCTAAAGAATATCCTTTTGTACTTCCCCATCCATCTTTTAATACATCTACTTCTTGGCTTGTATCGTCCAATGCTGTTAGCTTAATGTTTGCATTTTCTGGTTTTTCTATAACTTCAGCTTTTAGCATTACATTATCATAATTTCTACCCATACTTGAAGTTGTTAATAATTTAAATTCTTTTGCTTCGTTATCCACAATCTTTCCACTATAATTTAAATCAAGCTTATAATCTTCATATCTTGGTTCTACTGTAACTTCTTTTTCTATTGCTGTAGTTATATCATCATATTCTTGAGATGCATCAGAATTTGCAAGACCTTCTGCAGTTATAGAAAAATTCGTTGGATTAGTCGTAGTTAAATCAGCTTTAGCTCTAAATGTTACAGACATATTACTTCTTGGGTTTGTTCCACCGCTACTATCATAATAAGTAACTCTAACTCTTGTTCCATTATCATTTTCTGTTCCGCCTTCTGAGCTTACATATTCAAAAATACTATTATCATACGCTACATCAAATGTATATGCTCCTAATTCTGTTCCAAAATTAATAGTTACTTTTACTTCTTCCCCTGGGGCCACTTTGGTTTTACTAGTATCTACAGTTACTGAACCCAAAGGAATTGATGCTGCATATATTTTTATTTGCAACAAAAACATAACTAATATTAAAGTTATAAAAAAAGTTAATACTTTCTTTAACATAAGCATCCTTTCTCCATTAATTTTAATATTGAAAAAATTGGTTTAATGGCACCTTTTAATTTTTTCAATATTATTATGTGATAATTTTTTTTATTTATTTTTCCATTTTTTGAACCAAAAAATAAAATGCACTTTAATTTAGCCTTTCACAATATGTGTTTTATTTGCTAAATTTTGTGCATTTTATATGTTTTTTTATTCATTAGAATTTGAGGGCAATAGCGATTGTAGCAATTAGTGTGAAAAACTTGTTTTTTACACTAATTCATTTACAATTGTTTTAAATTGTGCTTCTGTTAGAGTCCCTTGGTGTTTTGTATATTCTATATTTCCATTATCATCCATTTCTTGTTTAAAATTATCTGAATCCCCGTAATAAGTATATGCTGTGCCATCGCTATTTACAAAAACTTCTGCTGGAGCTTTTGTAATTTCATAATAATCTGCAAGCCTACTGTTTAAATCGAAATCAACCATTTGAATAACTGCTTTTCTTTCATATTTATCTGCCATTTTTTCTATAGTAGATTTAAAGTCATCGTCTTTATCATCAACAAAGCATAATATAATTGGCAGACCTTTATTTTTAATATAATCAATGCTTACACTCATGTTTTCTCCTGTAACTATGTCTATATCAGGAAGTGCTACTTTTGTTTCACTTGTCTGTTCTAAAAGCATTTCTTCACTTGCCATATCATTATTTTGTGAATTTTCAGAATCTTTTCCCCAGAATTTTATGCCTAAAACTATTAGAACTATTAAAACTACTATAACTATAAATATTAAAATTTTTTTCTTCATTACAATCTCCTTTTCTAAAAAATTTTTTCTTTTGATTTTTTATTTCTATTAAATAATAGCATTAACGCAAATCCTATGTCAATAATTTTTTTCTTGCAGTATATGATTTATTTTCTTATTTTTCTTAAATTATTATATACTTCATATGTAATTTCCACATCTTTTAAACCTCTATGTGCACCTTTATAGCTAACATTAAAAAACTCAGCTAATGTTCCCAATTTATAATTTATACTATTAGGAATTAATCTTCTTGCCATACACAAAGTATCCACATAATCATTATTTAAATTGTAATTTAAATATTTTTTGCAATTATAACTTAAAAAACCTAAATCGAATGTTACATTATGCCCAATAATTATATCTTTTCCTGTAAAACTTATAAATTCTTTTAATACATCACTAATTTTTTTACCTGTTTGTAACATTTCATCTGTAATTCCTGTTAATCTTGTAGTAAAAGGTTCTAAGTTTTTATTGATTTTTATAAGTTGGTTATATTTTTGTATAATCTGATTGTTTTCTACTCTTATTGCTCCAATTTCTATAATATCATCTTTAACTGGTGAAAATCCTGTTGTTTCTATATCTACCAAAACATAATCATCTACAAATTTATTTAAATTAATCCCTTTACTTTTTTCATCTTTTTGAATGTCTCCAAATATATCAAAACTCACTTGTGTATTATCATCATCTATGTTTTTATTATTTTCTCTACTATTATAATTATACATTTTATTTTCTCCATTTCTTGTTTCTTATGTTTTTCTATTTTATCATAAAAATTAATTTTTCGCATAATTTTTGTTAATCTTTTATAATTTTATTTTAATAATTTATATGTAACTTATGCAATTTTAATAATATAATATTTTAATTTTCAAATTCTTTTGATAGTTTTTTTATTGCTTTGGTTTCTATTCTAGATACATACGAACGAGAAATTCCCATCATCTCAGCTATTTCGTGCTGAGTTTTCGGTTTAGATCCATCTAATCCAAATCTAAGTTCTATTATACTCCTTTCTCTTTGTTTTAAAATTTCTTTCATTTTTTTGTACAATTTTTTTATTTTAAATTTTAAATCAACTTCATCTTCTATACTTTTCTCATCATTTTCTAAAACTTCTTGTAGTACTACTGTATTTCCATCTTTATCATTTCCTATTGGATCTTCTAAATATACTTCAGAATTTAGTTTTTTTGTACTTCTTAAATACATTAATATTTCATTATCTATGCATCTTGCAACATATGTAGCAAGCCTTACTCCTTTAGATGGTTCAAAACTGTTTATTCCTTTTATTAATCCTATTGTACCTATAGATATCAAATCTTCTTGATCTACTTTTGATGTACTGTACTTTTTGGTTATATGTGCAACTAATCTTAAATTTCTTTCTATTAAAATGTTTTTTGCTTCTTCGTCACCTGCTTTCATCTTCTCTAAGTATACCTTTTCTTCAGTTGCTGATAATGGCTCTGGAAACAAATTATTATTAGATATGTAGCCTAATAAAAATACTGCTGATTTTAAAAACTCTATAAAGCCAATGATTCCTAACCCTCCACAAATACTAGTAAACATAAATGCACCTCCAACTGACTTATACATAAATTATATGTATTTATATTTTGAAAGTGCATGACCTTAAAAATTATACTTTGAATTTATTTTTATATCTTGATTTTTATTTAACATTTCATTGTAATATTTTTTTAGTAATTACATATCTTTTATAGTAATTGGCATAGCTGTTTTAGTATAGGGAGATTTTTTGTTTTTCCTATCCTAGAACAAATTATCATATGAAATGGAATGATTATTATTGGTAACAAGATTTTTTACTGGTATATTGCTAGGTTCTGGGGCAATACTTCCTGGCATTAGTAGTGGTGTAATTTGTGTAATTCTAGGAATATATGACAAAATCATTAATTCTTTAACAAATCTATTTAAAGATTTCAAAACTAATTTTACTTATTTGCTACCTTTAATACTTGGTGGCATTATAGGTGTCTTTTTAGTAGGAAACATTCTAAAATTACTTTTTAATACTTTTCCTACGCAAACTAGTTTTGCTTTTATAGGTTTAATTTTAGGCTCAATTCCTGTTTTAATAAAAAAAGTAAATTCAGAGCATTTTTTTAAAGCAAGATATTTATTTTTTGCTTTAACTTCATTTATTATTGGTTGTGTTTTAGTTGTAATTGAAAATAAACTAAATACTAATTTTAATAGTACAATTTATATACCATACCTTATATTATCTGGATTTTTAATGTCAATTGGTGTTGTTATTCCTGGTATAAGTAATACTCTTATTTTAATGTGCATTGGTGTTTATCCTGTTTATCTAAATGCGATTACAACTTTAAATTTTAGTGTTTTGTTTCCAATGGGAATTGGTTTAATCATAGGTGCAATTATATTTATATTTATTATGAAAGCATTATTTAAACATTTCTACATGCCTACATATTATTCTATTATTGGTTTTACTTTAGGTAGTATTTTTGTATTATATTCTCCTTTGAGTTTTGATTTTGCAGGTCTTGTATCTGTTTTACTTCTAATTGCGGGGTTTAAAATAGCAAATAAATTAGAAGGATTAAATTAAACAAATTATTTTTTTCAACTTTTTAGTAATTGTATCATTTTTATTATTAATCCCAAAACAGAACAAAGCGACGCAGTCGCCCTTTGTTCTTGCCGATTTGAGTTTCCGACGTCAAGGAGGAAATCTCAAAGGCAATAGCGATTATAGCCTTTTTATGTAATAGGAATTTCGGAGAAATTTCCTATTACATAAAAAAGACCGTCTTTCTTAACGGTCTTTTTACTAAATATGAAATTTCAAAATATCTTTCGTGTTTATTTCTTTCTTCTTAAAATCCAACCATTTTCACATTTAATAGGAAGCTTCATTTTTATGCTTTGTCCAGCTTTTCCTGGGTTCACAAACTCAACCTCTTCATTTGTTTCTGTATCCCATAACTTCTCAATTGTAAATTCAACTGGTGTAATTTCTCCTGGAATTAATATTTGCATTGTATCTCCTACTATAAGTTTATTTCTAATTTCAATAATTGATTTATTCTCATCATACTCAATTATTTTGCCACCAAACTCGTAATCTGGATTATACTGTTTTCCTTCATATTCTTGGAAATCTTTATTGTTTCTATCATTAAAATAAAATGTTGTAAGTCCTCTTGTTTTTGTTTTTTCAAGTTCTTTTAGATATTTTCTATAATCATAGTTCTCTGGATCTTGCATATAGTCATCTATAGCGTTCCTATAGCTGTTTACAACACTCGCTAAATAATATTCGGTTTTTAGCCTGCCTTCTATTTTTAAACTATCTATTCCCATTTCTATAATTTCTGGTACTTCTTTTATTAAGCATAAATCTTTTGATGAAAATATATATGTTCCCTTTTCATCATATTCAACTGGCATTAAATTACCTGGATTATTATGTTCTTCTACATATACATTATATGCCCATCTACAACTTTGAGCACAATCCCCCAAGTTTGCACTCCTTGATGCTAAGAAGTCACTTAAGAAACATCTTCCAGAGTATCCAAAGCAAATTGCTCCATGAACAAATATCTCCACTTCTAAATCATCTGGTTTATTTTTCATTAATTCTTTTATTTGCTCTTTATTCATCTCTCTGCCTAGTATTACTCTTTTAGCACCATTTTTGTACCAAAAGTTAGCAGAATGATAACTTATAGTATTTGCCTGTGTGCTCACATGTATATCTACATCTGGAGCATATTCCTTTAAAATTTCAATAACTCCTCCATCTGAAGCAATTATTCCATCTACTTTTAGTTCATTTAACATTTTTGCTTGTTTTTTTATTTCTTCATAATATTCATCCCATGCATATATGTTTATTGTTGCATAAACCTTTTTTCCTAAGCTATGTGCATATTCTATTGTTTTTGCTAAATCATCATTGTTTACTTCTGCTCTACTTCTTAATGATAAAGCTCCTGTTCCACAATATACTGCATCTGCCCCATATAAAAAAGCGGTTTTTGCTTTTTCAAAAGAACCTGCTGGTGCTAATAATTCTGGTTTTTTCATCATTTTTTCCTTTCTTTCATAATATATTTATAAATTTATAAACTTTACAATAATATCTTATATATACTTTTTTCTTTTATTTTAATCTATCATCAAAATATCCGCTAATTTCTTCTAAGCCATCAAAATTAGCATGCCTTACTATATCGTAAGCAACAATTGCAACTGAATTTGCCAAATTTAATGACCTTAAAGTAGGTCTCATTGGTATTCTAACTGTTTTATCTATATATTTTAAAAGTATATCTTCTGGCAATCCTTTAGTTTCTTTTCCAAATAAAGCAAATACTTCATCCATTTGCTCATATTTGGGGTCTGAATAAACATGTTTTCCTTTTGTTGTTACAAAAAACATATTATTTTCCTCTGGCTTGTATTTTTCTAAAAACTTTTCAAATGACAAATGCTCTTCTATTTCTAATTTATCCCAATAATCCAAACCTGCCCTTTTAACTGCTTTTTCAGATATACTAAATCCTAATGGATGTACCAAATGAAGTTTAGCTCCAATGGCTGCACAAGTTCTTGCTATGTTTCCTGTGTTTTGTGGTATCTCTGGTTCAACAAGTACTATATTTAGTTTCATTTTAACCTCCGTCTTTATTTGATTTATTTCAAACTAAACTATATATTATTTCTACATTTTGTCATATTTTAGCATATCTATTATACTACTTTTTTAAACCAATGAAAAGACTAGTCTATAAAGTATTTTATAATAAATACATTTTTACTTTATAAAATTGCATTTAACTTTTCACTTGACGAGTAAATACATTTCTTAATTTAATTTTTTATTTAGACAATTTACTTTTATATAAAAATTTGGTATTATATATATCGTACTTAATGAAAGGAATTTAAAAGTGGGAAAATCTATTAGACTAGATAATAATATAAAAACTGAAACAAAAGATACAGAACTAATATTAACAAAAAAAACAGGTATTAAAGATAGAAAAAAGTTGCCAAGGATTTATTTATATTTCATATATTTCCTTATTTTTGCATTTATAGGTTGGCTTTTAGAAACAGCATTTAGTTTTTACTCTTTAGGTCATTTTACTAAAAGAGGTTTTTTATATGGTCCATTATGCCCAATCTATGGCTGGGGTGCTTTAATACTTATTATGTTTTTTAGCACATATAAAAGACATAATTTAAAATTGTTTATATATTCAGCTGTGGTTTTTTCAATATTTGAATATATTGTTGGTTACTGTATAGATGCATTATTCTCATTAAAATTATGGGATTATACAGCTGATGTTTTAAACTTAAATGGTAGAATAAGTATTTTTTATTCTTTTGCATGGGGAATTATTGCAATATTATTTATAAATTTAATTTACCCATTTTTTAAAAAGAAAATAAATTTAATACTTTCAAAAATACCATATAAATTACAAGTAACTTTTGTATATACATTATTGGGTGTTTTCTTAACCGATACAATACTTTCATGTATACGCTATTTACTATAAATATTATTATAGGTAAGTTACTATAAATTTCTTATTAATAAATTATTTTCAAATTATATATAACATTTGAAACCAATGTACAAGTGCGGTCTAATTATTCCTATTACGCAAGAATAATTAGACCGCATTTGTTTTATCTAATAAAAAACTATATTCTTCTCTGTTCTATTTTATTTTTCTAGCTATAGCTAGTCCATCTCCTACTTCTAATATTTCTGTTTCTAAGCAATCATCTGATTTTAATTCTGCTAAAAATTCTCTTAAATTTCTCACAGCAGTACGTTGTTTATGTTTATTATAATCACTTAATACATACCCTTTATATAAAACATTGTCAGCAAATATAATTCCATTGGGAGCTAACATTCTTAAAGCTTCTTTTAAGAAAAATGGATATTTTCCCTTTGCAGCATCTATAAATACCATATCATATAATCCTTTTAAAGTAGGTAATACTTCTACTGCATCTCCTTTTATAATGTTTATCTTATCTTGTACTCCTGTAATTTTTATATTTTCTTTTGCTTCTGCAACTCTGTCTTCTTCTCTTTCAATGGTATCTATTATTCCGTTTTCATCTAAAAATTCAGAAAAGCAAATAGCAGAATATCCAACAGCAGTACCAATTTCTAATATTTTATTTGGCTTATTTTCTTTAAGTTTATTTTCTATTACTTCTAAAGTATCATCCATTATTATTGGTATATGCTCTTCAAGAGCTTTTTGCTTTATTTTTGCTAACTCTTCTTTGTACATTTCTTGCTCCTTCATATTTTTACTAAAATTTAAAGAAATAATTTTTGTTTTGGCTAGGCAAACAAACAAGAAAACCAGAAGCGTACTTAGTGTACGCTAAGGATTTTCGCTATGCAGTTTAACAACGCCAAAACGCAATTATTTCTTTAAACTACTTTCTTCTAGCTTCTCTTTCTCTAGTCTTACTATCTAATATTTTCTTTCTTAAACGAATATTTTTTGGTGTAACTTCAACTAATTCATCATCTTGTATAAATTCTATTGCTTTTTCTAAAGAAAGTTGAATTGGTGGTACTAATCTTAATGCTTCATCTGATCCTGATGCTCTAGTATTTGTTAAGTGTTTTTCTTTACATACATTTATTGAAATATCTTCGTTTCTTGAATTTATTCCAACAATCATTCCTTCATATACTTCTACACCTGCACCTATAAATAGTTCTCCTCTTTCTTGAGCATTGTATAATCCATATGTTACAGATGTTCCTTGTTCAAATGCAACTAAAACCCCTCTTGTACGTGCTTGAATTTCACCTTTATATGGTTCATAGCAGTCAAATATACTATTCATCGTTCCTTCGCCTTTTGTATCTGTTAAGAATTCTGTTCTATATCCAATTATTCCTCTTGCTGGTATTTTAAATTCAACTTTTGTATGTCCAGGCTCTGCAGGTTCCATATTTACCATCTCTGCTTTACGTCTTCCTAGTTTTTCTATTACATTTCCTATGCAATCATCTGGTACATTCACAACTAATCTTTCGATTGGTTCGCATTTTACACCATCTATTTCTTTGTATATAACTTTTGGACGAGATACTAAAAGTTCAAATCCTTCTCTTCTCATATTTTCAATTAATACTGATAGGTGAAGTTCTCCACGTCCACATACTTCAAAACTATCTGCTGTATCTGTTTCTTTTACACGTAAACTTACATTTCTTTCTAGTTCTTTCATTAATCTATCACGAATATGTCTTGATGTAACAAATTGTCCTTCTTTTCCTGCAAAAGGCCCATTGTTTACACTAAATGTCATTGAAACTGTTGGTTCGTCTATATCAACAAATGGAATCTTTTCTGGATTATTAATATCACAAATTGTATCTCCTATATTAATATCAGAAATTCCTGATAAACATACTATATCTCCTGCAGATACAGAATCTTTTTCAACTCTTTTTAATCCTTGGTATGTATAAAGCTTTGCAATTTTTCCGTTTTCTGTTTTATCATTTTTACATATCGCAACACTCATTCCAGAATTAATAGTTCCTCTTTCAATTCTTCCTACTGCTATTCTTCCTAAATAATCATCATAATCTATATTTGATACAAGCATTTGCATACTTCCTTCTGTATCACATTTTGGTGGCTCTATGTTAGAGATTATTGTATCAAATATGCAATTTACATTATCACTTTCATCTTCTAAATGCATTTTTGCAATTCCATTTTTTGCAGAAGCATATATTACTGGAAAATCTAATTGTTCGTCATTAGCATCTAATTCAATAAATAATTCTAAAACTTTATCAACCACTTTAAGAGGTTCTGCTCCTGGTCTATCTATTTTATTTATAATTACTATTGGTTTTAAATTTAATGCTAAAGATTTTTTTAATACCTCTCTTGTTTGAGGCATTGGTCCTTCAAAAGCATCAACTAATAAAAGTACACCATCAACCATTTTTAGAACACGTTCAACCTCTCCTCCGAAGTCTGCATGTCCTGGTGTATCTACTATATTTATTTTTACACCATTATATAGTACAGATGTATTTTTTGAAAGTATTGTTATTCCTCTTTCTTTTTCTATAGCATCTGAATCCATTATTCTTTCATCTACTTGTTCATTATCTCTAAATACATGGCTTTGCTTTAAAAGTGCATCAACTAATGTTGTTTTTCCATGGTCTACGTGTGCAATTATTGCTACATTTCTAATGTCTTTGTTATTCATTTTTATACTCCCCTTCATTTATCTTTCTCACAACTTAAGACGTTTTTCAAAGTTTTTATTGAAAAACGTCCAAATCTCAAATTTAGCTTATAAAATTATACACCTTTATGTTTATTTTGTCAATTCTTTAATATTAGACATGATAAGTTCTGTAGCCTCATCAATATTTTCTTTTGTATATCCATTTAAATCTAAAGGTTTACCATAATTTATATACACTTTACTAAATGGTTTAAATATACCATGTATTCCAACAGGAATAACTTTAACTTTTCCCTTAATTGCCATGAAAGCTGCTCCATTTTTTGCTTTCATGTTTTTTTCCATTCCTTTTCGAGTTCCTTCTGGGAATATTCCTAAAAGCTCGCCATTTTTTAATACCTTTAAGCATCTTTTCATAGCTTCTATATCTTGCATGTTTCTTTTAATTGGAATTGCATCAAATAAATGACCTAGCCAAAATAGTGACCTATGCATAAACAAATCTTCTTTAGCTACAAAATTAACTTTTCTTTTATTAAATAACACTATTGCTGCTGCATCTAAATAATTTATGTGATTACAACATATTATGTATGCACCTTCTTCTGGAATAGCTCCTGATATTTTTACTCTAAAAGCAATTCTATAAGCTGTTCTTAATACTGCTTTTACTATACATCTTACGAATTTTTTCCAAGGTGTTTCTTTTCTTATTTTATAAATTTTCTTTAATTGCTTTATTTCCTCTTTTTTATTAATTATAATTGCACTTATTTCTCTTACGACTTGTTTAATACTTTTGGTTGTACTATCAATTACTTCTGCGTCTTTAGCTACTTTTAATGCTCCTATTTCTTTTGACCTATCATTTTCGTCTCTTTTCTTTATATTTTCAAGTATTTCTACATAAGACATATTTATTCCTTTTTCTCTGTACTGAAGAAATCTTCTTTTTGCTCTTTCATCTAAGTCTGCATCTAAATATATTTTTACATCTGCTGTAGGGAATACATATGTACCAATGTCCCTACCTTCCATTATAACATCTTTTCCTTCTGCCATTTTTCTTTGAAGCTCTACCATGCTATAACGTACTTCTTTAATACTAGAAACTTGTGATACTAATTTTGTTACCTCTTCACTTCTTATTTTTTCAGTAACATCTTCATTGTTTAAAAAAACACGTTGCTCTTTGTCTACCATTTTCATTTCTATTTTAATATTTTTTAATAAGTCTTTTATTTTGTCTAAATCTTCTATACCTATGTTTTTATTGATCATATCTAAGGTTACACATCTATATGTTGCTCCTGTATCTATTTTTAAAAGTTTAAATTTTTTTGATATTATTTCTGTTACTGTGCCTTTACCTGTTCCGGCAGGTCCATCTATTGCGACTATAAATGACATTTAATTTTCCTCTCTTTCTGGCATATGTATTCCTTTTGCAAGAACAGATACTTCTTGCACATTCATGGTTGTTAATCTTTCAACCTCTTTTTTTACCTTTTGTTTAAAATCTCTAAGTACACTTACAATATTGTACCCAAATATTACATAAACTTCTACATAAATATTTGTTGCTCCCACGGTGTTTTCCACTCTAACTCTTGAAACTCTATGTATTCCTTCTGTTTTCTTTCCTAAATATTCAACAATTTGCCTAAATACAGTATCTGATATAGTAAATTTACCTAAATAACTAAATGTTGGCCTTATAATTGATTTTTCAGACATATATGGTGTATCATTTTTTCTGTATTTAAATATTTGAAGTGGATCTAGTATATATCCAGCAAAATCTCGTTTTATTTCAAATGTTGGAACTGGAATTACATGCTTCCCTTCTGTTGTTCTAATTCTTCTTGCTGTTTCCATTTCAGTTTCTGTTGCAACTTCATTTATGTATATTGTTTTTTCTGGTTTTTCTAATCCTAAATTTTCTGCAATTTTTTCTATCATTCCATCAGATGTTCCTAGAATTAATATAGATTCTGGTCTTTCTTTTTTTATAGCTTCTTTCATTCTCTTTCTATCATCTTTGTCTAAGAAGATAGCCTTCTTTACAGTTTCTACTTTGGTAGGAGCTTTTTTGGCTGAACTACCTGCAATTACATCATTTTCTTTTATTAGTAAGCCATCATCAATTATATAATGTATATTATTTTCACTTGCAACAAGTTGAGCTCTATAACTTTTTCCCGTCCCTGACGGTCCTACAAATGCAAATACTTTTGTTTTGTTCATTTTTATCACATTCCTTTTTATACAATACAGATTATACCATTTTTTGTAATTGCTATCAAGAAAAACACTAAAAAATTTCATTATTTGTTTGGTATATATGGAGTTATTCTTCCTACAAAATCTCCAAAGTTTTGTGATTGCAAAATTACTTTTCCTGGACCTACTAATCTAGTTAAAAATAATCCTTCTCCTCCTAAAAATATATTTCCTAGTCCTTTTATTGTTTCAACTTCATAAGAAATACTTGGCTCAAAGGCTACTACATTCCCTGTATCAACTTTTAAAACTTCTCCTGGCATTAAATTCATTTCTATAGGATCTCCATCTACTTCTAAGAAAATCATTCCTTTTCCTTGAGCTTTTTGCAAAATAAAACCTTCTCCTCCAACTAAACCAGCACTAAATCTTTTTGAAAATGTTACAGATGTTTCTATTGAATCTTCTGCACATAAGAAAGAACCTTTTTGAACTGTAAGCCCATTTGGCATTTCTGATAAATTTACTGGTATAATATTTCCTGGTACAGTTGTCGCAAAAGCTACCTTGGCACCATCAACTTGTGCTGTATAATTTGCCATAAAAATAGATTCCCCTGAAAACATTCTACCAAGGCTTTTCATAACTCCTCCTCTAGCATTTGTTTTCATCTCTATTCCGTCACTTTGATAAGTCATTCCACCACTTTGTGTGTATACCGTCTCTCCTCTATTTAATTCTACTTCCACTACTGGCACTGTTTGCCCTATAATTTGATATCTCATTTTTTACTCCCCCTATTTTATTTTTATTTTTCTACACTCTTATTTATTTCAATTATTTCAATTGTATAAGTATTTTCTTTGTATCCTGTTTCAAAAACTTCTCTTGAAATGGTATTACAGCTATCATTTAATTTTTCAATTTCTTCTAAAAGCCCTGATGAATCACCTCCCTCTACTAGAACTATTCTACCTTTATAATTTTGCATTAAGTCATCTATACTATATATAATTTTCATACTTGGTGCATATGCTTTATATGCTTCCTCTACATTCCAATGGTTTTTGTCATAGAAATATGATTGATTATCACCAAAATATGTTGTAACAACTGCACCACTTATCGCATCTGAATATAAAATTATATCATCTTGTTTTATATTTTGATCTAAATACGATAAAAAGGTATTATTTCTAGTATCATAATTTTCGTTGATTAGTCCAATATTACTAAATAGTGAGCAAATTAAAACAATTATGCAAAATATTGCAACTCTATATTTATTGTTATCTTTTGATACAATATATGTAATTCCAAATATAAATAATCCTGTAAGTATTAGTAAATATCTATATAGTAATATTACGCTTTGCATACATAATGATATTCCTAGTGCAATTAATATAATTCCAACATATATTAAAAAAGGTATTACTGCTGGCTTCATATCTATTTTTTCTTTTTGTTTACGAATTTTGAATACATAAATATAAATTAAATATAAAATAACAGCAATTGCAAAAATAAGCCCTATTGTGGTTGGCAATGTTCCAACAAATTGCATATTTAAAATTTCAATTAGTGTTCCTGGGAATGTAAGTGTAATCCAAAAACCTTTAGATACACTTTGTAATTGTCCTAAGAATATAAATAACCATGGCAAATATAATGCAACCTGAATAATTGCGGTTATTATAAAGTTTCTTAGTGCTTTTCCTCTTGTTTTTCTATTTTTAATGTAATAAATAAATAATATTAAATTAATAATTCCGGCTATCATTAATCCATAATAATGCGTATATGCAACTAGCAAGCTACTTAAGCCAAATATGATAAAGTTTTTTGTACTCTCTTTTCTTTTGTATAATCTATATGCATAAATTCCAAGTATTGTACCTAAAAGCATACCCAAACTATACATTCTTAATTCTCCAGCATATTCTGCTGTAACTGGTAAAAAAAACACTAAGAATGAAAATAAAATTCCTGTCTTTTCTCCAAAATCTTTTCGTATATGTGTATATCCTAATACTCCAACTAAAATTAGTGAAATTAATGAAACCATTCGTAATGCTATTAAATTAAAATTTGTTATTAAGCCTACTATATGTAATATAAAATAATATAGGATTGGATGCACGTCATTAGCACCTATAGTCCAAATTTCTGAAAAGCTATGCTTGGCTATATCTACACTATAACTTTCATCAAACCATAAATTAGAATGAAAGACACTTAATGATATAAATATAGCACCCAATACAATTATTGCTATATGGGCATATTTAATTTTATTTGTTTTAATTTTTACTAATTCTGTGTTTTTCACAATATCCTCCTAACATATATTAAGATAAAAAAATAAATTCTAGATAGAATTATATCATTTCATATAATTCATGTCTAGAATTTATTTTAATTTCAAATTTTATTAATTATACTTCATTAATTTTAACATTTCTAACATGTTCAATTTTATCCCAGCTTGTATCACGTTTAAATAAACATTTAAAGTTTATTAATATCCATGAACCTAAAAATAATGGATAGCATAAAAGTCCTTTAAGCATTGGTCTAATAGGTTTCTTTTCCAAAATCATTATTAATATAGCTGTAAATATTGGAAGTAAAAATGTAGGTATTAAATATCTTAAACAGTTGATTATTAACTCAGTTGCTGTCATTCCATTTGTTGCATATATAACAAAATTTAATATTAATAAAACAATTGTTAATATAAACATTGGTATACTTCCAAGTATATATAGTAGTCCATCAAAATTCATCATTGTTTTATTTGACTTTACAGCGGCAGCTAGTGGTTTTGTATACTCGCTCATACATTGTATATGTCCAACTGTCCATCTTGTTCTTTGTTTCCAAGATTGTTTAAATCCTACTGGTTGCTCATCATATACTATAGCATCTGTTGCCCATCCAAGTCTACGTCCTGCTATAATTCTTTTCAATGAAAATTCAATGTCTTCTGTTAATGTGTTTGTGTTCCATCCATCAGGTTTTATAACATCAAATTTAACCATAAAACCTGTACCATTTATTAATGGTGATAATCCTAAA
>CALXWR010000022.1 GCA_944392465.1 uncultured Clostridia bacterium | reverse complement strand
AATAAACAAGAGTTTATGGGACTTAATTTTTATGTAGATGAAAATGTTTTAATACCACAGCCAGATACAGAAATATTGGTAGAAAAAGCATTGGAGCTTATAAAAGATAGTAAGAATATGAGCATATTAGACTTATGTACTGGAAGTGGAGCAATAGCTATATCAATAAAAAAGTATATGAATAATGTAAATATGTATGCATCGGATATAAGTAAAAAAGCTTTAAATATTGCTAGATTAAATGCAAAAAATAATGACACAGAAATTCAATTTATTGAGTCTAATATGTTTGAAAATATAAAGAATTTAAAATTTGATATAATAGTTTCAAATCCTCCATATATAGAAACAGATGATATTATAAATTTACCTAAGGATGTACAAAATGAACCTATACTTGCACTTGATGGTGGTTTGGATGGGCTTACATATTATAAAATAATACGAGATAATGGGTATAGTTTCTTAAAAAATAACGGAAAGATTTTAATAGAGATAGGATATAACCAAAATAATAGAGTAGTAAATTTGTTTAAAGAAAATAGGAATTATAAAAATATTGAAATATATAAAGATTTATCTAATATAGATAGAGTTATAAAAATAGAAAAGAGTTGATAAAATGTCATTTTCTACTGACGTAAAAGAAGAATTAAGTAAATTAAGTAATTTAGCTGATAAAAATTGTGTTAAGGCAGAATTATATGGATATATAAATACTACTAATTGTTCAATTAATAAAAGTAATTTAAAATTTACAACAGAAAGTGAGTATAATATTAATCGATTTAGTAAACTATTAAATAATATTAATATTATCGAATATAACATAGATATTAATGGAAAAAACTATAATATTTTGATTTCTAGTAAAGAAAAAAACAAAATTGAAGAATTGTTTGATAAATATGAAATACCTGAAAACGAGAGTGAAGAAAAGGCCTTTGTAAGAGGCGTATTTTTAGGTAGTGGCTCAATAAATAATCCTAAAAATAAGTATCATATTGAATTAATATTAAATAATATAAGAAATTTAAAAATAGTAATCAATATACTAAACAAATATGGAATAAATTTTAAAATATTAAATAGTAAAAATAAATGTTCTATATATTCGAAAGACGGAGAAGAAATATCTAAGTTTTTAGCCTTTATAGGAGCAAGCAAAGCTGTAATAAAATTTGAAGAGATTAGAGTGTATAGAGATATAAGAAATAATGTAAACAGAATTGTGAATTGTGAGACTGCTAATTTAAATAAAACTGTAAATGCTGCAATAAAACAAATAGAAGCAATCAAAAAATTAAAAAAAGAAGGAAAGTTTAATAATTTGCCAGAAAATTTAAAAGAAATTGCTGAATTAAGAGTAGAAAATCCAGAAGCATCGCTTACTGAGCTAGGAAAAATGCTAAAGGATCCAATAGGAAAATCAGGAGTAAATTATAGATTAAACACATTAGTAAAAATGGCTTTATAGAAATGGATATTATAAATTTGATAAAATAAAGAGAGGAAATAGTAAAACGTGGAAACGAAAAGTATAGGATTATACATACATATACCTTTTTGTAAAAGTAAGTGTAAATATTGTGATTTTGTATCTTTTTCAAATAAGGAACACTTAGTTGATAGGTATATTAATTGTATAAAATATGAGATAAAGGATATTGGACTTTCAAATTTACGTGATTATACAGAAGGAAAAGATGATTTAATAAATTTAAAAACTATTTATATAGGAGGAGGAACACCTTCAGCTATAGATAGTAAATACATTAAAGAAATAATTGATGTGATTATGCAAAATTTTCAAGTTGATAATAATGTGGAAATAACTTTAGAGATTAATCCTGGAACTATAGATGAAAGCAAATTAAAAATATATAAGGAATCGGGAATTAATAGATTAAGTATAGGACTTCAGTCAACTAATAATAATACATTGAAAAGAATAGGAAGAATTCATACTTATGAGGAATTTTTAAATACATATGAATTATCAAGAAATTTAGGGTTTGATAATATTAATATAGATTTAATGTTAGCATTGCCAGAACAGACAATAGATGAATTGGTAGATGGATTAAAGAAAGTTATAAATTTAAAACCTGAACATATTTCAATTTATTCTCTTATTTTAGAAGAAGGTACAAAACTATATGAAGAAATTATAAATGAAAAAAAATATGAATTAACTGATGATAATATTGAAAGAAAAATGTATTGGCAAACAAAGGAGATACTAGAAAATGCAGGATTTATACATTATGAAATATCTAATTTTGCAAGAAAAGGTTATGAATCAAAACATAATTTAGCATGTTGGAATCAGGAAGAATATATAGGAGTTGGTGCATCTGCTCATTCTTATTCAAATAATGTAAGATATTCAAATACCGAGAGCTTAGAAGAATACATTTATAATTATGAAAATGGTAAAGATATCGATAATTTGATTTTTCATGAAAAACAAAATAAAGAAAGCAAAATGAAAGAGTATATGATGTTGGGACTAAGAAAAATTCAAGGTGTAGACATAAATGCATTCAAAAACTGTTTTGGACAAAATCCTATATATATATTTAAACAAGAAATATACAAATTAACATCTGAAAAACTAATAATGGTAGATGGTAATTGTATAAGGCTTACAAATAAAGGGTTGGACTTAGCAAACTTAGTATGGGAAGAATTTGTTTGAAAAATTTTCATTCTCATAATATTTGTCAAGGCTATTTAATAATTTTTGTGAATCTTTGTCGGAAAGATATCCATATTCGTGCATATCTGATATTACTTTTTCTTGTCTGCTTCTGGTTAATTCAGGATTTATTGTAGGTGCATATACACTAGGAGCATTTGGAACTCCTGCCATCATAGTACAATCTTGTAAATTCATTTCAGGAGCAGACTTATCCAAATATCCTTTGCAAGCTTCTTCAATACCATAGTATCCATCACCAAAATAAATGGTATTTACATATAATTCAACTATTTCATTTTTACTATAATTTTTTTCTAAATCAAATGCAGTTATAATTTCTGCTATTTTTCTAGGAATTGGGTTTGAGTTTTCTATATAAAAAATGTTTTTGGCAACTTGTTGAGTAATAGTACTGCCACCTTCTAACAATTCAAAGTTTGTAATATTGGTATATATTGCACGTGCAATGGCTATTATATCAATTGCTCCATGCTCTCTATATCTATGGTCTTCAACAGCAATAACAGCATTTATATAGTTTTGTGGTAAATCTTCATACTTTATGTAATTTGGGCTAGATCTCAATTCAGATATAACTTCATCTAAGCTTTTTCCAGCTAAGGCTTTGTTATACATATTACTGCCAGAAATATATAAAATTAAACCGTGCTACGAAAAACAATAATAGTATGATTAGTAATATATTTCGTACTGCTTTCAAAATATCACCTCTTAGAAGTATTATAACATATAAATAAAAAATGTCTATTAATAAATTCTTAAACTTTATTAATGGACATTTTTATATGATTTTTATATATTTTCATCAACTAACATAGGTCCTAAATTAGTAATTGTACCTGCACCCAAAGTAAGAACAATATCATTTGGCTTTGAGTTTTCCTTAATATACTTTACTATTTCGGAAAAATCAGATATATACTTTGCGTGATACCCTTTACTATTTATTTTATTTACTAAATCCTTTGAAGAAATATTATATGTATTAGATTCTCTTGCTGCATATATATCGGTTACAATTATGTGATCAAAATTGGTTAAAACATTTGCAAAATCATCTAATAAGTTTTTAGTTCTACTATATGTGTGTGGCTGAAATACAACCCAAGAATGATTATATTTTTTTTGCTTTAAAGCATTTGCTGTTGCTAATATTTCAGTAGGGTGATGACCATAATCATCATACACATTTATAGAATTAAAAGAACCTTTATATTCAAATCGTCTGTGAGCCCCAGTATATTTTAATAATGCATTTTTTATATCTTCTTTTTCTATACCATATTTGTAGCATACTGCGATACAAGCAAGTGCGTTCATTACATTATGTGCTCCAGGAACAGAAAGACTAATTGTTTTAAAGAAATAGTTATTATAATATACATCAAATGTAGGAAAACCATTATTATTAAAAGTAATATTTCTTGCTACAAAGTTAGCACTCTCATTTTTTATTCCATATGTTACAACATTAGCTAATGTGCTTTTAGCAATTTGCATACAATTAGGGTCATCCCAGTTTATAACAAGTAGACCATCTTCTGGAAGTAATTTTGTATAATTACTAAAAGATTTAACTATATTTTCTAAAGTTCCAAAATAATCTAAATGATCATTATCTATATTTAAAATAACTTCTGTTTTAGGAAATAATTTTAAATAGCTTTCTACATATTCACAAGCTTCAATTATAAAATATTCACTTGTTCCAACTCTATAATTCCCATCCAATTGTTTTAAATATGCTCCAACTTGAATAGAAGGATCTTTTCCTGCTTCTAGAAAGCAAAGGGAAATCATAGAAGTTGTTGTAGTTTTTCCATGTGTTCCAGATACACATATTGTGTTTTTAAATGCTTTAGTTAAAAGACCTAAAAAAGTACCCCTTTCAATAATAGGAATATTTAATTCTTTAGCTTTTAGTAATTCTGGATCATCTTTTTTTATAGCAGCACTATAAACAACAAGATTAGCTTTAGCTACATTTTCTAGGTCATGACCAATTTTAACAGAAATATGATTTTGTATTAATTTATCTGTTACCTCAGAACTTGAAGTATCAGAGCCTGTAACTATAAATCCCCAATAATGCAGAATTTCAGCTATTCCGCTCATACTTACTCCACCAATTCCTATTAAATGAATGTGTTTGTATTGTTTTAATTCATCTATATTTGCCATTTTTAGTATCATTCCTTTCTGAAGGCACAATCTTGGTGCTGAATTGTAAAATTGTTATTTAAACACATATTTTAGTTTATATAGCCATTATTATATAATGTTTTTTACATATTTTCAATATAATATATGATAAAAAAGTTTTTTGGTGATGTTTCTATGCTCTAAAATATACAAAAATTATTTGAACAGAATAAAATAATAAAAAAAATAAAAATAAAGAAGGAAAAAAAGTTTTTTTGACGAATAATATAAGTGTACATAGTATATAACTAAAGAAAATATGTACAAAATTTTTAAAACTTTGGAAGGCGGTGCACAAAATGCAAATAACAGACGTACGTTTAAGAAAAGTAAATTCAGAGAACAGAATGAAAGCTGTTGCTTCTGTAACATTCGATAATGAATTCGTTGTACACGATATAAAAGTTATCGAAAGTCAAGATGGATTATTCATAGCTATGCCAAGTAGAAAAACTCCAAACGGAGAATTCAAAGATATAGCTCATCCAATTAATCCAGAGACAAGGGAAAAAATTCAAAAAGCTATTTTAGAAGCTTATGAAGCTCCTGAAGCTGAAGCAGATTCAGCAGAAAATAAATAAAAAAAGAAATTATGTAATTTGAATTTTCTATTACATAAAAAAGTGGCTCCCCACGCAGCGCGTGGGGAGCTTTTGCATCTCGAGAAAGCTAAAATGTCTTAGCTATCGAGAAGCGTGAACAGGTTGTCTACTGCCAAAAGAACGGCAGGGTCATTGATGAGGAAGCTTGCGATGAGCAGAGCAACTGCACCATTATTGGCAGCGCCCTTGAACTTCTGGGGGTTTTCCTCGAGTTCCAACTGAAAGATTGAACCACAGTTGTCGTTGATGCGTGCGATTGGAACAAACGCAGACAGCATGTTGAACTTGGTGCAGAAACGGCTTATTGCCGTATAGTCTGCCGATGCAGATGCATCATCCTTCAGAAAGATGGAAATGGGAATCGTGAGAGTGGTATCCTGAGTGTTGTGTACGAATCTGACGATCCCGATTCCGTGAGTGGATACAACCTGTGCAAGGAAGTTGGGGTCAGAAGCAAATTTGCTTACAAACTCCCGTAACCGTCGTGTTGGTGCCTTGTACAAAGGCAGAGTTGCTGAATAGACTTGTGGTGTCATTGGTCATTACCTCCTTTATAGTATTTATTAACAATGACAAAATAAATTATAACATAAAATAGGATAAAATTCAAATTTAGCAGTAATGTTGATTTGAATTTTATCCTAGTCGATTTGTCCTAAATATATTTCGATAAAATATTTAAATTTTTACAATTAAAATGTTATGAATATAAAGTAAAAGTTATAATATTAAAATTCACAATTATTTGGTGTTCTTGGGAAAGGTAGAACATCGCGGATGTTTGACATGCCAGTTAAATACATCATCATTCTTTCAAACCCTAATCCAAAGCCTGAATGAGGACAACTACCATAGCGTCTTAAGTCTAAATACCACCAATAATCATTTTCAGATAGATTTAATTCTTTCATTCTATTAGATAATTTTTCAAAATCATCTTCTCTTTGACTACCACCAATTATTTCACCAATACCAGCAACTAATAAATCTGCAGCAGCTACTGTTTTATCGTCCGGGTTTTGCTTCATATAAAATGCTTTAATTTCTTTTGGATAATCTGTAACAAATACTGGTTTTTTAAATATTATTTCACTTAAATATCTTTCATGTTCAGTTTGAATATCAGTTCCCCAGTGAACTGGAAACTCAAATTGATTATTAACTTTTTCTAATTCTTTAATTGCATCAGTATAAGAAATTCTTCCAAAATCGCAATTTACTACATTATCTAATTTGTTAAATAAATTTGTATCAATGAATTTATTAAAAAATTCCATTTCTTCAGGTGCATTTTCTCTAACATAGGCGATAATGTATTTCATCATTTCCTCTGCTAAGTCCATGTAATCATTTAAATCTGCAAAACATATTTCTGGTTCTATCATCCAAAATTCAGCAGCATGCTTTACTGTATTAGAATTTTCAGCTCTAAATGTTGGACCAAAAGTATATACATTTCTAAAGGCATGAGCAAATGTTTCAACATCTAATTGGCCACTTACTGTTAAATGAGAAGATTTTCCAAAAAAGTCTTTAGAAAAATCTACAGTTCCATCGTCCTGTTTAGGAGGATTATCCATATCCAAACTTGTTACTCTAAACATTTCGCCAGCACCTTCACAATCACTACCAGTTATAATTGGAGTATGTACATATACAAATCCTTTTTCTTGAAAGAATTTGTGAATTGCAAATGATAAAACAGATCTTACTCTAAAAACTGCATTAAACGTATTAGTTCTAGGACGTAAGTGAGCTATAGTTCTTAAATATTCAAAAGAATGTCTTTTCTTTTGAAGGGGATATTCTTGACTTGCTATATTTACAAGATCTATTTTTGTAGCATGTATTTCAAATGGTTGTTTTGCATTTTCTGTTATAACAAATTCGCCTTCTACTATAATAGATGAACTTATAGTTAATTTTCTAATTTCTTCAAAGTTGTCTAGAGTATTATCAAAAACTATTTGTATATTATTGAAAAAACTTCCATCATTTAGTTCTATAAATCCAAAATTTTTAGAATCTCTTACTGTACGAACCCAACCAGACAATTTAACTTTCTTTTTATCATAGTTATTAATATTTTTATATAAATTTTTTACTAAAATATTTTCCATAAAAACCTCCATTCGAGCAATATATATTTCTAAAATAAACATGAAAATAATATATGCTCTAATAAATAATATAGTATGTGCTAATGAAAACATTATATAGAAGAAATAGCAAAAATTCAAGTGTTTGCAAAGGAATTATAGGAGAAACAAATAAGAAATAAGATTTTAAGTAATATATTAAATAAAAAGATAAGTAAACATGATGAAAAAATTAGCAAAAACAGTTGACTTTTTAATGTATTCATTATATAATATTTAAGCATGAATTTGGCGATGAAGTAAGATGTGGCTACACGAAGCTAGTATAATGGCTTTGATGGAGGGAACTCTTATGGAGTATGTCGTGGCAAAGACCAAGGCGGTAAGTATAAAATAGAGCACTTATCCCAAGATTATCATGCAAAGCTTGGGTTTATATATTGGTGATACACAAAACACCAGGGTGCGTTTATAACTTCCGACCGATAATAATATTTATTTTAAGGAGGGAATTTTTAAATGGCAGCAAAAAAAGAAAATGCGGTAACAAGTGAAAAAATAAGAATAAGATTAAAGGCTTATGATCATGTTGTTTTAGAACAGTCTGCTCAAAGAATAGTAGATACTGCTAAAAAAACAGGAGCAAAAGTTTCAGGTCCTATTCCATTACCAACAGAAAAAGAAATTGTAACAATTTTACGTTCTCCACACAAAGATAAAGATTCAAGAGAACAATTTGAAATGAGAACACATAAAAGAGTTATCGATATTCTTTATCCAACACAAAAAACTGTTGATAGTCTTATGAAAATAGACTTGCCAGCAGGTGTTGATATTGAAATCAAATTATAATTATTTCTAAAATTAAATTAATTATTAAATCGGGTTTGAATCATATTTGCTTAAGTTGTTCAAATCAAAAACAAATTAATCAAAACCAAGCTGGTATAACATTTGAAATACAATGCAATACAATATATCAGCCAATAGTTAGGAGGAAAAATGAATAAAGGATTAATAGGAAAAAAAGTTGGAATGACTCAAATATTTGATGAGTCTGGAAAAGTAATTCCAGTTACAGTTATAGAAGCTGGACCTTGTGTAGTAGCACAAGTAAAAACAGAAGAAACAGATGGCTATACAGCTGTTCAATTAGGATATGGAGATATCAAAGAAAAGAAATTAAACAAACCTACAAAAGGACATTTTACAAAAGTAAATGTTACACCTAAAAAACATTTAAGAGAATTTAGATTAGATTCAATAGAAGGTTTAACAGTAGGTCAAGAATTGAAAGCTGATATATTTACAGCCGGAGATAAAATAGACATACAAGGAACTTCAAAAGGAAAAGGATTCCAAGGTGTTATTAAACGTCATGGACAACATAGAGGTCCTATGGGACATGGTTCTATGTATCATAGAAGACCAGGTTCAATGGGAGCAACATCAACTCCAGGTAGAGTTTTCAAAGGTAAAAAATTACCAGGACACATGGGAGTTGAGACAGTTACAATACAAAATCTAGAAGTTATAAAAGTAGACTTAGATAAGAATGTAATATTAGTAAAAGGTAGTGTGCCAGGAAATAAAGGTGCAATACTAAAAATAAAATCAAGCGTGAAATCAAAATAGAGAAGGAGGAGAAACGAAATGCCTAAAATAGATGTATATGATATACAAGGTAAAAAAGTTAGCACAGTTGACTTAAAAGACGAAATATTTGGTATTGAACCAAATGAAGCTGTTGTACATAGCGTTTTAGTTAACTTTTTAGCTAATCAAAGACAAGGTACACAAAGCACAAAAACAAGATCAGAAGTTTCTGGTGGTGGAAGAAAACCTTGGAGACAAAAAGGAACAGGTAGAGCAAGACAAGGAAGTATAAGAGCACCACAATGGATTAAGGGTGGTATTGCACTTGGACCAAAACCTCGTTCATACAAATATAGTGTAAATAGAAAAGAAAAAAGATTAGCAATAAAATCTTGTTTAAGCTCAAAAGTATTAGAAAAAGAATTAGTAGTTGTTGATAGTTTTGCCTTAAAAGAAATCAAAACTAAAGAAATGGTTAAAGCTTTAACAAATTTAAAAGTAGAAGGAAAAACATTAATTCTTTTACCAGAAAAAAATGAAACAGTACAAAAATCAGCAAGAAATATTGAAGGAGTAAAAACTACTCTAGTAAATACAATAAATGTATATGATTTATTAAAATACAAAAACTTAGTTGTAACTTTAGATACAGTTAAGAAGTTAGAGGAGGTGTACGCATAATGGTAGCAGAAGATATAATAATAGCACCAGTTGTTACTGAAAAAAGTAGCACTGAAATACAAGATGGAAAGTACACTTTTAAAGTAAACAAAAAAGCTACAAAAATAGATATAAAAAGAGCTGTAGAAAAATTATTTAATGTTAAAGTAGTAAATGTTAATACAGTAACAGTAAAAGGAAAAGAAAAAAGAGTTGGAAGAAATGTTGGAAAAACATCAGATTGGAAAAAAGCAATTGTAACAATAGATACAAATGCTGGAGAACAATCATATCTAACAAAAGGTGGAAAAGAAGTTAAAGTAAGTAAGAAGTATAATGATTCTATTGATGAATTTATGGGTGCGTAAGATAGCATGTACAATTATCTAGAAAAAACTAGGATAACAAATTTTATCTGCAATGCGGAGCAGGAAAAAATCCGTAAATATTAAGAAATAATAGAAGGAGAGAAAGAAATGGGAATGAAACACTTCAAAGCATACACTCCATCAAGAAGAAATATGACAGTATTAGATTATAGCGAAATTACTAAAAAGACTCCTGAAAAATCTTTATTAGCAAAGAAAAAAGAAAAAGCAGGAAGAAATGCTCAAGGAAAAATTACAGTTAGACATCAAGGTGGAGGTAATAGACAAAAATATAGAATAGTTGATTTTAAAAGAAATAAAGAAAATATGCCAGCAACAGTAATAGGTATAGAATATGATCCAAACAGAAGTGCCAATATAGCATTAATCCAATATGAAGATGGAGAAAAAGCATATATTTTAGCACCAGTAGGATTAACAGATGGTGATAAAGTTGTATCAGGAGAGAAAGCTGATATTAAACCAGGAAATTGTATGAGAATTGAAAATATACCAGTTGGTACAATGATTCATAATATAGAATTAAATCCTGGTCAAGGTGGAAAATTAGTAAGAGCAGCAGGACAAGAAGCTCAATTAATGGCTAAAGAAGGAAAATATGCTCATGTGAGATTGCCATCAGGAGAAATGAGACTTGTTATGGCTGTATGTAAAGCTACAATAGGAACAGTAGGAAACCAAGAGTATGAAAATGTTAAAATTGGTAAAGCTGGTAGAAAAAGACATATGGGATGGAGACCAACAGTTAGAGGTTCTGTTATGAACCCAGTAGATCACCCTCATGGTGGTGGTGAAGGTAGAGCTCCAGTTGGACACGCAGGTCCAATGACACCTTGGGGTAAACCAGCACTTGGATATAAGACAAGAAAGAAAAACAATAGAACAGATAAATTTATAGTTAAGAGAAGAAAATAGTTTTTAGAATAGGAGGAAATAAATAATGTCAAGATCAAGCAAAAAAGTTCCTTATGTTGCTCCAGAATTAATGAAGAGAATTGAAGCAATGAACGAAAGTGGAAATAAAGAAGTTGTAAAGACATGGTCAAGAGCTTCTACAATTTATCCACAAATGGTTGGACATACAATAGCTGTACATGACGGAAGAAAACATGTACCAGTATACATTTCAGAAGAAATGATAGGACATAAACTAGGCGAGTTTGCACCAACAAGAACATTTAAAGGACACGCAGGAGACAAGACAACATCTAAAAAATAAGATAATTGTGTAAGGAGGTAATTGAAAGTGGAAGCAAAGCAAGAAATGATACCACAAGCAGAAGCTACTCTTAAATATGCTAGAATTTCTTCAAGAAAAGTAAAGATTGTAGCAGATTTAATTAAAGGTAAAGATGTAAATGAAGCATTAGCTATTTTAAAATATACACCTAAAGCTTCATCAGAGATATTAGAAAAATTATTAAAATCAGCTATGGCAAATGCTGAAAATAATCACAATATGGCTCATGAAAAATTATATGTAGCTGACATATATGCAAACCAAGGTCCAACATTAAAAAGAATAAGACCTGCAGCAAAAGGTTCAGCTGTTAGAATTAGAAAAAGAACAAGCCATATAACTATAGTATTAAAAGAAAGAGATTAGAAGAAAGGAAGGAGGACATTTATAAAATGGGACAAAAAATGGATCCACATGGATTAAGAGTAGGAATAATCAAAGATTGGAATTCAAAATGGTATGCAGATTCTAAAGATTTTGGTGACTACCTAGTTGAAGATCATAAAATTCGTGTGTATGTAAAGAAAAAATTATATGCTGCAGGAATTTCTAAAATAGAAATAGAAAGAACAGCTAAATTTGTTAAAGTTAATGTTTATGCAGCAAAGCCAGGAATTATAATTGGAAAAGGTGGAAACCTTGCAGAGGCTTTAAAAAATGAATTAGAAAAAATGATTAATAAAGAAGTTAATTTAAATATAGTTGAGGTTAAAAATTTAGACTTAGATGCTCAATTAGTTGCGGAGAATATAGCTGGACAATTAGAAAGAAGAATATCTTTCAGAAGAGCTATGAAACAATGCATGCAAAAAACTATGAAGGCAGGTGCTTTAGGAATAAAAACTGCAGTATCTGGTAGATTAGGTGGAGCAGATATGGCTAGAACTGAATTCTATAAAGAAGGAACTATTCCACTTCAAACATTAAGAGCTGATATAGATTATGGATTTGCAGAAGCAGATACTACATATGGAAAAATCGGTGTAAAAGTTTGGATATATAAAGGAGAAGTTCTTCCTACTAAAAAGAAAGTAGTGGAAGGAGGAGACAAATAATGCCATTAATACCAAAAAGAACAAAATACAGAAAACAACAAAAAGGTAGAAATAGAGGAAAAGCTACTAGAGGAATTAAAGTAACAGATGGAGAGTACGGATTACAAGCTTTAACAGCAGGACAAATTACATCTAACCAAATAGAAGCAGCCCGTGTTGCAATGACACGTTATATAAAAAGAGGTGGTAAAGTTTGGATTAAAATATTCCCAGACAAACCACTTACTAGAAAACCTATAGGTACTCGTATGGGTAAAGGTAAAGGTGCTGTTGAATTTTGGGTAGCAAATGTAAAACCAGGTAGAGTAATGTTTGAAATAGCAGGAGTTAGTGAAGAAGTTGCAAGAGAAGCATTGAGACTTGCTGCAAACAAGCTATCTGTAAAATGTAAATTTGTACAAAAGGAAACTGAGATAGGTGGTGAGAAAGATGAAGATAAATAAAATAAAAGAAATGTCTTCACCTGACTTAGAAAAAGAATTAGGAGAATTAAAATCTGAGCTTTTTAAATTAAGATTTAGCCATGCAACACATGGGTTAGATAATCCTATGAAAATTAAAGAAGTTAAGAAAGACATAGCTAGAATAAAAACAGTTTTAACTGAAAGAAAATTAGAGGAAAATAAATAATTAAAATAATATAAAAATAATTCTTTAATAAAATGGAATAAGTTATTCCAATCTAATTTTAAAGAAAGGAGATTAGAAAATGGAAGAAAGAAATCTTCGTAAAGAAATGATTGGCATAGTTTCATCTGATAAAATGGATAAAACAGTAGTTGTATCTGTTGAAACAAGTGAGAAACATAAAACATATGGAAAAGTTCAAAGAAAAACATATAAATTAAAAGCTCACGATGAAAATAATGAATGCCATGTTGGAGATAAAGTTAAAGTAATGGAAACTAGACCTCTATCAAAAGATAAAAGATGGAGAGTAGTAGAAATATTAGAAAAGGCAATAGTAAAATAGAAGTTTGAAAGTAATAAGGTATATATTACCGTGAGATACTGTAAGAAGGAGGAAAAATAAAAATGGTACAACAACAATCTATATTAAAAGTAGCAGACAACACAGGCGCAAAAGAAATTATGTGTATCAGATGTTTAGGCGGTTCATATAGAAAATATGCTAGAATCGGAGACATAATAGTTGCTTCTGTTAAAACAGCTACACCAGGTGGCGTTGTAAAAAAAGGTGACGTTGTAAAAGCTGTTGTAGTAAGAACTAAAAAAACTACAAGAAGAGCAGACGGATCTTATGTAAGATTTGACGAAAATGCAGCAGTTATAATAAGAGATGATGGAACACCAAGAGGAACTCGTATATTTGGACCTGTTGCAAGAGAATTAAGAGAAAAGGATTATATGAAGATACTTTCTCTTGCTCCAGAAGTACTATAAAACAAATTTATAACTGCGTACTACGTTGTTATTAAAATTTAAAAATCCTCATCGTACAAAAAGTACGACTCCGGTATTTTAAATTTTAATTGCCTAGTATTACTTGTTCTAAATTTGTTTTGGAAATTAGTAGAACATAGAAAAATTGGTTTTGAAATTAATTTTTCCTAGCACTGCTCGTTTCTTTGAAAGCTTATTGAGACAGGTTAAAGGATGAAAACTTAACTAAAATAAATAATCTCGTTTGAAAGAAGAGGTGAAAGAAGTAATGAAAATAAAAAAAGGTGATACAGTTAAAGTTTTATCAGGAAATGATAAAGGAAAAACTGGTGAAGTTTTAGAAGTAATACCAAAAACTGAAAAAATTATTGTTAAAGGCGTTAATGTAAGAAAAAAACACGTTAAAGCTAGAAAACAAGGTGAAGAAAGCGGAATTATTTCAGTTGAATGTGCTATACATAGCAGTAAAGTTAATGTTGTATGTCCAAAATGCGGAAAAGCAGTTAAAGTTGGATATAAAATAGAAAAAGATGAAAAAGTTCGTGTATGTAGAAGCTGTGGAGCAAAATTAAAATAATAGTAGAGAGGAGGACTATTTAAACTTATGGAAATTTTAAAGGATCAATATCAAAAAGAAGTTATACCAGCAATGATGAAGAAATTTAACTACAAATCAGTTATGGAAGTTCCAAAGTTAGATAAAATAGTTATTAATATAGGTTTAGGTGATACAAAAGATAATCCTAAATCATTAGAAAATGCTATAAATGATCTTACAATTATAACTGGTCAAAAACCAATTATAACAAAAGCTAAGAAAGCTATAGCAGCCTTCAAAATAAGAGAAGGAATAAACATGGGATGTAAAGTTACATTAAGAAGAGGAAAAATGTATGATTTTGCATATAAACTATTCAATGTAGCACTTCCAAGAGTTAGAGATTTTAGAGGAGTTTCAAGCAATTCATTTGATGGTAGAGGAAATTATTCAATGGGAATTAAAGAACAATTAATATTCCCAGAAATAGAATATGACAAAATAGACAAAATTAGAGGAATGGATATTATCTTTGTTACAACTGCAAAGACTGATGAAGAAGCTAAAGAATTACTTACTTTGCTTGGAATGCCATTTAAAAATTAATTGAAATCAATTATAAACTTCGTATTGCGTTGTTAAAATTAATTGAAAAATCCTCATCGTACAAAAAGTACGAATTCGGTTTTAAAATTAATTTTCCTAGCATTACTCGTTTCTAATTAATTTCATAAAGTCCATATAAGTGTTTTAAATGATGATTTAATTAGAAAAAAATTGAGAAAGGAGAAAAAAATGGCTAAAAAATCTTTAAAAGTAAAACAACAAAAGGCTCAAAAATATAAAACAAGAGAATATAATAGATGCAAAATTTGTGGAAGACCACATGCATATATTAGAAAATATGGAATTTGCCGTGTATGCTTTAGAGAATTAGCTCACAAGGGTGAAATTCCTGGAGTTAAGAAAGCTAGCTGGTAATTCTTTTAAATTTGAATCGGCATCTTGTGTTGTCAAGCATCGTTAAAATTTTTTCAATATACAAGAGTATTATCTTAAAATTTTAACTTGCTTTTCTTGCAATATACTAATTCAAATTCAAAAGAAAGTTAGTTAAACAAATCCAATAGAAAAGAAGGAGGGAAAATAAATTGAATACAACAGATCCAATAGCAGATATGTTAACAAGAATAAGAAATGCTAATAGCTCTAAACATAAAACAGTTGATGTTCCTGCATCAAACATGAAAAGAGCAATAGCTGATATCCTATATAAAGAAGGATATATTTCAGCATTTGAAGAAATAGATGATTCTCGTCAAGGAATTATAAGAATAACTTTAAAATATGATGAAAATGGAAAAAGAGTTATTGATGGATTAAAAAGAATTAGTAAACCAGGTTTAAGAGTTTATGCTTCAAAAGATGAACTACCTAAAGTATTAAATGGTTTAGGAGTTGCTCTTATTTCTACTTCAAAAGGAATAAAGACAGACAAAGAAGCAAGACAAGAAGGACTAGGAGGAGAAGTTCTAGCTTACGTATGGTAATTTAAATTTAAAAATATAATTAGTTAGAGAAAAATCGATTAATAAGGAGGGAAATACAAAGATGTCAAGAATAGGAAACAAACCTATTAATGTACCAGATGGTGTTGAAGTTAAGATAGATGGACATCACCTTACTGTTAAAGGTCCAAAAGGAACATTAGAAAGAGACATACATAAAAATATAACACTTTCATTAAAAGATAATGTTTTAACAGTAACAAGAGTAAATGACGAACCTTTTAACAGAGGATTACATGGTTTAACAAGAACATTAATAAACAACATGATTGAAGGTGTTCTACATGAATATAAAAGAGAACTAGAAATTAATGGTGTTGGTTATAGAGCTCAAAAGAAAGGAAATAAATTGGTAATGAATTTAGGATACTCTCATCCAGTTGAGATGGATCCACCAGAAGGAATTACTTTTGATCTTCCAGATGCAAACCATATAATTGTTAGAGGAATTGATAAAGAATTAGTTGGTCAAACAGCAGCAGTTGTAAGAACTAAAAGACCACCTGAAGTATATAGAGGTAAAGGTATTAAATATGCAGAAGAGCATATTAGAAGAAAAGAAGGTAAAGCAGGTAAAAAATAATTTTAATGAAAAGCTTTGTCTTGCATTGTTAGCTTTTACAAATAATTTTTCAGTGTACAAATCGTATTATTTCAAAATTATTTGTTTGGCTACCTAGCAATACTCGCTTTTGATTAAAAATTGCTGAATAATAAAACAAATAATTCAAATTGTAAATCAAATCGAAAAATAAACTAAGAGCAAAATCTTTTAGTTAGAAAGGAGATTTAAATAAATGGTTAAGAAAATAAACAGAAAAGCAGAAAGAGAAAGAAGACATACAAGAGTACGTAGAAAAATTTCTGGAACAGCAGAATGCCCAAGATTATGTGTGTTTAGAAGTAACAGTAATATATATGTACAAATAGTAGATGATGTTAAAGGAGTTACTCTAGCTCAAGCTTCAACACTTGATAAAGAAGTTAAAACAAAATATTCTAATGTAGAAGCTGCAAAAGAAGTTGGAAATTTAATAGCAAAAAGAGCATCAGCATTAAAAATTAAAGAAGTAGTTTTCGATAGAGGCGGATACATATATCATGGTGTTGTAAAAGCAGTAGCAGATGCTGCAAGAGAAGGCGGATTAGAATTCTAAATAAAAAGGAGGAAAGAAAAGTGCAATCAGAAAATACATCTGAATTAAAAGAAAAAGTTGTAGCTATTAACAGAGTTGCAAAAGTTGTTAAAGGTGGTAGAACATTCAGATTTAGCGCAGTAGTTGTTGTTGGTGACGAAAACGGACATGTTGGAGTTGGAAACGGAAAAGCATCAGAAGTTCCAGATGCAATAAAGAAAGCTATTGAAGATGCTAAGAAGAACTTAGTAAATGTTCCAATTGTTGAAACAACAATACCACATGAATTTATAGGAAAGTTTGGTAGTGCAAAAGTTCTATTAAAACCAGCTGCAGAAGGTACTGGAATTATAGCAGGTGGTAGTGTTAGACCTGTTCTAGAACTTGCAGGATACAGAAATATAAGAACAAAAATATTAGGAACAAATAATCCTAGAAACGTTGTTTATGCAACAATAGAAGGATTAAAATCTATGCAAACTGCGGAACAAGTAGCTAAAAAAAGAGGAAAAAAAGTAGAAGAGATATTATAATAATTAAAGAGGAGGTGTACTGACATAATGAAATTAGATGAATTAAAACCAGCACAAAGCAATAAAGTTAGAACTAGAGTTGGACGTGGAATTGGCTCTGGACTTGGAAAAACATCAGGTAAAGGACATAAAGGACAAAAAGCAAGATCTGGTGGAGGAGTAAGAAGAGGTTTTGAAGGTGGTCAAACTCCTTTATACAGAAGATTACCAAAAAGAGGTTTTACAAATATTCATGCTAAAAATTATACAGAAGTAACTTTAACAATGCTTAATAAAGCAACAACAGAAGAAGTTACAGCAGAAAGTTTAATTAAAGATGGAATTATTAGTAAAGCAAATGACGGAATAGTAATACTTGCAACTGGAAACTTAGACAAAAAATTAACAGTTAAGGCTGTGAGATTTACTAAAGCTGCTAAAGAAAAAATAGAAGCTTTAGGAGGAAAGGCAGAGGTGATTTAGTTGTTTAAAACAATAAAAAATGCACTAAAAACACCGGACGTAAGAAAAAGATTATTATATACATTAATATTAATAGTAATATTTAGATTAGGATGCTATATAACTGTTCCAGGTGTTAATACAATAACACTTAACGAATTTATGTCAAGTGCTTCAAATGGAATGGCATCACTTATAGACTTAATATCAGGAGGAGCTTTTTCTAGATTTTCAATATTTGCAATGTCTATAAGTCCATACATTACGGCATCCATAGTATTTCAATTATTAGCTATGGTAATACCTTCTTTAGAAAAACTAACTAAAGAAGGTGGAGAAGAAGGCAGAAAGAAAGTTAATAGATATACTAAAATTCTTACTGTTTTCCTAGCATTAATTGAAGGTTTAGGAATATATTTGTCATATAGATCATCAGGAATATTTATGGGAACTGACTTTATGACAGGATTTACAGTTGTTATATCTTTAATGGCTGGTACAGCACTACTTATGTGGTTAGGTGATGAAATTACTAACAAGGGTGTTGGTAATGGTATATCAATAATTATCTTTGTTGGTATTGTTGCAGGGCTTCCAAGAGCTATAACAACAGTATGGAATCTAATAATGGGAACAGGAGCTTTTTCAACAACAGGATTATTAATAGCTTTAGCTATTATAATAGGAGCTATAATCCTAGTTTCAGCAGTTGTATTTGTACAACAAGCCGAAAGAAGAGTGCCTGTACAGTATTCAAAAAGAGTAGTTGGAAGAAGAATGGTTGGAGCACAAAATACTCATATACCATTAAAATTAGTAATGGCTGGAGTTATGCCAATTATCTTTGCATCATCATTCTTAACATTCCCAGCTATGATTATTCAAATGTTTGTTCCAGATATTGCAACTCAAACAGGTTTCTGGGCAACAATATATAATTTCTCAATAGCTTCATCAACTTCAAATGTTGGTCTTGGCTACACAATAGCTAATGCGGTAGTATATTTATTATTAATAGTAGGATTTACATTCTTCTACACATATGCTACTTTTAACCCAGCTGAAGTTTCAAGCAATATTAAGAAAAATGGTGGATTTATACCAGGTATAAGAGCTGGTAAACCAACAACAGAATATTTATCATCTATAATGAGTAAATTAACTTGGTTTGGTGGTTTATACCTAGCAATAATTGCAATTATTCCTATGATGGTAAGATTTATCCCAAATGTAGATTTGGCATTTGGAGGAACATCAATATTAATAGTTGTAGGTGTTGCATTAGAAACAATAAAACAATTAGAATCTTATTTAGTAATGAGACATTATAAAGGATTCTTAGAGTAATCTATGAAAATATATAAATTTGAGAATGTTAAGGAAAATAAAAACTATAAATAAAAATTTTTAATACACATAATCAGAGGAGAAATTTATAAATATATTTATATAACTATATATTTGAAATTAAGAGATTGAATATATAATATTTTAAGTATACTAGATTAAATTTTCCTCTGATAAACTGTGTAAAAACAAAACATAAAATATATAACAAAATTAAGTTAATGTAATTAGGAGAAGTGAGTGCGATGTACATAGTAATGCTAGGAGCTCCAGGTAGTGGAAAAGGAACAATAGGAAAAATTTTATCAAATGACTTAAATTTAGTACATATTTCTACTGGAGACATTTTTAGAGAGCAAATAAATAAAAGTACAGATTTAGGGAAAAAAATAAAGAAATATTTAGATGATGGAGCTTTGGTTCCAGATGATGTAGTAATTGAAACTATAAAAGCAAGATTATTAGAACAAGACGTTGAAAGTGGAGCAATTTTAGATGGTTTTCCTAGAACGGTTGCTCAAGCTGAAGCTTTAAGAGACTTTTTTGAAAATAATAAACCAGGTGCAAAAAGAGTTGCAATAGAACTTGATGTGCCAGATGATGAGATTATAAAAAGAGTTGTAAATAGATTAATATGTACAAACAAATCTTGTGGAGCAATATATAATAAAGAAACAAAGCCACCAAAAGTAGAAAATGTATGTGATGTTTGTGGAAGTCCATTAAAAAGAAGAGCAGATGATAATAAAGAAACTGTAACAAAAAGATTAAAAATATATCATGAAAATTCTACAGATTTAATAAATTTTTATAGAAACAACAATGCTCTATATTCAATATATCCACAAAATCTTGACGTGGCTGTAAAAAGTATAAAAGAATTCTTAAAAGAATATAAAAGGAAGTAATAAAAGTGGTTACAATAAAATCAGAAAAAGAAATTAAATTAATGAAAGAAGCTTGTAGAGTTACAGGTTTGGTATATAAAGAATTAGAAAAATATATTAAACCAGGACTTTCTACAATGGATCTTGATAAATTTGCTGAAAAAGTGATTAGAGATAATGGAGGAATTCCAGCACAAAAAGGATATCCTAGCGGTATAAAAGATGTGCCACCTTTTCCTGCAACATTATGTGTATCAGTAAATGATGAGGTAATTCACGGAATACCATCAACAAAAAAAATAATACATGAAGGAGATGTTGTAAGCATCGATTTAGTTGTTTACAAAAATGGATTTAATGGTGATGCAGCAAGAACCTTTATTGTAGGAAATGGTAGTGAAGAAGCAAAAAAGTTAGTAGATATAACTAAACAAGCATTTTTTGAAGGAATTAAGTATGCAGTAAAAGGAAATAGAGTAGGAGACATATCTCATGCTATAGGAGAATTTGTAGAAAAACATGGTTATAATGTTGTAAGAGAATTTCAAGGACATGGAATAGGAAGAGAAATGCATGAAGATCCAGGTATACCAAATTATGGGAAAGCAGGTAGAGGCATGAGGTTAGAACCAGGAATGACTTTAGCAATAGAACCAATGGTTATAGCAGGAAATAGAGATATATATCAAGATTATGATGGATGGACAATATTGACAGAGGATGGAAGCTTATCAGCTCATTATGAAAATACAATTTTAATTACAGAAAAAGAGCCAGAAATATTGACATTGATTTAATTTTGTTATATAATATTTAAGTATTTTATTGTATAATAGAATAATTGACTAAAATAAAATGGAGGGTAATATGTCAAAAGAAGATGTTATTGAAGTAGAAGGAACTGTTGTAGAAACATTGCCTAATACTACTTTTAAAGTAGAACTTGAAAATGGACATCAAATATTAGCTCATATTTCAGGTAAATTAAGAATGAATTATATAAAAATTCTTCCAGGCGATAGAGTTAAAGTGGAATTATCACCATATGATTTAAATCGTGGTAGAATTACTTGGAGAGCTAAGTAATATAACCCTAGTAATATAAAATTTTTAGTAAAGAGGTGTAAAAAATGAAAGTAAGACCATCAGTAAAGAAAATATGCGAAAAATGTAAAGTTATAAAAAGAAAAGGTGTTATAAGAGTTATTTGTGAAAACCCTAAACATAAACAAAGACAAGGATAGTTAAAAAATAAAAAAAGTTAACAACACAAATCTAGATTCGCGGCTATAACTGTTAAATGTTATTTTAACAGTTATATATCAGGTCTGTGTCTAATATATTGTTTGAGAACATATTAAAGATTGATATATTTATTCCGTATATCAATGCATTTCACCTTTAATATAGTGCAAACATAAAAAATAAAAAAAGAAAGAAAAAGTGGAGGTGCAAAATTTATTATGGCTCGTTTAGCAGGAGTTGATTTACCTAGAGAAAAAAGAGTTGAGATTGGATTAACATACATATATGGTATTGGTTTATCAAGCTCACAAAAAATATTAAAAGCAGCAAATGTAAATCCTGATATTAGAGTTAAAGATTTAACAGATGATCAAGTACAAGCTATAAGAAAGGCTATGGATGGTTACAAAGTAGAGGGAGACTTACGTAGAGAAGTTGCTTTAAATATTAAAAGATTAACTGAAATAGGATGTTACAGAGGATTAAGACATAGAAGAGGACTACCTGTTAGAGGACAAAGAACTAAGACTAATGCTCGTACAAGAAAAGGTCCTAAGAAATTGGTTAGCAAGAGCAAAAAATAAAAATTGAAAGATTAATTAGTTTTGTTTTATCATAAATTTATAATATTATATTTATTTAAATTTATAATAACAAAACTTGGTTGTAATAAGCGAATAATTCTAAGAAGGAGGAAAAACTAAAATGGCTAGAAATGTAACAAAAAAAGTAACTAGAAGAAGAGATAGAAAAAATATCGAAAAAGGTATGGCTCATATTCATTCTAGTTTTAATAATACAATAGTTACAATAAGCGATACTCAAGGTAATGTATT
>CALXWR010000021.1 GCA_944392465.1 uncultured Clostridia bacterium | reverse complement strand
GCTTCATAGGCTGCATCAAATAATATAATGCTTTTATTCTTTTTTGCAAAGTTTACCCATTTTTCTAGAGTTTCTTTTCTCATTGCTGTACCCGTTGGATTGTTTGGTGAGCATATGTATATTAAATCTGGAACATCTTCTAATTCTTCTGGCAAAGGCTCAAATTTATTTTCTTCTGTTAATTTTATGTATATAATATTTTCATACTTATTTTCTTCTTTTATGTATTTTCCGCTACTTCCATAGATAATATTGCTATCTAAATAAGCTGGATACACTGGATTTGAGATTCCTACTTTTATGTTTTTATCAAACAAGTCTAATATATTTCCGGTATCACATTTTGCTCCATCTGAAATAAATATTTCGTCTAATTCTATTCCCAGGTTTTTATATTCATTTAATAAAATTTTTTCTCTTAAAAATTCATATCCTTGTTCTGGTCCATATCCTCTAAAACTTTTTTCGTACATCATTTCCTCTGTTGCTTTGTTTATTGCATTTGCAACTGCCTTAGGAATTGGTCTTGTAACATCTCCAATTCCTAATTTTATTATATTGGCATCTGGATTTTGTTTTATATATTCTTTAACTTTTCTATTAATTTTGGAAAACAGGTAATTATCTTGTAGTTCAAAAAAATTCTTATTTACTTTAATCATATAAATCCTCCCGCTAAATGAATAAATTAATTATGCTATCCAAAAGGTTATGCCATAGGTTTATATTTCTAATTGCTTAATGTTCCTTCAAAAATTGTTTCTGCCGGACCTTGCAAATAAATATGA
Source organism: uncultured Clostridia bacterium (assembly GCA_944392465.1). Taxonomy (GTDB): domain Bacteria; phylum Bacillota; class Clostridia; order TANB77; family CAG-508; genus CALXVA01. The sequence continues at coordinate 22,376 of CALXWR010000021.1, read as the reverse complement.
TTATCTTTTCCCCATTCTACTCCCAGTTCTCCTCCTGGTAATTTTACATTTACGTTTTCATCAGTATAGCCATTTATTCCTGTTGCCACCATAGCTGCACATGCTCCAGTTCCACATGCATATGTTTCTCCAACTCCTCTTTCCCATACTCTTACTTTTATATTATTTTTATCAATTATTTGTACAAATTCTACATTGGTTCTGTTTGGAAATATTGGATTGTTTTCCACAATTGGACCATACTTATCAATTTGTATATCATCTAAATCTTCTACAAAAGTTACTGCATGTGGATTTCCCATTGATACTACCGTAAACCTCATTTGTTTCCCTGCTACATCTAAATCTAAATCTTTGTTAAATGCCTCATATACATGGTAAGGTATGTTTTTGTCTTGAAATAATGGTTCTCCCATATCTACTATAACTTCATTACATTCTCCTTCCTTATTTTCTAATATTTTTACTTTTTTTATTCCAGCTAATGTTTGTATTGATAATTTATCTTTGTCTGATAATTTTTTATCATGTATAAATTTTGCAACACATCTTATTCCATTTCCACACATTTCCGCTTCACTACCATCACTATTATATATTTTCATCTTAAAATCAGCCCTATCATCATCTGATTTATCTATTATAATTACACCATCTGCCCCTATGCCATAATGTCTATCACTTAATTTTTTTGCCATATCTTGAATATTAGGCATCTTTTTTTCCTTTGTACAATCAATATATATATAATCATTTCCTATACCTGTCATCTTTGTGAAGTTTAGCATATAATCACCTCTAAAATTAATATATGCTTATTTAGAAAAATTATACAAAGCCAATTCCATTTTTTGTTATTTTTCGTTTCCATTTTTTGACTTTTTTAAAAATATATGGTATAATATATTTGTTGCACTAAATGGTGCACCCGTCTCTTTTGGAGACGTCGTATTCGGTTCCTAGGAGGTTATATGGCACTGCTAAAAAACCAATGGTTCGTCACTAGGCAATCTCGCCCCGACAGTGGTGATGGTTACCAAGTTGTCCTACGATGCAAGGAAACCAATATCGGCAAGCTCTCGAGCGACATCGCACAGATCCTTGCCTCTGATTTCACTTCTTGCAGGCAACTGCTGTCGGATGGTACACATCTAGCCTGTCTTGAACTCACATTCAAGTTGCGAGTTCAGGCTGAGAAGTTCGTTGTGGACCTGCCGTCGAACTTGCCTGGCGTCGAAAAGGAGCCTGCTCTTATTAAGGTCAACTGAAACCTTAAGGTGAAGGAGGGAAACCCACATGTGGGTCTCCCTCCTTTGCTTTTATAATTGGATAATAAAAAATTTGACTTACTTTCTAGTGATAAAATTGTTAGAGATTTTGAGAAAGAGCTTAAAATAGAGGTTTAATTTACCTCTATTTAGTTATATTTTCTTAGCTATAATATTATAAATATGCCAGTGTTTCCTCTTTCCTAATCCTGTCATCCCTTCTTTTTCAATTTCATTAAATTCTATTATTTCAAAAGAGTCTTTAAATAAATCTAAAACTTGTTTCTTTGATAAAAATACCATTTGCTTTTTTATATTTACCCAAGAATCGTTTAATCCGAAAAAAATTCCCAACAAAATAACCGCTCTTTTAAAATACTATTTGTTATTTTTTTCCAAAAATTATTAAAACAATCTTTGTTGCAAAAAGGAATACTAAAATTCGCTACTAATAAATTGTTTTTTTCTATTTCTATATTCTCAAAAGATTGGCGTTTGAAAGAAAACCTCTTTATTTCTTCATTATCTAATTTTTTTAGTATAAACTCTTTCGTATCTTCTTTATCTATTGCTAATACTTTCCAGCCATTATGTAATAAATATATAGTATCTCTACCAACACCACATCCTAAATCAATAGCAAAGTCAGGTTTTATACCCATATTTATAAATTTTGTGCAAAAGGAAGTGGTAGAGCATTTTCTGTATTCTTATAATATTTTTCTATATTTTCCATATCTTTGTTCTTTTCATTATTGCTTCATATTATATCATATTAACTCATTAATCAATATACATAGGAACATTAATATAAATCTTTTTCCTCCTATATTTTTATTTTACTTTTTTTATAAATATTTAAATATTTGTTCTGGATATAAAACTAACTCTTTATTTTTAAATTTATCAATATCTATCCATATTGCTACTGTTTCTGAATCATCATCTATTACTTTATATTTTTCTCGGTAGTCTTTATTATCAATATAAGCATCATAAAACAACACTAATTCATGTGCATTTTTACCTTTATAATTAAATATATTTTCAGAAATACCTAGAAACTTTCCAACTTTTATTTCTATATTTAATTCTTCTTTAAATTCTCTTTTTAATGCATCCTCGCTTTTTTCGAGAAATTCTATTCCTCCACCTAGGCAACGATAAAATTCTAGTTTTCTTGATTCATCATATCCTTTACTAACTAATATATTATTACCATTTCGTACCAATCCAAGCACTATCGGTCTAATTTCTTTAAATTTATCCATATAAAACTCTCCTTTTCACTAAAAATAGTGTATTAATAATACCATAAAAACAAAAGATTATCATTTTTTTATGATAATTTTCTAATATCACTTATTATTTAAACCAATTAAAAAAAGCTGGTGCAAAACACTTTGAAGATGTTTTACCCCAACTATTGACTTTAATCCTTTGGTGGCTTGAAGTGGAATCGAACCACTGACACAGGGATTTTCAGTCCCTTGCTCTACCAACTGAGCTATCAAGCCAAAAAAATGGCGACCCGGAACGGGCTCGAACCGTCGACCTCTAGCGTGACAGGCTAGCGTTCTAACCAACTGAACTACCGGGCCGTATAGGAAATTAAAGTAAAAAAATGGTGGGCGCAATAGGGCTCGAACCTATGACCTCCTGCTTGTAAGGCAGATGCTCTCCCAGCTGAGCTATGCGCCCATTTCCTTCGACTTCCTAAGTATACTAAATTTTTCATTTTTTGTCAACACATTTTTGAAATTTTTTTACTTTTTTACATTAAGTTTTTATTCTTATGTGTATTCAAATGTATAGCAATAAGAAAAATTAAGCAATTTGTAGAATGTTCCTCCCACAGAATTAGATGTTTTTTATAATTCTGCATCTTTTAACCTGTAATTAGAACAGCACAAATTGCTTGTTAAATTACTTATTTTAATTCTTGTATTGCTCTTTTTAATTGTGTATCATTTTTATCTGTTAATTCCTTTATGTCTTCTGGCAACTTTACCTCTATATCTGGTTCTATTCCTTTTTTATTTATTGCTGTTTTGTTTGGTGTACAGTATTCTGCTGTTGTTATTTTAAGTCCACTACCATCTGTTAATGCATATAGTGTTTGAATAACACCTTTTCCATAGGTTTTTTCACCTACAATTGTTGCTTTTTTGTTATCTTTTAATGCTCCTGCTAATATTTCTGATGCACTTGCTGAATTTCCATTTGTTAATACTACTATAGGTACATCTATTGTAGGATTTTCTTCAGATTTTGTTACTTTTTCTTTCCCTTCTTTGTCTTTTTCTATTAATAGTGTACTATCTTTATTACATATCATTTCCAAAATATCAATTGCTTCATCAACTATTCCCCCACCATTATTACGTAAATCTATAATTAATGATGTTGCTCCTTGTGATTTTAAATTTTCATAGTTTTCTTTAAATTCTTCTGCTGTACCGCCATCAAAATCTTTTATTTGTATATATGCTATATTATTTTCTAACATTCTTGAATTAATATGACTTATTTCTATTCTTTTTCTTTCTACTTCTATATCAAGGTTTTCGTCTCCTCTTTTTATTCCTAATTTAACTTTTGTTCCTTCTTCACCTTTTATAGCATTTGACATATCTGATACATTATCTTTTGTTACATCTGTTCCGTCTACTTTTATTATTATATCTCCTTCTTTTAATCCTGCCGTTTCTGCTGGTGAACCTTCCATTGGTTCTAGTACAGTAATTGTTCCTTCTTCGTAATTTACAACCATATATATACCTATTCCAACATAGTTTCCCATTGCTGTATCATATTGTTCCTTCATTTCTTCAGGTGTATAATATTCTGTATATTCGTCGCCTACTCCTGCAACATATCCTTTTATTGCCATTTCTAGCATTTGTTCATCATTTAATTCTCCAATATATTCCTGCTCTAATTTGGTTCGTATGCTTGCTAGGGCTGATTCTAACCCTGTTGCTCCCCCATTTTGCACAATGGCGCTTATACTTGATGATGATTCTATTTTTTCTTTTATAAAAATGGTTGTAATTAATGAAGATAATAACGCTGTGATTATAACTAGCATTACAACCTTATAAATTCTTTGACCTTTACTTTCTTCCATTTTTACCTCCGTTCTAGCTAATTTACTCTTTAATCCAAAATTCATTTAACAAGCTCTATATTTTTCAAACTTACTATTTCTCCTAATAGTAAAGTATATATTTAGTTTTCCTTTTTATACCTATTGATATGAGATTGCTTAAATAGAAAGCAATCTCATATGTTTAATTTCTTTAAATTTATGGAACTTTAACATAATTTAGTGGGTTTGTATATTGTCCATTTATTCTTACTTCAAAATGGCAATGTGGTCCTGTTGAATTTCCTGTAGAACCAACTTCCATTATAATTTCACCTTGTTTTACCTGTTTTCCAACTGTTGTTACTACTTTATTTCCATGTCCATATAATGTAACTACTCCATTTCCATGGTTAATCATTACGCAATTTCCATACCCTCCAAGCCAACCAGCATAAGTAACTACTCCATCTAAAGCTGCAACAATTGGCGTTCCTATTGGTGCTCCTGCAATATCTAAGCCTGTATGCTGTTTTACAATTCCTTGAATTGGATGTTCTCTCATTCCAAAATTTGATGTAATAACCGTTCCACTAGCAGCTACTGGCCATAGCATTTCACCACCAGTATACTGGATATTTACATTATAATTTGTTGAAGCTTGTATTTGTGCTTCTATTTCTGCTTGTTCTTTTTTATATGCTGTAATTTTCTCTTGTAATTTTTTTTCATTTTCTGTTAATTGTTTAGCATAGTTTGCTTGTAATGTTTGCATATTTGTTAAAACTATGGATGTTTGCTCGTTTTTTGCTTTTACTTCTTTTATTTGTTTTTGAGCTGTTTCTAATTGATTTTGTGTTGTTTCTATATTTTCTTTTTCTATTTTTACTTGGTTTATTAAATCACTATCATAATCTGCCATTTCTTCAATTATATACAGTCTAGATACAAAATCTATTATATTACTTGATTTTACCAATACATCCAAATATTCTGTATCTCCTGCTTCATACATAGCAACTAATCTTTTTGCTAAAATATCCTTTTTTGCATTATAATCCTGAGATGCTAAAACCAATTTGTTTAAAGAATCATTTATTGATGTTTGCAATGTATTTATTTGATTTTGCTGTTCTTGCATTTCTTGTTCATATTGCATTACTTTGTCTTGAGCTTGTTGTACTTTTAACAATGTATCAGATAGTTCATCTTGAACATATTCTAATTTTACATTTGTCTGATCTAATTTATCAGAAACTTCATCTTTTTGTTTTTCTAACTTTTGTAATTCTTCTTTACTTAAAGGTGCTGTATCTGTTCCTGTAGTATTTGTCTGTGTTGTATTATTTGCAATATTATTTGTTAATGTACTGTCAGATTGGGCAAATACGAAATTACAAAAGTATTGCAATATTAATATTATTACTATTATTATTGCTACTTTTCTTTTCATATTTGCCTCCTTTTTTTATTATAGTGAATATAACGTCGGATGTGTTGTATATTGAAGTGGATCTACTCTATATGAGTTTGCAGTTCCACCTATGTATACTTCATAATGTAAATGTGGTCCTGTTGAAATACCTGTATTTCCAGATGTAGCAATTTGTTGTCCTCTTGATACAGTCTGTCCTGCACTCACACTATATCCTGATAAATGTCCAAAACCTGTATAATATCCATTTCCATGGTCTATCATTATGTAATTGCCATATCCAGAAAGCCATCTTGCAATTATAACTTTTCCATTTGCTGGTGCATATACTGGTGCATAGCTAACTGGAATATCTACAGCACCATGGTTTGAAGATGCCCCAGCTGTTGGTGATGGTCTTGGTCCAAAGTATGATGATATATAATTATAATATGATGTGCTAGATGATAATGGCCAACTTAATGTTCCTTCAAAACTTCCTATATATCCTCCACCTGATGATTGTGACTGGCTAACTGCTGCTTGAATTTCTGCTTGTGCTTCTTCTATTGCTTCATCAAATTCATCAATAGTTTTTTGTAGTTCTTTTTCTTTTCCTGATAATGCATTTACTTTAGCTTGTTTAGTTTTTTTAATTACTCCAAGTTTGTCATTTTTTGATTCAACTTCTTTTTTTGCTTCATCTACTTTATCTTGCTCTTTTTGTAATTCATTTTTTGCTTTTTGAGTTTCCTCTTGCTTCTCTAAAATTGAATCTATAACTTCTTGATCTGCTTGTGTTATTTCTTCAACTCTGTAATAATTCGAAATAAAAGTTGTAATATTATCTGAAGAAAGAAGTACATCTAAATATGTAACTTGTCCTTTTTCATACATTGCAATTAGTCTATTTACTAATAAGTCTTCTCTTTCTTTGTTTTCTTCTTCTAATCTTTTTATTTCTTTTTCTTTTTCTGATATTGAATCTTCTAAATCATCTATTTTTGAATTTAATTCGTCTATTTCACTTTCATATTTAGATATTTGTGCATTTAATTCACTAATGTCATCTAAAACAGAATTTTTCTCTGCTGTTACTTCCTTTTTTTCACTTTCCGCCTCAGATTTTTGTTCTTTAAGATCTTGTAGTTCTGACTGAGTTGCTGCAATTGATGGAATTGCCATGATGTAAAGTAATACAAATACTAACATAATTGATATAACTTTTTTTATCATAAGCTTCCTCTCTCCTTTTTTTCTTTTTTGGTTTATTATCTATTTTAATTTTGTTTTCGCTAACTTTGATGATTTATATGTTAATTTTATATTTAAAAATCATATTATACTTCTAGGTATTTTTTCATTGAAATAGCACTACCTATTGCACCAATTCCTATTCCCATTAATATATATACTACAAATAACATTGAAAGCATATCTGAGAATGTTAATAAATTAATTTGTAATGTTGTTATCATTGAGCTTGTAACTAATTTGTTTACAATAAAATTATATACAAATCCAAGTATTACTACAGAAATTAATGCTGATACAATTCCTATAATTATACCTTCTACCATAAATGGCCATCTTATGAAACCATTTGTTGCTCCAACATATTTCATAATAGATATTTCTCTTCTTCTTGCATGTACTGTAAGCTTTATTGTATTTGCTATAATAAATATAGATATAAGTACTAGTAATACCAATACTACAAATGTAGCTGTTCTTATACCATTTGCAATATCAACAAGTTTATTAACAGTTTGATTTCCAGCCTCTACATCATCAACATTTGCAAATGTTCTTATTTGTGATTGAACTTCATCATTTTTTGTCAAATCTGTTAATGTTACAACAAATGAGGCTCTAAAAGGATTATAGCCATCTGCTGTATAATCACTCAGAAACTTATTAATGTCTGGTGACCAACTTTTTACTTCATTTAAAGCTTGTTCTTTTGATACATATTCTACTGTGTTTACATATTGTATGGACTTTATCTTTTGTTCTATTTCTGCTTCTTGTTCTGTTGTTGCTTCTGGGTTTATAAATACTTGCATTGCTTGCTCTGATTGTATTTGTTCCATTATATAGTTAATATTTTCTCCTATAAGGAAAAATATACCAAATATAAACATTGTTGCACACATTATAACAATTGATGCTGCTGTTGATTTTTTGTTTTTAAAAAAGTTTCTAAAACCTTCTCCGATTAAATAACCAAAAATACTATATTTCACTATCATAACCACCTTTTTTATCATCTCTAATTATGTTGCCTTTTTCTATTTGTATAACCCTTTTTTTCATTTTATCAACTATGTCCTTCGCATGTGTTGCAACAACTACTGTTGTTCCCCTTGCATTAATATCTCTAAGCAAGGTCATTATTTCCCATGCCGTTTCCGGGTCTAGATTTCCTGTAGGCTCATCTGCAATAATCATTGATGGATTATTTACCAATGCTCTAGCTAGAGCAACTCTTTGTTGTTCTCCTCCTGATAGTTCATTTGGGTATACTTTTGCTTTATCACTTAATCCAACTAAAGATAATACCATAGGTACTTGTCTTCTTATGTGTTTTGGTGTAGACCTTACAATATACATTGCATAAGCTACATTATCGTATACTGTTCTATCTGGCAATAGTCTGAAATCTTGAAATACCACTCCCATACTTCTTCTTAAGAAAGGTATTCTCTTAGGTTTTAAGTAAGTTGTATCTTTTCCGTTAATTATTATGTGTCCTGATGTTGGTTCTTCTTCTTTTAAAATTAGTTTTATTAAAGTTGATTTTCCTGATCCTGAGCTACCTACTAAAAATGCAAATTCTCCTTTGTCTATCTTAAAGTTTGCGTTATGTACTGCTTCTGTTCCAGTATCATATTTTTTACTTACATTTCTAAACTCAATCATATTTTTCTCCTTTTGTAAAATATATATTTGTGTATAAATTTTTCTTTTTTTCCTAATAATTTACTCATATATCATAACAATAAAAATAAATATTTGCAATAGTTTTTTCATCAAAAAACCACATAAATTTTTATATAAAAATCATTTATGTGGTTTTTACTTGTTTTTTCTTTATTTTTCTTTTTCTATGTTGTACATGCCAAAATTTGTGAATTTTTTATGTAATAGGAAATTTCTCCGAAATTCCTATTACATAAAAATGCTATAATCGCCATTGCCTTTAGGATTTCCTCCTTATAGTCGGAAACCTAAATCGGCACAAACAAAGGGCGACCAAGGTCGCTTTGTTTTTTAATATAATATTTTAAAATTTCATTTTTTAATATATTTAATTAATAAACATTACATGAATTTGTTAACAATTGCCATTGCGTCTATTTTAAAATATCTCATCAATTCTTCTGCTTTTCCACTTCTGCCAAACACATCCGGAATACCCATTTTTTCTACTTTTACAGGATATTCTTCAGATAAAACCTCACTTACTGCTGTTCCAAGACCATTTATTATACTATGATCTTCTACTGTAATAATTCTTTTAGTTTCTTTTGCACTTTTTAGAATAATTTCTTTATCTATTGGTTTTATTGTATGCATATCTATTACTCTAACATTTATTCCATGTTCTTTTAATATTTCTTTTGCTTTAATTGCTTCTGCTACAGTATCCCCTGTTGCTATTATGGTTGCATCTGTTCCTTTTCCTATTTGTATTCCTTTTCCTAATTCAAATTTCTCTACATCTTTTTCATTATAGATTATTGGTGTTTTCATTCTACATAAACGTAAATATGCAGGTCCATTAATTTTTGCGATTTCTCTAACTGCCCATTTTGTCTGAAGGTCATCCGATGTACTCATAACAGTCATATTTGGCAGTCCTCTCATTAATCCTAAATCTTCTAGCATTTGATGTGTTGCACCATCTTCTCCGACTGTTATTCCTGCATGTGTTGCACATATTTTCACATTTAATTTTGGATATGCAATACTGTTTCTAACTTGTTCATATGCTCGTCCAACTGCAAACATAGCAAAAGTGCTAGCAAATGGTATTTTTCCAAAGGTTGAAAGACCAGCTGCTATTCCCATCATATTTTGCTCTGCAATTCCTACATTTATAAATCTATCTGGAAATTCTTTTGCAAACAATGCAGTTTTAGTTGCTGAAGATAAATCAGCATCTAAAACAACTATATTTTCATTTTCTTTTCCTAATTCTAATAGCATTTCTCCGTAACTATCTCTTGTTGCTTTTTTTATTTCTTCCATTTTTAAATTCATTCCTTTCTTTCTTATTTTGAAGGCATAAATAGTTTAGAGGTTAAAATTAGCCATCTTAAAGATTGTAAAAATTTTTAGGCATAGTGAATTGTTTTTATGCCTTTATTAATCTTCTAGCTCTTTCATTGCTATTTTATATTCGTCTTCTTTTGGAGCTTTTCCATGCCATTCAGCTTTATTTTCCATAAATGATACTCCTTTTCCTTTTATCGTTTTTGCAATTATAGCTGTAGGCTTTCCTTTTGTTTGTTTTGCAGTAGTTACGGCATCAATAATACTGCTTATATCATGTCCATTTATGTTTAACACATTAAATCCAAAGCTCAAGAATTTTTCTGTGATATTATTCATTCCTCCAACTTTTTCTATTTCTCCATCTATCTGTAGATTATTATTATCTATTATAACACATAAATTATCTAGTTCATATTTACTTGCAATATTACAAGCCTCCCAAACTTGTCCTTCTTCTATTTCTCCATCACCTAATATGCAAAAAACTTTGCAACCAGCTTTATCCATTTTAGAGGCAATTGCCATTCCAACTGCAGATGATATTCCTTGACCTAATGAACCTGTAGTCATATCTACTCCCGGTACCTTGTTCATATCTGGATGGCCTTGAAGATTACTTCCTATTTTTCTAAAAGTTTGTAATAACTCTTTATTAAAATATCCTTTTCTAGCAAGAACACTATATAAGGCTGGTGATGCATGACCTTTTGATAATACTAATCTATCACGGTTTGGATCATTTGGCTTTTTTTCATCAACATTCATTTGATTAAAATATAATACTGTTAAAATATCTGCACATGAAAGAGCTCCTCCTGGATGCCCTGAACCTGCATTATATACTTCTTCTATGATTCCTCTTCTTACTTCTTTTGCAATTTTTTCTAAAGCTTCAATACTAGTTACCTTCATACTACTTATCCCTCCTAAAAAGAATGTTTTTTCATTCACATATATTTTCTATTTATCTTTCTATGTAATAATAGTTTCATATAATTTTTCTATTATATAACAAAAGAATAGAAATATATGAATAAAACTTATTGTTTTTGTAATAGTCAAGAACAAAGGTCAACTCTATTTCTTTGTTCCTAATATTTTGCCTTTTTCATATAATTCTATTCCCCTTCTTTACATGACTGAATTTGCCATAACATTTTCACTCACAGTTGTATTTTCTATTTCATTTGTATGGTTGTTATTTTTTCTATCTTCTTTTGCTTTTTCTTCTTGCTCTTTTTTATCTTCTTCAACAACATTTTCTAATTGGTCAATTAAACTTTGTAATCTTTGAATATCTTTTCCCATCATTTCATAGTCACCATTTGATGTAGATTCTTTTAAATTTCCATTTGCTTTAATTACAGCATCTACTAAATCTTCAACATTATCAGTATTTTCAACTTCGATTGCTACAGCATATTGAGATACTAAGTTTCTTAATGCTTGTGTTAAATTATCTCCTATGGCAACTTTATTTCCTGATGCAACAACCACCTTCTTTAATGTTGGTGTTGAATCTTCTTCATTAATATATTGTTGATATACTGGTTCCACATATAGTAATGTGTTATCAAGTGGAACTATTATCATGTTTTTGCTTATTTTCGTTCCTGTAACATTTAATGAATCTAACTCACTTGATATTTCTTCATCTTGTTCTATTTGTGTATCTAGTTGCATTGGACCTAATATATTGCTATCTGATGCAAATTTATATATTGTAAGTTTTGGTGTTCCACCTTCATAAGTTCCTACCATATATGATGATATATTCTGTTTTTCATATGGTGTATATGGTATAACTAATCCTAATTCACTTTTTTGTGAATCTACAGTTTTTACCATTGTATAGTAAGGTTCTATATCTGTTCCTATCTTTGTTGATACTTTTCCAGTATTATGTGTAGCTATATCCCATACATCATCTCCTCTGTATAATACATCTGGTTGAACATCATGATATCTTTGAGCTATTTCTGCTTGAATATTATACAAGAATTCAGGATATATAAATTGACTACTTACATCACTTGGAATATCTTTGTCTTCAGCAAATAAGTCTGGATATATTTTTTTATACGCACTTGCTATTGGATCTGATTTATCTGTAATATAGAATTTAACTGTTCCATCATATGCATTTATTAATACTTTAATAGAATTTCTTATATAATTTAATTCCAATTTATTTATAGCATCTAATTGAAGTGTTGTTTTTTGTGAATATGGATAATTATTTGATGTGGTATAAGCATCTAATACCCATATTAAATTTCCATTATCATCTACTACCATATATGGGTTTTCATCATATAATAAATATGGCATTAATGTTTTTGCTCTTTCTATTATATTTCTATTTGTTAAAATTTTACTATCTGCATTTACATTTGCTGAAAATGCTAATTTTAAGTCTCCTTCTTTTATTCCTAAAATAAATCTGTCTATAAAGTTTAAGCTTAATCCAGCATCTCCCTCATAGATATTTTCTGCATTTGTTGTACTAGATTCTGGATAGTCAAATTCACTTCTATTTTTGCTATTTGTTACTACATTATTATTTGTTTGCAACCCAAAATATATTCTTGGTTCTTTTACAGGTACTATGTTGTCATCTTTTGCTTTAAAATCTTTTTGTAATTTAATTAAATTTCCATTTTCATCTGTTGATGTCGCAGATGTAACAACTATACCATAACCATGAGTATATTCGTAAGTTTGATTATTGTATGTTCCATTATCATTTGCAATTTCTCTAGGTGAAATATATATTAATTGTTGTTTTCCATTAACTCTATAACTAGAGATTTTAGCTGTATCGTATGTGTAATAGCCTTTTTCTGTTTGTATAGTATTTAAATCTTGTAATACAGTATCTTTATCGACAATTGCAATATTGCTAATTGTATCTGCTAATGTATTTAATGTATCTTCTGTAATTGTTTCTCCACCGTTATCAATTGTGTATACTTGAGAACCTTCTAGACCATATGCTTGTTTTGTATATGTTATATTGTTTTGTATATTTTTTTCTTCTTTATCCAATTCATTTGGATTAATAAATATTACTTGGAATAGTGCCATTATGATTAATAAAATTATTAAGTAAATCGGTACTACTAAAATCCACATTATTACTTTTTTTGTTTTGTGTTCATTAAATTTTTTTATTGCCATGAATACTGATACAATAATAAGAATTGGAAGAAGCATATAACCCCATAATTTTATTGTTGTATCTGTAACTCCTGCACCATATATTGAATATGTTTTATCTTCTTGCAAATTCAAAAATTTATTAAATCCAATATCTTGTGTTTTTATTAACACAAATCCTGCTATAAATATTGCTAATATTTTTAGGTTTGTAAATAATTGTTTTAAAAGATTACTTCTTTTTAATAAATCTCTATCTAATCCATCAAAACAAATATTAAATACTGCAATATAATATATTACCGTATATATTGTTAAACCAATTATTAAGAAAATTGCATACATAAGTATTGTTTCAATAAATGGTTTTTGGAACATAAAATATCCTATATCTAGCCCAAAAATCGGATCTTGTATATTAAATGTTGTACTATTTGTAAATAACATAAATTGATTTAAAATTACTTCTGATGTTATTGCACTTACTATTACAGATATTATAAATGATAAAGATTTATTTGGCAGTTTTGGCATTTCCTTTTTTTCTGTATCGAAAAATGTTTTTAATGCTTTTTTTATTCTATTGTTATTTAGATACATAACAATAAATAAGAATATAAAATTAATTACAAAAGTTATAGACATGTAATTAACATTTTGCCAGAATATATCCACATATTCTTCACCAATTTCAAGTATTTCTAAGTATTCTCCTCTAAAGAAAATATAACCTATTACAGCTACTAATACTATAAAAAATAATACTATAAACATTCTTCTTTTACTTTTCTTGTTTGGCTTAGTAGCAGTTTTGCTTTCTTGTTTATTGTTAATGTTGTTTTTTTCTTCTACTTTAGTTTCTGCTTTAATTGTATCTACATTTTTATCTTTATTTTCCGCCCCCATAAGTTTCTCCTTTCATTATATTAATGCCTTAACAAAATCTTCGCTGTTAAATATTTCCATATCGTCTATTTGTTCACCAATCCCTATAAATTTAACTGGCATTTTATTTTCTTCTACAATTCCAATAACAACTCCACCTTTTGCAGTTCCATCAAGTTTTGTAAGTACTAATCCTGTTATATCAACTGTTTCTTTAAAAGCCTTTACTTGACTTATTGCATTTTGTCCTGTTGTTGCATCTAAAACCATAAGTATTTCTTTTGATGCATCTGGAAGTTCTTTATCTATTACCTTTTTAATTTTTACAAGCTCGTCCATCAAATATTTTTTATTATGCAATCTTCCTGCTGTATCACAAATAAGTACATCCGCATTTTTTTCTTTTGTAACTTTAATTGCATCATATACAACTGAAGCAGGGTCAACTCCTTCTTCTCTTTTTACTATATCACAACCTGCTCTTTTAGCCCATATTTCTAATTGTTCTACAGCAGCTGCCCTAAATGTGTCTGCTGCAGCAACTACAACTTCTTTTCCATCTTGTTTTAGTCTATTTGCAATTTTTCCAATTGAAGTTGTTTTTCCTACTCCATTTACACCAACAACTAGTATTACTGATGGTTTTGTTTCTAAGTGTAATGGATTATCTACAGAATCTAAAATTGCTTGTATCTCTTCTCTTAATGCTTGTTTTACATCTTCAGCATCTTCTATTTTTTGTTTTTTTATTCTGTCTCTAAGATTATTAATTATTTTAGTTGATGTTTCTACTCCAACATCAGACATAATTAAAACTTCTTCCAATTCTTCTAGTAAGTCTTCATCCACTTTTCTGAATGTACTAAAAACATTGTTTATTTTCTCTTCAAATGAATTTTTTGTTTTACTTAATCCCTTTTTTAATTTATCAAAAAAGCCCATTATTTCCTCCGAAATCATTATTTATATTTAGTATTTTACATTTGATATTATATTATTTTTAGCAATTTATGTCAATGTCTATTTTTTTATACGCAAAAAAACTTACAAACTTTTAGAGTTCGTAAGTTCTATAGCTTGGAGCGTTTAGGGAGGTTATTTACGAAAAAATTGCATAATTCTCAAAGTGTTCCTCCCAGATTCGTTCAAAAAAACAATTCGATTCATCAACTGTTGTATAAATTATAACATAATAAAATTATTTTTCAACAGCTATTGCAAAGTAAACAAACGTTTGGTATAATACTTCTATATTGAATTACTAGGAGTGATACTATGAATGAAAATGAAATCAAACTAAAAAACAACGCTATTCTACATAAGGATAATTCTTTAAACAGATTAGACTTATCTTTTTTGAAACATATAGAATTAAGTGAATATAAGAAAAGTGATTTATTGGCTTATTGGATAAATGACTTTGCTGAATACCATGATGAAGAAAGAACATTTAATATTGCAAAATCTGGTATGTATTCTCGTGGTGATGTAATAAAAGTAAATTTGGGTTTTAATATTGGGAATGAATTAGGAGGATTACATTATTGTATTGTACTAAATAAATATGATAATACCAGAAACGGTGCTTTAAATATTATTCCATTAACATCTAGAAAAGATAATAAAAAATATGATTCTTCTTCTGTAAATCTTGGAAAGGAACTTTATAATGTATTTCAGGAGAAAATCGAAAAAGAAAAACAGAAATTACAACAAATATTAAATGAATTAGAAAAAATAGAAGATATTCCTATTAACATTCAAAATATTATAGAAAAAGAACAAAAATATATTGAAAAAATGGAAAAAGAAATTAGTAAAATGAAAAAAGACAGTATCGCTTTAATTAATCAAATAACTACAATTAGCAAACAAAGAATTTTCAAAGATACTGTGCGAAGAAATGTAAAAATATCCAGTGAATCACTTGATTTGATTGATAAACAAATTATTAAATACTTTACGAAATGATTATAGTATTTAAATTATAGTATTTAAAAAGGAGAGTTGCTAGAACTCTCCAAAATCATTTAGGCTCCCGTCTTACTACGAAAGTAGTAGAGGGTTAAGTTAAATATATTTTAACATACAATATTTAACTTGTCAAATTAAATTTGACATTAATATTATATGACTGCTTATTAAAATTATACACTATTTTATCTTAATAAATGTGCAATATTAATTAAGAAAGGCATGTTTCAATAAAATTTAATCCAAAATTAGTAAGTTTTATAATTCCTTTTTCGTACGATAAAGATGAATTTTCTTTTAATTTGTATCTATTTTTAACACTATTAAATAGAGTTTCATATTGGTCATTACAGTTTACAGTTGATTTATCAATACTTTCGTCTGGTGCGACAATTTTACTTAATGGAGCCAATAAGCAGAATCGAACTGCTGACCTACGGGTTACGAATCCGTTGCTCTACCAACTGAGCTATATTGGCAAATACTATGAGATACTAATTTTAGTTAAATTAGTATCTCTTATATTAATTTATTTTTTTAATTTCTATTTTTTCTTCTTTTTAGAAATGTTTTCCTTTTTTTCTTCCGCCTTTATCATTATTGTCTTCTTCATTATTTATATTTGCCCCAAAGTTTTCTTCTATTACACTTCTTCTATGTTTTTTTACAGAATCTGTTTCTTCACTTTCAGAGGTATCTTCTGGCATATTTTTATTATTTACAATGTCCTTTAAATCTTGTGTATCACCAAATTTATTTTTGCTGTCTGTTTCTTTATTGTCAGAATCTTTATTTAAAGAAGAGAATCCACCATAATATTGTTCTTCATCTATATTTCTATTAGCTTTTCTCTTATGTCTTACAACTGCAACAATAATTATTAATATTATTATAACACCTAATGCAATTCCTCCATATAGGAATAAATCATTATTATTTATTCCTGATATTAGCTGTTCTTCTGGTTTTTCTACTATGTTAACAACAATTTGATATGTTGCAACCTCTTCCCCCTCTTCTGATTTTACTAATATAGTAATTATATTTTCTCCAGGTTTTAAATCAGTATTTCCTACTATTTCTACTATCGCATTTTCTTGGTCTGCAATAGCATTTACATTTAGATTTGTTACAGTTAAATCGTTAATTTCTAATGTGTATTCATATACATCTGTACTGAATTCTGGTGTTAAAGTATAACCATCTATACTAAGTTCCGTTAATCCTATATTAGAGAACTCTCCTTTTGTTACACTAATCTTATAAGTTCTAGCTGTTCCATCTTCTGCTGTTACTTTTATTTCTATAGTATTAACACCATCTAGTAATTGGTCATTTCCTGTTATTTCTACTTGTGCATTGTCATCTGTAGGTACTGCATCTATATCAAGTGTTGTAACTTCTTCTGGTACATTTAAAGTATATTCTGTAACATCTGCACTAAACTCTGGTGTTAGTGAATATTCTCCATCTATTGTTAATGATTTTAAAGTTTTATCTGATGATTCTTCTGGTTTTTCAGTTGATAAGTAGCTACTGCTTACATATGCTGTTTGTCCATTATATGTTACTCTACTCCATGTTATTCCATCTACAGCGTTTGATGCTATAGCTGTTCTTGTTAGTTCATCTCCTGTGTTTAGAGTTCCTATTGCAGAACTACTAGTGCTATAACTTGATCTAATATTTATTCCACTACTTGTTGCATATACTGTTTCGTCTACATCTCTAAATTGTGGTTTTTCTGTATCATTACTTTTTGTTGATGTACTACTTTTCTTGTTTGAACTACTTCCACTACTAGATGATGAACTTGATGATTTTGATTTTATTGTTACAGTATCTGTCTTCGGAGATAATGAAACGGGATTTCCAGAGCTGGCACTAGAGACATCTGAAGGAGTTAATGTAACAGTTGCTTTACCAGCACTCTTTGCAGTAACTCGTATTGTAGAATCTGGTGTTCCATTATCTACCCAAACTGAGTCTACATTAACAGAAACATTTGAGCTATGTGTTACATTAAACTTTCCTGTTAATCCTTTCGCACTAATTGATATTGTATATGATTTACCTACTGTAGTTGTTGAAATTCCTGAAGTTATGCTAAAGCTTGCTGCTTCAGCTTTTGGAGCCAAGCAAATTAAAGTTAGAATTGTAACTATGAATATGCTTATAGTATTTTTTATTTTCTTACTCATAATTCTTTTATCCTTCCGTGTTTATTTAGGTTATTATAAACTTATGTCACCTTTATCCATTATATAATTTTTAATTTTAACATAGTCTGATGACGTTGCTTTTCCATCTCCAGTTACATCTGCTGCTTTTTTTGCTATAGAACTTAGTGTACCTTTATCCATTATATAATTTTTAATCTTAACATAGTCTGATGATGTTGCTTTTCCATCTCCGCTAACGTCACCAAGTTTTACTACAGTATATGTTTTTCCTTTATATGTTATCTTATATCCCGTTCCTATATTTCCTGATGTAACTGTTTTGCCACTTGCATTTTTTACAACTGCTCCAGATGCTTTGCTTTTTATATTGCTAACTGTTATATCTGGTTCGCACATTAAGTCAGAACCGCTTGTTTCAAATCCACTACCTTTAATTGCAGGTGATGAACCACTACTGCTATTGTCTTCTAAATCTTCCGGAATTATTGCATCATCACTACCATTTATTGGTTTTATAAAGACCTCATCATCGTCTCCTCTTGCTACATATCCTGTCTTTCCTGATTCAGTTACAACTTTATCCCATATATATCCATTTGCTGTTGATACATTTTCTTCAGTTCTTGTTAATTCTTCGCCTTTATCTAAATAGCAAACTATCGCTGAGCTTGTTCCTGGACTTTTTCTAAGCGTTAAGCCTCCATCACACATAACTTTTACTATATCTTTACCAGAACTTGTTGAACCACTATCTTTTACTTCTTCTAAATATCTTGCAACAATGTACCCTTGTGTTCCATCAGAAAGTTTAATTCTTGACCAACTATATCCATCTACATTGTTATATTTTCCTTTTTCTATTATTGTAACTCTTTGTCCTACTGTAAGTGTTAATAGTGTAGTAGTATTTGATGTTCCTGGTCCGTTTCTAACATTTCCTGGTTCTATAGCTACCGCACTAATATTACAGTTTGTAATATCACTTATTACTTTAAATCCTGTACCTGATACTACATATCCTTTAGTTCCATCACTTAAAACAACTTTATCCCATTTATACCCATTTACTTTTTCTGAACCAATTTCTATTCTTAATATTTTATCATTTTTCTTCAATGTTTTTAACTTTGTAGAACTTTTACTTCTTGTTTTATATACTACTAATGAAGACGATGTAACTTGTATATTTTGTGTAACTATAGATTGTGAACCTGGCATTGGGCATCTTGATGATGGCATATTTTCAAATACTGGTATTAAGAAGTTAAATGTCATGTTCAAATTACTATCTATTTCTCTATAAGTTTTCAATATGCTTGTGCTTTCTGATTTTGAAGCTGAAACATTTTGCATATATTGATGTGAATAAAGACTTCCATCACTATCATCTACATCAAATTTTTGTAAGTATAATGTGTTTTGTCCAGAAGATATATAGTCATCTGCTAAGAATGTTGCTCCACCTTTTATGGCTTTTTCTGGAGTTGACCACCCTTTCTTTTTTGCATATGCCAACGCATTTTTTATAATTGTTGTACTGCTACTTCCTGTTGCATTAATATTTAAGAAATTATAATATCCTTTGTAACCACTATATGTACCAGATGTTGTAGAAGAACCTGTTGAACCTTGTTCTTGTACAATTCTTGAAGCTAGGTGGTATGGACTTATACCTGCATCTTCTGCTGCTTCCATTATAACTTTTGCATAAGATTTATTTATTGTTTTTGATTTACCACTCGTATCTTTATATTTAATTGTGCTTCCGTCCATAAATGTGCCGTCTAGAATTTTTTGCACACCTGATGTTGTATATGTATCATCTTTCCATTCTAAATTTTCGAATTGGAAAATATAATCTTCATTTAATGAGTTTCTTGGATCCATATAATATGATACTGTTGATGAAGATGCACATCTCCAACTTCCATTATCATATGCTTTATTTCCACAAACAGAACATACCCATTCTCCTGATTTATTTTGAACTAGGTTTCTTCCATGTTTAGCTGTTGTTTCATTTTTTATAACTGTATCCCAATCAAGCCCTGTATAAAGTATTGTAAAAGTCCAACTTGGATGTTCTTTTAATAAATTATCTAATAAAGATGAATATCCTGGATAATCATCTAACATACTGCTTCCTTTTTTGTATTCTTTTGTATTTTGAGCTTTTGCTTGAGATTGGTTTCCTAACATTATATTTGTAACTATACCCATAATTAGTATGCAAACTAATAATATGCTAATGCATTTTAGTATTCTACTATTTATGTTCATATTTTTATATTCCTCCTCATTAGTTTTTTATCGACAATTTTTTCAAATACAGTATAACATTAATATTTTTTCCAGTCAAGCCAATTTTTTCAAATTGTTTTCTTATTTTTTTAGCATTATTTCTGTTAAAATTTACCTTTTGATTTTAATTCTAAATAGTAATTTTTTTATTTTATTTTTTTACTTTTTTTCATTATTTTCTTTACAAAAAAAACAGTTTAATATACAATAATGTAGAATATGGAGAAAGGTGAAAATATGGAAAAATACATTACAAAAAACGAGCAAGACACAATTAATTTTGCTGAGCAATTTGCTAAGAATTTAAAAACTGGAAATATAGTTCTTCTTATTGGTGAGCTTCGGGTCTGGCAAAACAAAATTTGTTCAGGGTGTATTAAAACATTTTGGTTTAGAAAATGAAATTTCAAGCCCTACCTTCACTATTGTAAATGAATACAACTCTGAAAATATAAATATTTATCACTTTGATGTATATAGATTGGCAGATTCTGATGAATTCTACGCTATGGGTGGTGAAGAATATTTTTCAAATGGAATTTGCCTTATAGAATGGGGAGAAATTATTGAAGATATTTTGCCTAAACCTTATACTAAAATAATTTTTAAAAAAATTTCTGATAACCCTAATGTTAGGGAATTAAATATAGAAACTATTAACTAATTTGTTTTTTATTTTATTAATTTAAGTTAGAAGGAGTAATTATTTTGAAAACACTTGCAATAGATACATCATCTAAAGTTTGTACTGTTTCTATTTTAGATAATGATGATGTTTTAATAAATTTATATAATGATGATGAAAAAACTCATTCAGTAAAATTGATGCCAATGATTGACGAAGCTTTTAGAAAAACAAATTTAAATCTATATGATATGAACCTTTTAGTTTGTTGTATAGGTCCTGGTTCATTTACTGGCGTAAGAATTGGAATTGCTACAATAAAAGCTTTTTCTGATACAACAGATATACCTGTTGTTGGTGTTAGCTCTTTAGAGGGGTTAGCTTATAATGTAAAAGATACTTGTTCTAGTTCTTCTATTATATGTTCAATAATAGATGCTAAAAACAATAATGTATACTGTGGATTGTATAATTTTAAAGATAATAATTGTATTAAGCTTTCTATATTTGCTGAAGATATTAATAAAACCATATATAATATTAAAAATATTATGAAAAACACCCAATTTGAAAACATAGTTTTTGTTGGTGATGGTTCTATTGTTCATATGGATTTATTGAAATCTAGTTTTAGCAATAGCTCTTTTGCTTTAGAGAAAAGTAACTTTCAAAATAGTATTAGTATTGCAAAAGCAGGTATAGCTAAATATAACAAAGGTGAATATGGAGATTCTTCAGCTATCTCCCCTATTTATTTAAAGAAATCACAAGCTGAAAGAGCATTAGAAGAAAAAATTAAAATTTTTGAAATGAGTCATGATGATGTTGAACTTATTGCCAAAAATTTTAATATTGAATTTGATGAATTTTGGAGTATTGATAATTTAAAAAATGATTTTAATAATCCAAATTCTTCATATTTTATTGCAAAATTAGATGATGAGATTGTTGGTTTTGTTGGCACATTAAAAATAGTTGATGAATTAAATATTATGAATATTGCAACTAAAATAAATAAAAGAAGCTTAGGCATTGCTTCAAAATTACTTTTGCATGTTATTGATTATTCCAAGTCTATAGGTTGTAAATCTATTACCTTAGAAGTAAATGAAAATAACTTGCCAGCAATACATTTGTATGAGAAGTTTAATTTTAAGCGAATAGGTTTAAGGAAAAAGTACTATAATAATACTGATAA
>CALXWR010000020.1 GCA_944392465.1 uncultured Clostridia bacterium | reverse complement strand
CATGGCTATTTGGAGGTACCGTAAAAGATAATATAAAATACGGAAAAGATGATGCAACAGATGATGAAATAATAGAAGCAGCAAAAGCAGCACATGTACATCACTATATAAAAACATTACCAAAAGGATACAATTCAATAATAAATGAAGAATCTTCAAACATATCAGCAGGTCAAAAACAACTATTAACCATAGCAAGAGTAATATTAGCAGACCCTAAAATATTAATTTTAGACGAAGCAACAAGTTCAATAGACACAAGAACAGAAATACAAATACAAGCTGCGATGGATAATCTTATGAAGGGAAGAACAAGTTTTGTAATAGCACATAGATTATCAACAATAAAAAATTCTGATTTGATATTAGTTATGAATGGCGGAGATATAGTAGAACAAGGAACGCATAAAGAATTACTTGCAAAAGGAGGATTCTATGCAGACTTATACAACAGCCAATTCGACGAACTTTGAGGGAGGAAAAAGTAGAATATTTTGTTTTGAAAAATTTTTAATTATGGCGAATTCGCCATAATTAAAAGTCAAGCAGGTTTAAACAGTTACAAAATAAGTGTTAAAGAATGGTCAAATAAATGCAATTGGGGACTGCCTCCTTTTGTAAATCTAGTAAACATAAAAAATCGTGCCATTAGGGTATACCCAAATGACACGATTTTTTTTTATTGTTGTTCTCCTGGTAGGAAGTAATCAACAACACCATATACTAAAGCACCTACTATAGCTGCAATCCAAGATACTGTGTATCCTGCGACAAAATATTGTGTTACATATAAAACTACTGCAGATAGAACAAATCCTACGAACCCTTTACCAAAGCTACTTGCATGTAAGCCAGTAAATCTAGTAATTAAATAATCTATAATTGTAAGAACTACTGCAGCTGCAGCTAATGCCCAAATATTGCTAATCTGAAAACCTGGGGTGAAAAATGCTGTAATAGCAAGAACAATTGCTGCTGTAACTAGTCTTCCGACAACTTGCCATACTGTAGAGGTAGTATTACCTCTTGATTGAGCTTGATTATTTTCCATATAAACCTCCTCATATAAATCTATTTAAACAGATTAAAATGTAGAAAATTAAAAAGCTTATAGGTTATAGATATATAATCTATATCAAAGATAAAATAAAATTAATCAAAATTTAATTAATATTTTTTTGATTATTGCTAATTAAAATAAAAAAATTTTTATTTTAATTATAATCTTTGATATTACTAATATTATTTGCAGAAAAAAATATTTTATACAAATATTTAGATTAATGAATAATCCGATAAAAATTGCAAAAAATAAATATAAAACAGAAATATAAATAAGAAATTAGTCTAAATAATTAAAAAAATTAAAATCAAAAAAGTTTAAAACTAAAAGTAATTGACAAGATAATCAGAAACTATAAATTGACAAATTTAAAGGAGATTTAAATGCTAATAACCTTTTTAAGAACAATATTTTTATACATAATTGTTTTAATTGTAATGAGATTAATGGGCAAAAGAGAAATTGGACAATTACAACCATTTGAGCTTGCTATATCTATTATGATAGCAGATTTAGCATCAACCCCTATGGCGGATCCGGGTATACCAATAATAAATGGGATAATTCCAATTTTGGCTTTGCTAGTAATGCATTTAATTATATCAATGATAAATATAAAAAGTATAAAAGCAAGAGCAATACTATGCGGACAGCCTACAATTCTTATATACAGAGGACGAATTGATGAAAAAATGTTGAAAAAGGAAAGATTTACTGTAAATGAATTAGAAGAAAGACTTAGAGGTAATAATATATTTAATGTTGGAGATGTAGAATATGCAATTTTAGAAACAAGTGGGCAAATAACTGTAATAGAAAAACCAGAAAAAAGAGTAGTTACTTTGGAAGATTTAAAAATTAAAGGTGATTACGAAGGTATACCATATGATTTAGTAGTAGATGGAAAAGTAATGTATGAGAATTTAAAAAAATTGGACAAAGACTATAATTGGCTAAAAAAACAAGTTGCAAAATTTGGAATTGAACCAAATGAGGCTCTATTGGTTACAATAGATGGAAATGGAAAATTCTTTTGTCAAGAAAAAAGTTTGAAATAATTAAATGTATCAAAGTTAAATATAAAGGGCATTGTGGAGGCATTGGGGATAAATATGAAGAAAGAGATGATAATTTGTATAATAATTATTGCTTTAATTATTATAACTAATATAATTGCTCAAAATTATACAAAGAATTGTGTAGAAGATATAACAAAGGGGTTATATGACTTAGAAGATGATATATTAAAAAAACAAAATGATAATCAAATTCTTCAAAAAATATATGATATAGACACAAAATGGCATAAATTTCATAACACATTGGCTTTTTATATTGAGCATGATGAACTAGAAAAAGTAGAAACTGAGATTTCAAATATAAAGGGATTAGAAAAGGTTAATAAATATGATGATATGTTGCCACAAATAGAAGAGTGTATCTTTTTATTAGAACACATACGAGATAAACACACATTAACGGCTATAAATATTTTTTAATTGAGACATTATCACATTTCTTTCATACATGTACAATCCTTTAAGTAAAGCTACTTTGACTTTAGTACCCCAAAATGGTATAATATTTTAAATATCCTATTGGAAAGCTCACTTGTAAGTGGGCCAAAATCAAACCTATAAGGTTTGATGACTACTTAAAGAGATGGGGAAACTACAATGTTGGTACGCAATATTTTTTGGCTGGTATCTATCTCGGCTCTGCTGGTGGTTTTGGTTGACATCGGAGTTCGTAGTGTGCTCACAATTAAGCACGAGTACGATACAATGAATGGTCTCAAGCTTCGGCTTGTTACTTCTTCAGCAATGTGTGCACTTTCGTTGCTGGTAGCTCTAACAAGTGGATCTGTGAGGGTTAACAAGATTGTATCTACTGCTATGATTGTGGTGTCTCTGCTTTATCTGATTAATATCATTTCAATTATTATCAAGAGAAAGAAGCTCGAGCAGGATTAGCAGGACCATCAAAGGCAAGAGAAAGGAGAACCTTATAGGAAAGGGATTTACAAAGGGTAGATGTCGATGCATCTGCCCGCTATTTTTTTGTATAGGAAAAGAGGCAAAAAATTTCTGGCAAATATAGGCAAAATACTTGAATAAATTTTTCACATATGATAAAATACTATATGTTATGAAATGAGATAAAGTGAGGGAGAAATATGATAGAAATAATAAGAAATGTAGTATTAGTTATATATGTGTTAGTTTGCGTTGTTTTAATAATCTTAGCAACAATACAAGCTAAAGACCAAAGTGGTGCATCTCAAACAATAACAGGAGCTGCTGCAAACAACTTCTATGAGCAAAACAAAGGTAGAACAAAAGAAGGAAAAATAAAAAGAGCAACAGTTATTTCAGGAGTATTGTTTGTTGTACTTGCTGTAGCACTTTCAATATTAATGGTTATGTAATTAAAATATATTGAATAAATGAGGGGCATATATATCTAATAAAAAGTATATATGTTCTTTTATTTTGTTATAGATAAGATTTAAACTATATTTTTTAACGGGAAAATATGATTTAAGTTATCGTATATCCATACGAAAATGTATAGACAAATTACAGCGAAAAAATAAAAAATATAAAGGAAAGAAAGATTATGAAACATAAAAGAAATCATAAAAAAGATTTGAAGAAATTAAATAAAAAACAGTCAAACATAAAAAGAGTAAAAATTAGAGAAAAACATAAAACAAGTAAATTAAGTAAAATAGATTATAAGATTGAAAGTAGTGGCTTCGAAAACATTATTACTAAAGAAATTGATGCTAAAAGTATAAAAAATAAAGGTAATAGCACTAAAAATCTAAGCAATCAAAAACCAAAAGTAAAAGAAAATAGCAAAATATTTGACTTAGAAAAAGATACAATTGTAGGCATATTTCAAAAAAGTAGAAACTTTGGATTTGTTGTACCAGATGATAAAAAGCTAGGTTCAGATATTTTTATATCAAAAAAGGATTGCATGAAAGCAAAAAATAATCAAAAGGTTGTAGTAAAAATTACTAAAATGCCACATGCTGATAAAAGTGCTGAAGGAAAAATAATTGAAATAATAGGTGATATAGACCAAGCAGGTGTTGATATGATATCACTTATTAAAGAATATGATTTACCATATGAATTTCCAGAAAGGGTTATAAATCAGGCAAAATCTATAAGTCAAACCATAGATGAAAAAGACATTAAAAATAGAAGAGATTTAAGAGACGAAGAGATTTTTACAATAGATGGAGAAGATGCAAAGGATTTAGATGATGCTGTGAATGTAAAAGAATTGCCTAATGGAAATTACATGTTAGGTGTGTATATAGCAGATGTAAGTCACTATGTAAAAGAAGGCTCAGCATTAGATAAAGAAGCTGTTTTAAGAGGCACAAGTGTGTACATGCTAGATAGAGTTATACCAATGCTTCCAGTAGAATTATCAAATGGGATATGTAGTTTAAATGAGAAACAAGATAGATTTGCAATTTCTTGTGAGATGGAAATAAACAAAGAAGGAAAAGTAGTTTCATCAGACATATTTAAAAGTATTATAAATGTTACTAGAAGAATGAGCTATACAAATGTACAAAAAATTCTAGAAGGTTCGGATGAAAAAGTCACAAAAGAATATGCAAATTATATTAGTCATTTTAAATTAATGGAAAAGCTTGCACATATATTAAAAACAAGAAGAGAAAAAAATGGATCATTAAATTTAGATATTCCAGAAACTAAAGTAGTATTAGACGAAAATGGTATTGCAGTAGATATAAAAAAATATGAATTAACATTTGCAAATGAAATAATAGAACAATTCATGCTTACTGCAAATGAAACAGTAGCTGAAAAATTCTTTTGGTTAGAAGCACCATTTATCTACAGAGTTCATGAAGCACCAGATATGGAAAAAGTAGCAGAACTAAATAAATTCTTATTTAATCTAGGATATAAAGTAAAAACAAGCAAAGAAGAAGTTCATCCAAAAGCATTTGCTGTGGTTTTAGAAGAAATACAAGGCAAACCAGAAGAAAGAGTAATATCAAACCTAATTTTAAGAACATTAAAAGTAGCAAGATATGAAAGTGAAAACAAAGGACACTTTGGAATTGCAAGTAAATATTATTGCCACTTTACATCTCCAATTAGAAGATATCCAGACTTATTTATCCACAGAATAATATCAAAATATTTAAAAAATGGATATAATATGTCTGATGAAGAAATAGCAAAATATAGTGTGCAAGCAACAAGATATGCAGAAAGTTCATCAGAAAGAGAAAAAGTCGCACAAAAAGTGGAAAGAGAAAGTGTAGATATAAAAATGGCGGAATATATGCAATCACATATTGGTGAAGAATATGATGGAATTATATCTAGCATAATGTCGTTTGGAGTATTTGTAGAATTAGAAAATACAGTAGAAGGTATGATAAGATTTGAAGATTTAGGAGACGAATATTTCATATATGATGAAAACACAAAAACATTACTTGGAGAGAGTAGCAAAAAAATGTATCATATAGGAGACAGCATTAGAATTAAAGTTATAAAAGCAAACAAAGAACTAAGGCAAATCGACTTCGCATTGTCACCTAAGGGGACAGGCTCTTTTCCGCCAAACATGTCACCTAAGGGGACAGGCTCTTTACTGCCAAACATGTCACCTAAAGGGACAGACTCTTTTCCACCAAATGAGTAATCTGTGGAGACCGGCTAGGTGCGTATTACACCACTAAATTTGGTACAATTAAACAAAAGATTGCTAAAAAGTACAAAATAACTCCAGTAACTTTATTGTTGTTGTCATGGAATTCTGTATAACCAACTACAGCGGTTTCTAAAAAAGCATATACAGATACTAAAAAAACAATAAAACTCATAATTTATCGCATTCCTTTCTAAGACACAAATCCGGTTGAAAGATAATTAAATTTTGACTAGGAAAACGAGTTTAAAATTTAATCAACGTATACAGAGTATGCTTTATAAATTTTAAACGATATTTGACAATGTCAAAATTTAATTATTTTTCAACATTATACATCCAACTTAAAAGCATTTACTCTGATGTGTCTACTAATAAATAGCTTGACCTTAAATTTACGTTTACTTCTACATCAAAAAAAGCATCTTTATAATGATGAAGCCAATTATAGTTTTCCCATTCGTCTTGAGTATAAAAATATTTTAAAGCATATAAACCAAATTGATCAATGTCGGCATTTAGCTCTTTAGAGGTTTTGTATAAATAGTTATAAATCTTTTCCTCTAAAAATGCATTTGCTGACTTTTCTATTTTAGAAGTTATGGCTTCATCATTTAAATCTATATTTCTGTTCATAGATTGCATTTTTGCATTAACATTTATCTTGGACTTTATATATGGTGTAGAATTTGTTATATAGACAGAACTTTTAGCCTGCTTTTCTGTTTCTATATACAAATCAATATAATCTAAATTTTCTATAGGACTTGGAATTCTAATTTGGGCATTTTTTAATTTGTTAGAAATAATTAAATGACAAATTGATTCTAATCCATTTAATTCTCCTACAAATTTATCATCCTTAAAAACGGCTAACCCCATATTTTCAACTCCAGCTTCACCAGAAATCGGTGTTTGACCAGCTGTGTAGTATGAATCGTGATTAGAAGATTCGCTTGGCAATTTCTGTGTTTCGCTAGAATTTATAGAACCTAGTACAGCAACAGGTTCTGCAGAAGTATATGTCATTGCAGATAAAAATTCATTACAAGTTATACTTTCTGTATAACCTGTATATTCGCTAGAAGTAGGAGCAATTTCATAATATCTTGCAGAAACTTTATCTAAAACGGGAGCAGAATATTCCAAATATGTTTTAGCATCACATTTACTAACAATTATATTAGAATCAGAACGAAATTGTACATCATTAATAAGAGTATATAAATACTCTTCGATACCTTCTCCTGCAAGCTCTTCGGAAACAACTAAAACTTTACAATGAGATAAATTTACTTCTTTTCCTAGGTAACTATTAAATAATGTAATTCCTGTATTTATAGAGGGACATTCTATTGAATTTACAACAACAGAAGCGGATTGTGATGAATCGTTAGAAGAACTACCACTACTGTTTGGAAGAGATATTTGGAGGCTTAAATTTAAATTCTCATTGTCTCCAACGTCCAAACCAATAGCAACAACATAAGCTAAGTTATCAATTCCTTTTATTCCATAGTAATTACTAGACGAAATAATTAAAAGAAGTACTATTATGAAAATTGCAAAAATTTTTCTTGCTTTAAAAGTTCTTTTCAAATTTAAATTCCTCCATTTTTTTAAGATCGAAAACTCCATCAATAATTAAAATTCGAGAATTAATAAAATAAACACTATATAAAACTACAACTTTTTCTTTTTTATGTTTGCGAGAATCAGTATTATTGTAAAGATTACAAAAACGAGGGCTAAAGTACCGTATTTATAAAAAGCATTTGCCACTTTTTCTAATTCAAAAACATTATCAATAATAAGTGCTACTACAAATATAAAGCAAGAGAAGGTTATTGCTAGTGGTTTACTATTTTTTTCTTCCATATTTGTAAGTTTTCTAAATATATTTATACAGAACATTATAGCAATGCTAATAAAAGACATAAGAGCTAAAGCCCATATAAATATAAAAATAAGTTCTGGTCTTTCTAAAAATCCACTTAACTTGCTATTAACTATAATAAAGTAAATAGGAGATAATCTAGAAATATAGTATATATCTGAAAATGCAAATACCAATGTGGCAATTGCAAGTATTAATAAAATACCACATATAACCACTGAAATATATGCTACCTTAGAGGTATCTTCTTTTTTATTTAATAAAGGCGATATAAAAAATAAAAAGAAAAGCCCATTAAATGCAAATATATTACTTGCTCCATATAAAAATATTTTATCTGCACCATTTGCGAACAATGGAAGTGTATGTTCAAACTTAAACAAATCAACTACAAATATAAAAGTTAATGCTACACTTATAAGAGCTATTGGTATAATAATTGTATTTGTTTTAATAATTGATTTTCTACCAATAAAATTTGCTACTACTGCTATAAAAAGAAAAATAAATAAGAAAAAAGCAATAGGATAATTATTAAAATACAACAATAATAAATTTTTAGAAAACATACGAGTCAAAAATGCTGTTTCCATTATTAGATACACAATACAAAGAATACCAATTAAAACTTTTAAAAATTTACCACCAACATATTCAGAAATGTCAATAATATCTAAACCAGAAAACTTTTTTAAAAGCTTTACAATAAGTATTGTAAAAATTAAACCCAAAATAAAAATATAAATGCAATTTAAAATAGAGCTAGTTCCTGAATTATCTAAAATCATTTGAGGCAAATTTAAAACAATATGATTAATAAACAAAACAACTATAAGACAAATTGCTTCAAAATTACCAAGTTTTGTATAATTCATAGGCTAACTCCTTTCTTTTAATTATTCTAATATTGCTTAGTTTTTGTTATTTTAACATCGTTAATTATCCACTTTTTTCAAAAATCAAGATAATATATTTCGTTAAATTTTCCATTTCATGCTAATACTTCCTTGTTTATCAGGTCTTTTCGTGTCTAAAAAATCATCTCTTTTTTCTCTCTTCCATATAGGATGTGCAAAAATGCCATTGGAAACATTTCCTTTAGAAGGAATATATGGATCTAAATAAGAAACACCAAAAGATTGAATATTATTTATCATTATTAAATGAATGAATACTCCCATTGCTATTCCTAGTATGCCAGCAAAATATCCCAATATAATATATAAAAATCTTGCAACTCTACAATGAAATGCCAAATAATAATCTGGAATTGCAAAAGATGTAATTCCGGTTATTGCAACTATTATAATTAAAATTGGACTAACTATTCCAGCATCAACAGCAGCCTGACCTATGATAAGAGCACCGTATGACTCCTATGGTAGGACCAATCGGGGTGGGAACTCTAAGGCTAGCTTCTCTGATAAGTTCAAAAGAGACTTCCATAATAATTATTTCGAAAATAATCGAAAATGGTACAGAGGATCTAGATGAAACAATAGCAAAGAGTAGCTCTGTAGGAATAAACTCCTGATGAAAATAAGTTATGGCTACATATATTCCGTGGCAATAGTAATGTAATGCAAAGAGCAAATACCCTAATAAATTTTAAAAGATTAGCAAATTGAAATTTTATATTTTTATCTTCAGATGATTCTAAAAAATCTATAAAAGTTGCAGGAATAATTAATGCATATGGACTTCCATTAACAAGTATTGCAATTCTTCCTTCAAGCAAATAAGTACCTGTTTTGTCTGGCCTTTCTGTAGAAATAATTTGAGGAATACTGTACTTACTGTCATCTTCTATTAATTGTTCTAATTGTCCGGATGAGATTAAATAATCAATATCAATATTATTTAATCTATATTTAGCCTCAGCAACCAAATCGTTATTTGTAATATTATTTATATAACAAATAGCACAATTAGTTTGACTAATTTTGCCTATCTTAACACTTTCAATTATTAAATTTTCGTTATTTACAATTCTTCTTATCAAAGTGGTATTTATACGTATATTTTCCACAAAAGCTTCTTGAGGACCTCTAATAACTACTTCATTTTCAGGTTTTGCAACACTTCTAAACTGAAATCCTTTTATGTCTATATCAAATGCAATATTTAAAGTATCTATAAATAAAGCACAAGCACCAGAATTTATACTATTAAAAATGTCCTTAAAATCATGTCTTATTTTTAAGTTGTTTTGAGGCAACAAGTTGTTATATATATAATCCTTTAAATCAAATTTTTTTACTTTTCTAACAGTTATATTATTCGTAACTGCCTCAGAAACAACTTGAGTTTGATTCCCATCAAATGAGTTAGATTGGTTTTTTAACATTAAAGGTTTTAGCACATAATTATTAATTAAATCTATACTAACCATTCCATCTACAAAAAGAAGAAAAGCCCTATATTGTCTGTTTCTTGCAGAAAGGGTAAATTCTCTTAAAATAATATCACTATTAATTAAAAGATTATATTTAGTCTTTATATATTCTATATTCACATCTATACTTGAAAAAATCTCTTTTGCATCATCTATTGTATTAAAAGTTTCGTTTGCAATTTTATTATTACTTATAGAATTATCGTCAGCAGGAAGTGTAAACTTAAGAAAATCTTCCTCTATGGGAGCAAACATATCTTTTAATATATCCATGAACTTCATAGTATATAAATTAATCTCCTTTTTAAGTAATTTGTTTTATAATATATTTTCCTAAAAAAAATAATTTATGTAAAAAAATAAAAAATATAGTAATTTTTATTTTTTTATGATATACTCAATTTATAAATTTTTTAAATGGGAGGAATTTATGAAAACAAGTAATATTGTAATATTTTTAATAGTTGTAATTATTATAGCTGGAATATTTGGTTTTGCTATATGGGACATGAAAGACGAGACAGAAGCTATAGACGAAAATAATGCCATAAATGATACAAATTCTGATGTGTTAATTCTAAACGAAACTCAAAATGGAAATTTAATAATAACTGAACCATCAAATACATTAAACCAAGATAATAACTCAATGCAAAATTTAAATATGTACAAAGGTGAATGGTATATTAGTCAAGAAGAATATATTAATGAAGAGCGAATAGATGAATTAATGGATAGAAGAGAAGACCATCTAATTACAGATGAAGAATTTGAAAACCAACTACAAACATTAAAAAATGATGAGTTTGCTGAATTAGATGTTGATGAGTATTTTGGAAATTCTATAAAATTTGATTTTGAATTAACAGGACCTGCACCAACACAAAGAGTTGCAAGGATAGAGGATATGGTTGTAGAATTAAACAATAATGTAGGAACTTTTACATATATTGATAATTGGGGAACAAGTGGAAATGGAACAATAACATTAAAAGACAACCAAATTGAATTAAAACTAGAAACAACTAAAGTAAACCAAGGTACATTATGGGGAGTAGAAGGTTCATATACATTTTCATTTAAATTAGGTGATTAATTTAAATGAAAATATGAGGAAATTTGTCTGAAATTTTAGAGACAAAAACAAAATAAATAGCATTTTACTAAAAAAGTAAAATGCTATTTATTTTTTAACTTACTTAAATGTCAGAATCAATTAGTTCATTAAGATTTAATCTATTTATATTACAGAAATATTACAGAAATATGACATTTTTGTAAACAGCTTTTTTTCTTATTTCTAAAAATGTTGAAAAATCAAGGAAAATACAATTCGCTGTAATGTTTGCTAAAAATTGACAGTTCTTTTTTTCGACAAAAGTATTGAAAAAAATTTTCTTTATCGATATAATATGATTACATCGATTAGATTGGAGAAAAGCGGAATAAATCTGAAAGAGAAACATCAAGATAAAGAAGGAGAAAGAACATGAAAAAATATATTGTAGTTATTATATTAATAGGTGTTATTCTAGGAGGAATACTTTTATATAATACAATGAGAGTCGAAAAAGAGAATAATAAAACATTTTTAGACTCAGGTTATGTATTACAAAGTATGGAAGAAACACAACAAAATGTAGAGAGATATTATTTTAATTCAAACGAAACATATAAAACCAAATATGATAAAAAGGTTTTATTTAATAATACAGAGGGCGAAGAAATAACTGCCAATACAACGAACTTTATACACTATTCAGATGGTTCTATAAGTTCGTTTTCAAATGGTGTTATATTAGATTTAAATAATATTGAAGCAGACCCTATTACATACTATAATATTATGGCAAATGATGTGTTAGAAAAATCAGGAGAGAACTATACTATTTCTAATCTTGACCAAACACTTAGATTTACAGACCTTGTTTGGAAAATAGATGCTAACAAATACATAATAATAAGCAATGATATTAATTTAGTGTTTGGAGATGCAGAGCCTAAACAAATAAGCGGATATGTAGAATTAGAATATTTGGATAATCAAATAGTTAAAATATATAATCAAGAAGCTACATATCAAACTATTTCGTCAGAAGCATATGTTGATTTACCAGATGATATTAGACTTGATTTAGGAAAAAGAATAATAAGTAAAGATGAAGATAACAAAATGAGTCTAGAAAACATGGTTATTGACTCAGATGATAATGTAACAATAGTAGATTTAGAAGAACAAGAACCTGCAAAAGAAGAAAATACAGTTGATGCAAATTCTGTACAAGCAAATGAAGTTACAGAAGGAGAGCAAACAACAAGTAATAGTAACAATAGTAGTTCAACAACTACTACAAACAATTCAGAATCTACAATAATTAACGGAAATGTTAATGGTGGAGAAGATGATGGAAATGTCGGAGGAGATGACAACGAAGGCGGAACTGCAAACAATGACGGAAGTGAAACACCTGGAGGAGGAACAACAGGTGATGGAATAATCGGAGATGGAAATACACCAGCACAAGTTGTAACAGCTCCAAAATATAAAATAGAAGAAATGAATGTTACTGCTACAGGGGTTAATGCAACAATAACTGTAGAAGATGATGATAATACATTAATATCTGATTCATATATATCAATATTAGAAAACTCAACAGGAAAGAAAGTATATGAATATACAGAAGCTCTAGGAATATATAGCATGAACATAGAAGTGGCAAGTTTAAAACCAGACACAGAATACACAATGGTTGTTGAATCAAGCTATTCTGTAGATGGAATTACATATACAAAGAACTTTGTATATAAAATATTTAGAACATCTGTATTAGGAATAGATATTGAAAAAGATTTATTAACAGATGAATCTATCGGAGTTGCATTGCTAATAAATCGTGATAGTAAAGTAAAAAGTGTAGATGTTACAATTTCTACAACAGCAGGAGAATTGCTAGAAACAAGAACAGTACCACTAAGTGGAGGAGATGCAACAGCAGATAGAAAAGAATTACTTGAATTTATGGGACTAAATTCAAACACAGATTATGTAATTGGCTTAACAAATATATTGTATGATGGACAAATATTAGCAAATGCCAATGTTGAGCCAAAAACATTTAAAACTTTAAAGAAAAAACCAACATTAACTGGAACAAATTATGAAATAAATAAAAGAGATGGAAATTTCAAACTAACCTTAAGCACAGTTGAAGACCCAGATTCTGGAATACAAGGTTATACATTTGAAATATATGATACAAGAAATACAGATGATGAACCTGTAAAAACAATAGAGTCATCATCACCAGAAACTTTATTAGAAATAGATGATGTAATCCAAAGAAATGTAGGATATTATTATAAGGTTATTGTAGATTTTTATGATAATGAAAAATATTGTACATTTGAAAGCGAAGCAAGTAATGTATTTACAATGGATGGAGTAGAATTCCCTTCAGTTAGATTTGAAGAAACAGAAGTTACTTTTGAAAGAATTGAAGGAACAATAAGAATAAGTGATAACGGAAACACAATAGATGAAGAAAACGATGAATTTACAATAACATATACAGATTCTGTTGGAACAATAAAATCATTTACTTCAAGTGGAAGTTATGATATTCCAGTTGACGTGAATAATTTAAGAGCAAATGAAACATATAGATTTGCAATATATGCAACAGTTAATATGCAAGACGGAAATGCTCCAATAGATGAGTGTTATATAGGAGGATTTGTTGTTCAAACAAAAACTCCAAACAATATGACAGTAGAATTTAACAGAAAAGGCGACGACGTAAAAAATGTATTTAATGTTGATGTACAATTAAAACCAGAAAATCCAGACCAAGGAACTTTAGAACCAGAAACATTAACAGGACTTACAGTAAACATATATTCAGGTCAAACACTAGATGGTGAGTACCCTAAAGGTTCTCCTTTAAGAACAATGAAATTAGTAGACCAAAATCTAGACCCATATGAGAGTGATTTAAAAGAAGACTTCTTTGACAATATAACGAGTATAACACCAGAATTCTTTAATGCAGACAATGATGATTTTAAAGATAAATATTATACTATAACGATAACAGACGGATATGATTATACAGATTATCCAAATACATTACCAATTATAAATAATGTGTATGTAATTCAAACAAACGGTTATATGCCAGACTTACCAACGGACACAGATAATGCATTGATAGTTACACCAGTAAGAAATTACTTACACGAAACACCAAGGGAAGACCTAAATTATAATACAATAGTTGGATATGATGTAAAAGCTATATATGACAACGCAGGATTATATGCTAAAAAAGTCGTATATAAAGCATTTGATGAAAATACAGGAGCATTAATACAAACTATAGAATTAGAAGTAGGAAAAGATGGAGTTATACCAACAGCAACATTTGATGTGTTAGATGGTACACCACTAGGAACTACAGATTCAGATGCCCTAAGAAGAGGTAATTCATATTACTTTACATATGAAATGTACTTAGATTTAAATAATGATGGAAATGCAGAAACAAAATATCCATATGAAGATGATACTATTCTTAGATCTGGAACTCAAACACCTCAAAAACAAGAACCAACACTATATATGTATCCAGCATCATCAACAGCAGATACAATACGTTTTAACTATAAATTTAATGATGTAGATAGTGCTGTGGAATACAACAACGTAATAACAGCTGAAATAGATAATTCATTCAGATCACAAAGTAACATTATCGAAACGGCAGACGATGAAGATACTGTTACATTCAATAACTTAGGAAAAGGATCTCTTTCATTAATCTGGACAAAATGTTTAGTAAAAGAAGAGGGACAAATTAATGAACCAATTTTAACACAATACTTTGAAGCTACAAATTCAATTGGATTGTCATATAATATAAGTTATGATTCAACAAAACTTACAGTACAATTCAAAGATAGCCCAGGACTAGACTACGTAACAGGTGTTAAAGTACAACTACAAGCTACAGATGATCCAAGCAAGATATATGAAAAAGATTTCCTAACACTTTCTAATAATATGATAACAATAAGTTATAATGAGTTAGGACAACTTTTAAAGAAAAATGTAAAAGTAAGTGTATTTGCATACTATGATTCTGGAATTGTAGGATATGATACTTCTGCAACTGAATATATTGCATTACAACAAGCATATGAAAAACAAGGTGAAGAAATATATTATTATGATATAAATAGTGCATCAAACCTAATACCTGATATAGAAGCAATGGGAAATATGTATACTGCTACAAGACAAGGAAATATTATGGAATTAGAAAATGTAGTTACAGGAAGAGGATATACACTAGAGTTAACATACAGTCCAGAAGGTTTCTTATACCAAGGAAATGTAATATTGCAAAAGAAAATAGAAGAAGTTCCTGTTACTAATATTGGTGGGAATACAATTAGTTTTGATAAAATTATTCCAGGAATAAGTTTATTAGACGAAAATAATAATTGGCAAATATATGCAGAGTTAGATAAAGTATCAATAAAAGCAGATTTATTAGTTGATCCATCAGCAAACATAAAAGATAACTTAATATATATAGATTTATATCAAACAGATAAAAATTATGCTGCTGAAAACTTTATAAAAACAATTAATGTAAATGTAAATGATTTCCAAAACATAATTGAAATAACAGATTTAGTACCAACTTCATATTACTTTATAAAATTTAGAACAATTTTAATAGGTGATACTGGAGCAGAAGAAAATGTAGATTTATATGATTTAGATTTTCAAGCATCTGGAAGAAAATATAATTTCTCAACACTTGCTGATGTAGGTATTGATAATATAGAAGTTAATTATGAACCAGTAACATATGAAGAAAAATATATAAATGTTACTTATACACTAGATAGAACTACAGGTTATGATAGAATAGAATATAAATTATATCATTTTGATGATGAAAGCTCTGATTACGTAGAAGTTATGAAAGGTACAATAGAAAATGACTTAATATTCAGCTCTGAAATGAAAAAACAAATAGCAATAAATCCTGGTTCAGAATTTGTATTTGGAGATAAATACAAAGTGGAAATTATACCAATTGCAGAATATGAAGACTTTGAAGGAGAAATACAAATATTAGAACTTGGAAAGAAAGATATGGAATTCGAATTTGATAAACTTTCAAATCCAACTATAGCTATAAGTGGTTCAAGAGAAGACAATAATCAAATTCAATATAAAGTTACTGTATATGATGATGACAGAGTTGTTGCAGGAAATGGATTTACAGTAAAAATATTAGATGGAACAGCACAAGATATAACACCAGAAGAATACAAAGATAAAACATTTAATGTAAATACATTAAATAATATATTTACAATAAGTAATGTAGAAAATATACAAGCATATACAATATATGTATACACAAATACAGATAAAGAAAACACAGGAGACGAAGAAGAATATGAGATGTTCTCTAGAAACTATACAGTACCAGCAGTAAATGAATACGGTATATCAGTTGGAACAATTACAGCAACAAAGAATCCAAATAATCAATTTAAAGTAGATTTATTATTTAATAACAGCTATAAATTAAACGAAGTAGATGAAATATCATACTCAATATACAATACATCAGGATATGCAACAAACGGAAGAACAGAATTTGTTCCAGTTCAAATAACTCAAGGTGGAGACACATATTATACTTTTTCAATTGATGAAAATCTTTCAACATATGGAACATATTATATAGAATTACAATTTATAAAAAACGATGAAGTAATTGAAACTACATCAATACAATATGTACTTTTAGAATCATAGAGAAAGGAAAGGAGAAATTAAAGTGAGAAAATTAACAGCAGGCAATAAAATAAATTTCACAGTATTTGCAATTGTTATCATAGTTATAATAGTATTACTAATAGTATGCTTACGCTATGTTATGGGAATAGATAGAACAGTATATCAAATTGAACCTAATACTTTTGTCTATGATTCGGAAAATGTACCTGTACAAATAGAAAATGGAGGTACAATGCAAGCAAAATGGGATGGAAACTATCATATAGATACAGTAGATGGTCTAACATATAATGTGGGCGAGCAAAGTGTTATGTACAATAAATCATCTGGCAAAGTAAGCTTATACGGAAAATTGTATCAAGTATTAGCCGATGCAAGTGTACAAACACTTTCCGGCCAATCGGAATTTGTAAATTTTTCAGAAGATAGATTCTACAAATTGGCTGATAGAAAATATTTAATACTTTCAGACAGTATTAGTAATGAACAAAATACAATACAAACAAGAAGATATTTGTTAGTAGTACTAGATAAAGCAGGTAATACATTATTACTAAATAATGAAATTAATGCAAGAACAATAAATCCAATGAAACTTGTAACACCTTCATTTACCTTTGATATAGCAAATGAAAAATTAACATTTGGTGGTCAAGATATAGACTTAACCAAGATTATAGGAAGTACAAATCAATATGAAGAGAAAATACAAATTGCAGATAATGGAAACAATGGCCAAAACGGACAAAATAATGCAAATGGAAACAATGGAGATTCTGTAACACAAAATTCATCTTCATCATCGAGCACAACAACAATTAATAATAATTCACAAACAATTATAAATGGAAGTGTGAATGGAAATAATAACAATGGTGGAAGTGGAAATAATAATAGCGGAAATGGTTCAGGAGGAATTAATGCAGGAGGAACAACAGGAGAAGGAGCAAATAACACACCACTTGATAAAAGTATTGGACTAAGAAGTGCATTTTCAACAGCTTCTACTATAACAGTAAACTACAATGTATTAGACCCAGAAGGAAAATACCAAACAGTTTACATTAATGTAGATGGAGGAAATTATAGTGATACTATAGCATTAGATAAATCTGATACAAACTACAAAGTAACAGGGTTATCACCAAATACAGACTATACAATTACATTAGCGGCAAGAGAAATACAAAGTGATGGTTCTATAAGCGAAAAAATAGAAGATACACTTTTAGTTAGAACAAAAAGAGTATCAACAGCTATTACAGTAACAAGACTAAGCTCATCAAAGATTTACTTTAACTTAAAAATGGATTCTAGCTACGTATTCGATTCAGCAGATATAGTACTATTAGCTGATGGAAACGAAGTAGATAGACAAAGTGTTAACATTAGTTCATCAACATCATCAAATGGATGGTCAAGCAGTTTAGATTATGATTACGGAAGTGAATTTACAATTAGATTAGAAAACGTTATTTACAATGGAAATAGAATAGATGTTGATGTACAAGCAAAAATAAAAAAATATTAGATAAAAGGAGGAAAAAATGGAAAACATATTAGTAGCAACTTTAAATTCAATAGGATTAATGATTGGTCTTATGTTTTTAGGTTTTGGAATTGGAATTGGAATTTTAGGTTCAAAGGTGGCAGAAGCAGTAGGTAGAAATCCAGAAACAAAAAGTGATATTGTACATGCTGTAATGACTGTACTAATAATTCTTGCAATATTCTTACTTTTATTATTCGCATTCGTATTTTTATTACTTTTCTATAATCCATTAGCAGTATAGAAGGTGAATTATGATAGAGTTAATATTACCAACGATAATAATAGTAATTATAATGATTGGTTTTTCATTCTTTATATTTAAAAACATAATTAAAAGAATTAACCACAAAGTAAAAACATATTTTATAGAAAAACTACAAGAATATAATTACTTAATAGATGAAAAAGAAGAAGAATTAGAAAAACTCAGAGCTGTGGTTGTAGAGCAATCTAAATTACAAAAAGTAAAACAACAAAATGAAATAATAAATCAATTACCAGAACAAGAAACATTAACGGAAACAATATTTAATTCTGAAATTGAAAAGAAACTAAAAGATATGAGACTTTTCAAAAAGAAAATAAGAGAAAAAGAGCAAATATCTTATGATATATCTACACCTCAGCTTAGAGAAGATACCTTCTTTAACAACTATAAAGAACTTAAGAAAAATTTCAAAATTGATAATGAAAAAACCATTAAGGAATTTATAGAAAAACATAAGAGTACAGAGAGTGATTTAAGAAAATATAGAACACTTGTGAACTTTAGAAAACAATTTACTCCGGAAACAATTTATGAACTTCTTACATTATCTGGGGAAGACCAATATCAAATTGTTTCTGAGGTAATAAAACCAGGAGAAGATAAGATAATCCAATTAAACAAAAACTTTAAAAATAATAAGTTAGATGTACTTAAATTATTAAAACTTGTAGAAGAAAAGATAAAGAAAAACGACCCAATAATCTATGTATATGTCGGAAATGAATCATTAAATTATAATAACTTAGGAAAAAACATAAAAACTAGATATTATAAAAATATGTCTGAAGGTGTAATAATACACTATAAAGGCAAAATGTATGATTATAGTATTTAGAGAAAGGAGAACATTTAGTTGTGGGGACACATATTGAAGATTTAGTAAATCAAAAAGTAGAACAGATAAAAAATAAGGAAAACATTTTTGATTCTGGAACAGTTATAAAAGTAAAAGATTATATAATAGAAGTTTCTGGACTTGAAAATGTAACATACTTTGAAAAAGTAACTATTTGGGAAAAAGGAATGGGGTATGTAAATCAAATAAACGAAAACTCTGTTACAGTTGCAATTGTTAAGGAGAATGCCCCAATAAAAATAGGAGATATAGTAAAAACAACAGGAGAACAATTCAAAGCAGTATTCGCAAAAGAAGCAATTGGTAGAATAGTAGATATATTTGGAACAGATTTATTGTCTGGAAAAGCATTTGAAAAAATAAAATATATAAATATAGAAAACGAAACTATTCCAATAATGGATCGTAGAGAAGTTAAAAGACCAATGCTTACAGGTATTGCAGGTATAGACTTAATATACCCAATAGGAAAAGGACAAAGACAATTAATAATAGGAGATAAAAAAACAGGAAAAACTCAAATTGCTCTAGATACTATAGTAAATCAAGGCTCAGAAAGAGCAGAAAGTGAAAATGATGTAGTTTGCATATATATAGCAGTTGGAAAAACAAAAAAAGAAATAAAAACAATATATAATGAACTTCTAAAAAGAGGTGCATTATCATATACCACTATGGTAGTTGCTACTAATGATGATAAACAACCAGTAGTAAGTTTGATTCCTTTTGTTGGACTTTCTATAGCAGAAGAATACATGAAAATGAAAAAAGATGTAATAGTTGTAATAGATGACTTAAAAAAACATGCTGATACTTACAGAGAAATAAGCTTAATTTCAGGAAAAACACCTGGTAGAGAAGCATACCCAGCAGATATATTCTATCTTCATGCAAGACTTCTAGAAAAAGGATGTCAATATAAAAATGGTGGTTCAATAACAATACTGCCAATAGTAGAGACCAAAGGTGGAGATATAACAGACTATATTTCAACAAATATTATATCAATTACAGATGGACAAATAGTTATGTCTGAAAAAGAATTTGCAAAAGGAAACAAACCAGCTATAAACTATAAAAACTCTGTTT
Organism: uncultured Clostridia bacterium; assembly: GCA_944392465.1. Lineage (GTDB taxonomy): Bacteria > Bacillota > Clostridia > TANB77 > CAG-508 > CALXVA01. The sequence goes on along the minus strand of CALXWR010000020.1, from coordinate 4,434 downwards.
CTAGACTAGGAGGAGCAGTTCAAAAAGCAGAAATTAAAAGCTTAGGAGCACAAATAAGAAGAACATTCTTAAGCTATCTAGAAACAAAAGAAGTTTATGAACTAGCAAATATGGATGAAATGACAGAAGAATTAAGAAACAAAATGAAAATAGGAGCACAAATGCAAGAAGCATTAAACCAACCTAAGTTTATGCCATTATCTAATGAAGAAATAATAGATAAGTTTGAAGCAATAGTAAAACAGGAAGGATATACAAATGAAAATTAAAAGTGTAGTAAAAGTAATGAATTTTCATTCTTTGTTAAAGGTAGATAAAGCTAGACGTAGAGCAGAAAAATACTTTGCTTATGAAAAAGGTTTAACAGACTTTGTTGATAATATATTAAATAATAGAAATTTAATATTAGACAAAAAAATGTTAAAACTAGATAAAAAACAAAAACCTTTAAACATATATATCGGAAACGATTTAGGATTTTGTGGTAACTTTAATTCAAATGTAAATAGAGAAGCACGTTTAGACAAAGAAAGTAATAAAATAATAATTGGTAAAAAAATATTAAATGGTAAATCAAATGTGCTTCTAGCTCTTACGAAAGAAGAATATTTACAAAATACAAAGCAAATAGAAGATTTAATATATGATCAAATTACAAATTCTAAAATAAGCGAAATGAATTTAATATATAATCACTACTATAATATTAGTAAAATAGAATTAGTAAAAAGAAAAATATTACCACTAGAAGAAGAAACTTATACAACAAAATCACATAAAGAAGATTTTGCAATAGAAGGAGATATAAACGATATATTAATAAATATAATTGCTATGTATTTATCATATGAAATTAGAGTTGCAACAGAAAATAGCTATGCATCAGAAAATGTGGCTAGGCAAATGCTAACAAAAGAATCTTTAAAGAAAATTGACGAAATTGAAGAAGAAGAATTAAGAGTAAGCAGAAAAGAGAAAAACGCAAAAAGCTTTAAAAAAGTTGTAGAAAACTATATAAAATTACAAAATTAAAAAAACTATAAAGAAAAAGAATAAAAGATAAGGAAGGCCAAAGATGAAAGTAGTAGGTAAAATTATTAGTATTTCAGAATTAAGTGTTAAGGTACTGTTAAAAGATGACAATGTAGAACTAAGAGATATTTTAGTTTGCAATTTTAATGATCAAGAATACAAATTTGAAGTTGTAGAATTGGAAGAAAATATTGCAAGTTTATTACCATTTAAAAGAGTAAATGGATTAAAAAAAGGCATAGAAGTCAGTTTAGATGAAGGCGGACTTCAAATGGAATATTCTTCAAGCATTTTAGGAAGAATATATAATTCTTATGGAGACGGAATAGATGGAGTAAAAGCAAAATCTAAAACTAAAAGAAATGTATATGATAGAACATTATCTGTAGCAGAAATCTCAGTAAAAAACAATCCATTATGGACAGGTATAAAAGTTATAGACTTCTTTGCACCATTACAAAAAGGATATAAAATGGGACTTCTTGGAGGAGCCGGTGTTGGAAAAACAGTTCTAATAAAAGAATTAATAAACAATGTATATAAGAAATTTCAATCAAATGCAATATTCATAGGTGTTGGAGAACGTTCTCGTGAAGGTAAAGAATTATATGATGAAATGAAAGCAGATGATTTATTAGATAAAATGAGTATGGTATTTGGTCAAATGGGTGAATCACCATGTGCAAGATCAAAAGCAGTATACTCAGGACTTACAGCAGCAGAATATTTAAGAGATGAAAACAATCAAGATGTTTTAGTATTTATAGATAATATATATCGTTTTATACAAGCAAAATCAGAAATCTCTACAGAGCTTAAAAGAATACCAATTGAAAATGGATATCCAACAACCATGGCTTCAGATATTAGTGAAGTAGAAGAAAGAATTAACTCAACAGAGACAGGTTCTATTACTTCATTCCAAGCAATATATATACCAGCAGATGATATAACAGATGATGCTGTTCAGTCTGTTACTACTCACTTAGATGGACAGATAGTTCTAGATAGAAAAGTTGCAGAAAAAGGTTTATATCCAGCAATAAATGTATTTAAATCTTCTAGTAAAGCAATTGATCCAGAAAAAATAGGAAGAAGACATTATGATTTAGTTCAAGAAACACTAAAATATTTATCTAGATATGAAGAATTAGAAGAAATTATAGCTGTTCTTGGTATTGATGAGCTTTCTGAACAAGATAAATTAATATTCTATAGATCTAGAAAGTTAAGAAACTATTTCACACAACCATTATTTGTTTCAGAAAACTATACTGGAATAAAAGGAGAAATGGTAGATATAGAAGACACACTACAAGATGTAGAAGATATTTTAAATGGTGTTTATGATGGCATAGACGAAGAAAAATTATTATATAGAGGTAAATTGAATGGAGAGAGTAGAAAAGAAGAAGAACCAATCGAGCAGTAAACTAACAGAAGACAAGGGAAGCATAGTTGTAAGAATACTAAATATGAAAAATGGATTAGAAGAATACGATGATGTTCAATTTATACGTATTTTAAGTGAAAAATATAATTTAATAATATTAAAAGATTACCTACCAATTATTGGAGAAATTAAAGGAAATATAGAAATAGAAAGATTAGAAGAAACAATAAAATTACAAAATATAGTAGGATACTATATTCACAAACATAATCAATTTAACTTGTTCTTAAGAGATGAGTGAAAATCGACAAATCTAAAATTTAAATTAAATAATAAAAAATTTAAATGAAACTCATCTTTTAAGGACAAGTCTTAGATAAATAATAAACAAAAGTTAAAGAGGGAAAAATGTTACAAAGAACAATATATAATATAAATTTGAATTTAAAAGAATTGGCAATATTTTTAGGATTTATGATTATAGTTGCAATAGTAGTATATATAATGCTACAAAAATTTGATATTCACAAAAAAAGAGTAGCATATATAGGATTACTCACAGGACTTAGCAATTATCAAATCTTAACACTATGTGCAATAACAGTAAGACTATTTTGCGTAATATATACAGCAGTTACATATACAGATGTAATACTATTAAGTTTAGCAATAGTACTGGTTGTAGATGTAGCATATATAATATTAAATCCTAAAAAAATAATATTTGAAGCAATAAATATATTTGCACAAATTATTTTCCTATATTTTATTAATGTACTAAAGAGTTATCAACTAGAAGTAAGTAACGAAATGTACATAAGCCAAATGATAATAGTACTTACAGTATTCATTATTCTTTATGCAATATATTTCTTCTTAAAGAATTTTGAAGACTTAATAAAAAAGACAAAAGTAATAAAAAATGAGAGTAAGGAAGGCAATTAAAAAATATGAGAAGTGAAAACAATAAGAAAGTAAATAAGCCAAATAATAAGGTTGATAGAACAGTAAAAAATGGTGCAAGAGCACAAAAAAGAAAAAAAGAAAAAAAAGTTATAAAAAAAGAAACTGTATTTAGATTAATCTTAATACTAATATTATTAGTAGCAATAGTGGGAATAGGAATGTATATAACAAGACTAAATACAGACTTTATAGAAAATTACAATTTCTATCAATATATAGGAGGTAGAAAAATTTCTTATGAAGGTGCTTTAAAAATAACAAGCAAAGGGGAAATAACAGAACTTACAACAACAAATATGAATATCCAGTTAGATTCAACACCTTTATACTATGTAGATGTAAACAATAAAGCATTATTTCCATCAAATATGGAATTAGTAATTCCAAGTACAAATGGACAAGTATATAAAATAAATAGATTTTCAAGTGTATATACAGAAAGTGGTGTAGCATATTTAGAATATAGAGACAAAACGAAAGAATTACCAGAATCATTCATATTTGACGGTTCTAACTTATATCTATTCTTAGATAATGCAACATTAGAAGTAGATGATAAAGAATATGAACTAACACCTTTATCATATGTTGTAGCATATAACAAATCTAGTATAGAAATATATAACAAATCAAAAGACAAATATGAAATAATAAAAACAGACGGATATGGTATAGTAAAAACAGATGACTACACTATAAATGTAAGTTTAGACACTATAAAATACGGAGACAGAGAACAACTTTTATTAAAAAGATTCGATGATTTACAAATATTTAATTTTGATTAGATGTTTTTAGAGATGCTTTTGGGAAATGTTTGAGGAGACGCTTTTGAAACGGTTCTTAAAACGATTTTCAAAAGCATCTTTTTTTGTGTAAAAAATATAAAAAAGAGTATTCCAATTTGAAATAATTATGATATAATAAAAATGCCATCCGGGACAGTAAAGTGACCCCATTGGCACAGCAAACAAGAGAAAAGGAGACTGAAAATATGAGAAAAGCTAAAAACCGCACGGCTCTAGAGAGAGAGAGAGAGAGAG
>CALXWR010000019.1 GCA_944392465.1 uncultured Clostridia bacterium | reverse complement strand
AACGTGGAAGTTCTCATATTAGTTTAAAAAGATTAAGTCAAATATGTGATATTTTAGGTATTACGGAAGGTTCGATCTTAAATGGATCTTCTAATAAGGCAGAAAATTATTTATCTTCAGAATTTAATACTTTATTAAAAAATTCAACTCCAGAAAAACAAAAGTTAATTTATAAAATTGCTAAAGTAATAAATGAAGATAAGTAATACACATTTATTTGGTGCAATAATTTTTATTTGTATAATTTTTTAGAATATTATCTATACTATATTTAGAAGTATTTGATAATATTCTTTTTTGGTTTAAAATACCTCTATTTTTTTCGACATTTTTGTTGATATTATATATATTTTATGATATGATTATATGTGCTAAATTAATTATTTTAAGGAGGTTTATTATGGATTTTAAAGAGTGGGATGGCTTTAACAAGAATGGTGAATGGACAGAAGAAATAGATGTTAGAGGCTTTATCCAAACTAACTATACACCTTATGAGGGAGATTCAAAATTCCTTGCTGGTGCTACAGATAAAACTAAAAAATTGTGGGATGAAGTTTTAGAGCTTTATAAGAAAGAAAGAGAAAATGGTGGAGTTCTAGATGCAGATTGTAAAACACCATCTTCTATAAATGCTTATGAAGCAGGTTATATAGATAAAGACTTAGAAGAAATTGTTGGTCTTCAAACAGATGCTCCATTAAAAAGAGCTATTATGCCAAATGGTGGTATTAGAATAGTTGAAAAGTCTGCTGCAAGCTATGGTTTTACAGTAGATCCAGAAACAGAATACATTTATCATAATTTAAGAAAAACACATAATGATGGTGTATTTGAAGTATATACACCTGATATAAGAGCTGCAAGAAGTTCTCACTTACTTACAGGTCTTCCAGATGGATATGGACGTGGAAGAATTATAGGTGATTACAGAAGAGTTGCATTATATGGTGTAGACGCATTAATTGCTGAAAAGAAAGTTGAACTTGAAATATTAGATACTGATGAATTCACAGAAGATATTATAAGAAATCGTGAAGAAATTGGTGATCAAATAAAAGCTTTAAATGATTTAAAAGCAATGGCTGAAAAATATGGTTTTGATATTTCAGTTCCTGCATCAAATGCTAAAGAAGCTATTCAATGGTTATACTTTGGATATTTAGGAGCTGTAAAAGATCAAAATGGTGCAGCTATGAGTTTAGGAAGAACTTCTACTTTCTTAGATATATATATAGAAAGAGATCTTCAAAACGGAACATTAACAGAATCTCAAGCTCAAGAATTAATGGATCAATTTATTATAAAATTAAGATTAGTTAGATTTTTAAGAGCACCAGAATATAACTCACTATTTAGTGGAGATCCAGTTTGGGTTACTGAAAGCATTGGTGGTATGGGTATTGATGGTAGAACATTAGTTACTAAAAACTCATTCAGAGTACTTCATACTTTAGATAACTTAGGACCAGCTCCAGAACCAAATTTAACAGTATTATGGTCAAATAATTTACCTCAAGGTTTTAAGGATTATTGCGCAGATGTTTCTATTAGAACTTCAGCAATTCAATATGAGAATGATGATTTAATGAGAATTACTCTTGGTGATGATTATGGAATAGCTTGTTGTGTTTCTGCAATGAAAATTGGTAAACAAATGCAATTCTTTGGAGCTAGAGCAAACCTTGCAAAAACATTACTTTATGCAATTAATGGTGGTAGAGATGAGCTTTCTGGAAAACAAGTTGCTCCAAAATATCAACCAATAACTTCTGAATATTTAAATTATGACGAAGTTATGGAAAAATTTGATGTAATGATGGATTATGTAGCTAAAATATATATTAAAGCATTAAACGCAATTCATTATATGCATGATAAATATTCATATGAAGCATTAGAAATGGCTTTACATGATAGAGACCAAGATATATTAAGAACTATGGCATGTGGTATAGCAGGTCTATCAGTTGCTGCTGATTCACTTTCTGCAATTAAATATGCTAAAGTAAAAGTTATAAGAGATGAAACAGGATTGGCAGTTGATTACGTAGTTGAAGGTGATTTCCCTAAATACGGAAATGATGATGATAGAGTAGATAGTATAGCTGTAGATATTGTAAAATCTTTCTTAAGAAAATTACAAAAACATCACACATATAGAGGTTCAAAACATACTCTTTCTATATTAACAATTACTTCTAATGTTGTTTATGGAAAGAATACAGGTAATACTCCTGACGGACGTAGAGCAGGAGAACCATTTGGACCTGGAGCAAACCCTCTACATGGAAGAGATGCAAATGGAGCACTTGCTGTTATGAATACTATAGCAAAACTTCCTTACGAATACTCAGAAGATGGTATTTCATTTACATTTTCTATTACACCTGCTGCTCTTGGAAAAGATAAAGCTACTAAGATAAGTAACTTAGTAAGTATGTTAGATGGGTATTTTAAACAAACTGGACATCATATAAATGTTAATGTATTTAACAGAGATTTACTTATAGATGCTATGAACCATCCAGAAAATTATCCTCAACTTACTATTCGTGTTTCAGGATATGCTGTTAACTTTATAAAACTAACAAGAGAGCAACAATTAGACGTAATAAATAGAACTATTCATGAGAGAATCTAAGAGTTAAAATAATTGGTTTTGGCAATTGTTACTTAGAGGAATAGATTTCTTAAATTTATTCCTCTTGTGCCTAGCCACAATTCAATTACTTTTAACTCTAAATTTATGTCAAAAGTTTGATATAAATTTTGTTCTATTTTGTTATTTAATATTTTATATAAAATATTAAGCATACGATGATTTTTATTTTTAAATTTAATAACGGAGGATTTAATTAATGGCTGAAAATAATATAGAACAAAATAAAAATGAGATATTAAAAGGAAGGATACATTCTTTTGAATCATTTGGAGCTGTAGATGGTCCAGGGATTAGATTTGTAGTGTTTTTCCAGGGATGTGCTTTACGTTGTAAATATTGCCATAATAGAGATACTTGGGCTGTAAATGCTGGACAAGAATATACTTCAGATGAATTAATTGCTAAAATATCCAGATATAAAAATTATTTTACTGTTTCAGATGGAGGAGTTACCTTGTCAGGAGGCGAACCTTTACTTCAACAAGACTTTTTACTAGAATTACTACCAAAACTTAAAAAGCAAGGAATTCATGTAGCAATAGATACATCTGGAAACTTCCCTCTTACTGACAAAATGAAAAAAATCATCGATTTAGCTGATTTGTTTTTATTAGATATAAAATGTATCAATGATGATGTTTGCAAAGATTTAGTTGGATTTTCGAACAAACTAGAGCTAGAATTTGCAAAATATTTAAGTAATATAAATAAAGATGTATGGATTAGACAAGTTTTAGTACCTGGAATAACAGACAATGAGGATGATTTGTTAGAATTAAAAGATTTTATTTCTAACCTAAGTAATGTAAAAAAAGTAGAAATCCTAGCTTATCATGATCTAGGTAGATTTAAGTGGGAAAATTTAGGATGTAATTACGAATTAGAAGATATTCCTAATGCAACTACAGAAGATGTAGCAAGAGCGAAGAAAATACTAGGTATTTAAATTTAATAGTACCATTGTGGCAGTGAAGTGAACCTAAATTATTAGACAAAAAAATTTAATAAGGAAGGTTCATTTTCATGTGTATTTAACCCATTGGCTCGTCTCTTAGCAAAGCAAAGAGGAGATAGTTTAATTTCTATCTCCTCTTCATTTAATGTTCTTTTTTAGCAATATTTATTATAATCATTATAGTCATCATAATCTTTCTTACAGCAATTGTCTTTTGCTTTATCTTTGCAACATGCAAGATTTATTATTCTAATAATTAATAAAACTAGCAATATTGCCACAATTGATATAATTGCCCCAATGCCTAACAAAGTTGCAAGTCCAGTAAAAGCTCCAACAATTAGTCCGACTAAAAATAATAGTAATGATACTAAAACAAATACAATTATATCCACACAGCATTTAGCTATTTCGCGACATTTATTAGTCATATTTAACACCTCCTAGGTAATATAAAAAATACTACCTAGTATATAATATGCTAAGTTTCGACATTTATTTACAAAATAAAGTTTGTTTGTTTCACAAGCCAACCGTGTTCAATGAAACCTGTCCCCAAAAGTGACAAGTTTGGCACAAAAGAGCCTGTCCCCAAAAGTGACATTATCCAAATAATCCTCTTTTCTTTACAGGTGGTTGTTCATTCATAGTTTTTGCAAGTTCTACCATTAAATCTCTTTGCTCTTTTGTAAGTCGTTTTGGTACTTGTACTAATACTGTAAATACAAAGTTTCCTTGAGAATTGTTGTTGATGTTTTTGAATCCTTTATTTCTTATTGTAAATTTAGTTCCTGGTTGAGTACCGTCTGGTATTTTGTATGTTTCTTTACTTCCATCTACCATAGGTATTTCAATTTCTGCACCTAATGTTGCTTGAGTAAATGTTATTGGCACTTCACACAATACATCTTGTCCTTGTCTTTTAAATATATTATGTCTTTTTACATGTATTGTTATGTATAAATCTCCTTTAGCTCCCCCTTTAGTTCCTGGTTCTCCTTCTCCTCTAAGTACTATTGTTTGATTTTCATCAATTCCTGCAGGTATTTTTACTGTTACTTTAACTTGTTTTCTTACAGTTCCTTTTCCTTTACATTCTGTACATGGTTCAGGTATTATTTCTCCTGTTCCGTTACAATTTGAGCATGGTCTAACAGTTTGTACTTGACCGAATATCGTTGTTTGTGTTTGTTTTACTTGACCTGTTCCATGACACATACTACAAGTTTGTTTTTTTGTTCCTGGTTTTGCTCCATTTCCATGGCAGACAGTACATGTTTCATTTCTTGTTATATTAATTTGTTTTTGTACTCCTGAATAAGATTCTTCGAAAGTTATATCTACTCTTGCTCGTAAATCTGCTCCTTGTTTAGGTCCGTTAGAGTTTCTAGAGCTACTTCTTCCTCCAAATCCTCCTCCAAAGAATGAAGAGAATATATCTCCTATATCTCCAAAATCACTAAATCCATCAAATCCACCTGTTGAAGATGTATATGAATAATATCCGTTTCTTCCACCAAATGGTCCTCCTGCTCCGCCAAATCCTTGGCTTGGATCTGCTGTTCCGAATTGGTCATACATTTTTCTTTTTTCAGGGTTTGACAATGTTTCATAGGCTTCGTTTACTTCTTTAAATTTTGCTTCTGCTTCTTTTTTATTGTCTGGATTAGCATCTGGATGATATTTTTTAGCAAGTTTTCTATATGCTTTTTTTAGCTCTTCTTCACTTGCATTTTTATCTACACCTAATATTTCATAGTAATCTTTTCCTGCCATATTGCCTCCTATATCAGCTATAAGAAAAGTGGTACTTATTATATTTTAATGTGATACCACTTTTCTTTTTGACTATTTTATCAAATTATCTTCTTTTATTTTTTGTCATCTTCATCAACTTTATAATCTGCATCATAAACATTACCATTTCCATCTGTATGTGGTTCTTGATTTTCTGTTCCTGATTTTTCTGCATTATCATCAGTTGGATTTGCTCCTGCTGTATTTGCTGCACCTTGAGCTTGTGAATATACTTTTTCTGATATTGAATAGAATATTTGTGTTAATTTTTCTGTTGCTGATTTAATTGCTTCAACATCAGAACCTTCTAATGCTTTCTTTACATTTTCTATTTCTGTTTCAGCTTTAGCTTTTTCTTCACTACTTATTTTATCTCCTAAGTCATTTATTGTTTTTTGACAATTATATACTAAGCTTTCTGCATTATTTCTAACTTCAATTTCTTCTTTTCTCTTTTTATCTTCTTGAGCATGAGCTTCTGCATCCTTAACAGCTTTGTCAATATCTTCATCTGTTAAATTTGTACTTGCTGTAATTGCTACTTGTTGGCTGTTTCCTGTTGCCATATCTTTTGCAGATACGTGAACTATACCATTTGCATCTATATCAAATGTTACTTCTATTTGAGGTACTCCTCTTGGTGCTGCTGGAATTCCTGTTAATTGGAATCTTCCTAATGTTTTGTTGTATGCTGCCATTTCTCTTTCTCCTTGAAGTACATGGATTTCAACACTTGTTTGTCCATCTGCTGCTGTTGAGAATACTTGAGATTTTTTAGTTGGTATTGTTGTATTTCTTTCTATTAATTTTGTAAATACTCCACCTAGTGTTTCAATACCTAGTGATAATGGTGTTACATCAAGAAGTACTAAGTCTTTAACATCTCCAGATAAAACCCCACCTTGAATAGCTGCACCAATTGCAACACATTCGTCTGGGTTTATTCCTTTATCTGGTTCTTTTCCTGTAATTTTTTTAACAGCTTCTTGAACAGCTGGAACTCTTGTTGAACCACCAACTAATAATACTTTGTGTAAATCATTTGCTGTGATTCCTGCATCTTTTAATGCATTTTGTACAGGAACTTTTGTAGCTTCTATTAAATCACCAATTAATTCCTCAAATTTTGCTCTTGTTAATGTTACATCTAAGTGTTTTGGTCCATTTGCATCTGCTGTAATAAATGGTAAATTTATTTGTGTTTGTTGTACTCCTGATAATTCTATTTTAGCTTTTTCTGCAGCTTCTTTTAAACGTTGCATTGCCATTTTATCTTGTTTTAAGTCAATTCCATTTGATTTTTTAAATTCATCTACTAGATAATCTATAATTCTTTCATCAAAGTCGTCACCACCTAAATGTGTGTTTCCATTTGTAGCTAAAACTTCAAATACGCCATCACCAATATCTAGTATTGATACATCAAATGTACCTCCACCTAAGTCATATATCATAATTTTTTGATCTTGGTCTTCTTTATCCATACCAAATGCTAATGCTGCTGCAGTTGGTTCATTTATAATTCTTAATACCTCAAGTCCTGCTATTTTTCCAGCATCTTTTGTAGCTTGTCTTTGGCCATCACTAAAATATGCTGGAACTGTAATAACTGCTTGTGTAACTTGTGTTCCTAAATAGTTTTCTGCATCTGCTTTTAATTTTTGTAAAATCATCGCTGAAATTTCTTGTGGAGAAAATTTATCTCCCTCTATATCAACTTTTTCATTTGTTCCCATTTTTCTTTTTATAGATATAACTGTGTTATCTGGATTAGTAACAGCTTGACGTTTTGCAATTTGTCCTACTAATCTTTCTCCATTTTTTGTGAAAGCTACTACTGATGGAGTTGTTCTATTTCCTTCTGCATTAGGAATTACAACTGGTTCTCCACCTTCCATAACTGCTACACATGAATTTGTTGTACCTAAATCAATACCTATAATTTTTCCCATATCCAAATCTTCCTTTCTTTACGATATACATTTGGCGAATATTTATTTAATATTTTAAATTTAATCTATATAAACTATATAAGCAATATTTCGCCCCATTTATCACTTATATAAAATTAAAAACATATATATACTCAAAATCAATTAAATTATTAGATTGCTAGGAAATCAAATCAAAATTTTTCAAATAGTACTTTGTATACATTGAAAAAATTTTGATGCAGATTGACAACTCAAGATGATGATTTAATTAATTTTAGTTTGCTACAATAACCATAGAATGACGAATAACTCTATTTCCTATTTTATAGCCTTTTCTATATTCTTGTGCAATTTCTTTTTCTCCTAAATTTTCATCAACAATTGAACTAACCGCTTCATGTAATTCAGGATCAAATGTTTTTCCTACTGTTTCTATTTCTTTAACTCCTTTTGATGCTAATACATCTTTAAATTGTTTTAAAACTAATTCGATGCCTTTTTTGTATTCTTCATCTTTCGTTTCTGCTTCTACTGCTTTTTCAAGGTTATCTATTATTGGTAGAAAGCCAGATACAATATCTGCTATTAAAGAATTATATAATGCATCTTTTTCTTTTGCACTTCTTTTTTTATAATTATCAAACTCTGCTGCTACTCTTTTTAGTCTATCTTCTGTTTCATCTATTTGAACTTTTTGATTTTCAATTTGCTTTTTTAAGTCTATTATTTCATCTGCCTTTTTCGCTTCTTGCTTTTCTTCTCTTTTCATTTCTTTTTTATCTTCCATTTTTCACATTCCTTTCAAATTATTCTCCATTTAATTTTTTACTAATATATTTCATTACTGATATTACTTTTGAATAATTCATTCTAGTAGGTCCTATAATTCCGATTGTGCCTATATCTTTATTTTTATATTTATGTTTAAATGTTACTATACTAAAGTCTTTTAATTTTTCATTTTCATTTTCGTTACCAATATATACATTAATATCGTTTGCAAAACCAGTATTTAATAAATCTGCAACAATTTCTTTTTGATCAATTAGATTTATAAAGTTTTTAGCTACTTCTAAACTTTTAAATTCAGGTAAATCAAATGATTTATTTGCACCTTCTAGATATACCTTTTCTTCTTCATTTACTGTTTTGTTTAGTTGGTTAACTATTGGTTTTATTACTCCCAAACTATAATTCATATGAGAAAATATATATTGTTCTAACGGTTTATCTATAGCCTCTAACGGTTTTCCTTTTAATTTATTATTAAAAATAATATTTAAAGTTTCTACTTGATCCTCATTTATATCTTGATCAAATTTTATCATTGTTTCTTTTATTAATCCTGTATCTGTTAATATAACTGCCATTAACATTCTTGTTCCTAATAGTACAAACTTTATTTCTTCAATTGCTTGCATTTGTGCTTTAGGTCCTATTGCAACTGTTGTATAATGAGTAATTTCAGAAATAGTACTTGTGGCAATTTTGGTTAAGTCTTCTATTTCGTTTACTTTTTCTATTAGTTTCGATTGAATATATTTTATTTCTGCTAAACTAATGTTATGATCATTTAGTAATTCATCTACATATAATCTGTAGCCTTTGGCTGATGGTACTCTACCACTTGATGTATGTTGTTTTTCAATATAGCCTACTTTTTCCAAGTCTGCCATCTCGTTTCTAATAGTTGCACTACTTAAGTCTAATCCATATTTTTTTGCAATACTACCAGAACTTACAGGCTCTGCAGTGTTTATATATTCTTCTACTATTGCTTGTAAAATTTTCTTTTTTCTATTATCCAAATTTTGCACTTTTTGCACCTCTTTTAGCAATTATCTATTCCGACTGCTAACTTCATATATATTATATCCAAAATTAGCAATTGTCAATACTTATTGCTAATTTTAATTGTGAATTTTGTGTGAAAAAGCCATCTCTTAAATTGCTATTTTTCTACATTTTAATTTTTTTCCTATTACATAAAAAGATATAGCTTATCATTTCTAATAAGCTATATCTTTTTATACTTTAGAATTTATATATTCATTTGCACTTTTTTGTATTTTCTTCATAGCAAGAGATGTCTTTTTGTTTTTGTAATCTACTAAATCTATAAATCTATCAATATAATTATTATCTTTTATAATTTTTAAGGAACAAGCAAAATTCAAATTATATATATAACTAATCCATACAATAATGCAATCAATATTAGTTTTCATAAATTCTTTTCTGCAAGACCTATGATTTAAGCAATCTTCAATAATTTCATTGCTTACATTTTCTTTGGATATATCGTCTATTTTAAATACAACTGCATTTTCAAGTCCATCATTGATAACAACAGAGAATATATCTATTTTATCTGCATCTCTAATAATTTTACAATATAACAATGTTCTTTTATCTGTAACTTCTTTACTTATTTCTCTATAATTGTGATTTAATATAGCTGTTTTTATTAAATAATCATATTCATTAGTTTGTATAAAATCTCTTATTTTGTTATCTTCAAATAAGATTTTATTTCCTAATTCTGCATGATTTACACTTTCTCTATCTAAAAAAGTATTATATTTATTAATTTGTTCAAATCTTCCTATATCGTGAATAAGTCCTATAAGTTTTGCTAATTCTGTGTCCTCTTTATTTAGTCCTAAATAAATTGCTATTTTTTCACAATTTTGCATAACTCTTAAAGAGTGTTTTCTTTTTATATCTATTTTAGGATTTTTTCCAAATTGCTCTGTATATTTCAAAAAATTTTCTATTGCTTTATCAAAATCTATCAACATCATATCTCCTTACTTTATTTAGTATTATTTAATATCTTTCCTATATGTTTTTTATAATTTATATATTTTACATTCAATTTCTGGATTTAATAGATTTGAAAAGCTAAGTGCATCTTGCTTACTTCCTACAATACTTCCATAATGAATTGGTACTGCAATCTTTGGTTTTATTTCATTAACTAAAGTCGCCGCTTCTTTATAATTCATTGTATAAGTTCCTCCAACTGGTATAAAAGCAACATCACATTTCACTTTTCTATTTTCTTCTGTTATATCGGTATCACCTGCAATATAATAAGTGATTCCATCAATCTCAATTAAATAGCCTACCCATTCATTTTCTTTTGGATGAAATGTCTTATTTGTATTATAAGCAGGTATAGTATTGAATTTTATTCCTTTTATATCATATTTCTCATTTGGAGTAACTGTAACAACACACTCATTCCTAAATCCTTTTTTTAAAAGTTTAGTTAATAGTTCCTCTGGTGCAACTATGATAGTATCATTTTTTATAACTTTATCTATATCGCTTTCTGAATAATGGTCATAGTGATCATGTGTTATAAATATTATGTCTGCATCGTTATAATCTTGCTTAATTTTAAATGGATCAAAATATATTACCTTTCCTTTATTTATTCTTATACTACTGTGGCATAGCACTTCAATTCCTTCTAACATTTCGTTCATTTTAAAACCTCCTTGTATTTAAGTTTACTAGTTAACTTTTTTCATATGTTTTCTTATCTATTTATATATTATTTTATATAATAAATCAAGTTTAATAAATAACTAATCCTTATTAGTATGAACTATTGCATTTCTAATTTTGTTGATATAATATATAAATAGATTTTGTGCAATTGAGTGTTTTACAAAGTAAGCACATCCCCAATTGTAAATTTTATAGAAGGTGATAAAACTTATGATAAATTCTGATAATAATCCTGAATTTGTAAATTCATTTTTGGATTATTCAATTACTATTTTGAATAAATCTCCAAATTCAGTAAAAGAATATAATTATGATTTGAACATGTTTCTAAAGTTTATGAAAATTCATTTTAAACTTACAAAAGAAACAGATTTAAGAAATATTAGTATAAAGGATTTTTCTATTAATACCCTAAAAAAGATAACCCTAGATGATATTCATGCATTTGTTTCTTATTTAGCTTTAAATCAAAGAGCTAAGCCTGCAACTCGTGCAAGGAAAATATCAACTATTCGTATTTTCTTTTCTTATTTATCTCAAAAGGCAAAATTAATAGATAATAATCCTGCACAAAATTTAGAAACACCAAAGCTTGATAGACGTATGCCTAAATATTTATCTTTAGATGAGAGTAAAAAGCTTTTAAATGTTACTATGGATGAAAATGATGAGTTTAAAGAACGTGATTTTGCTATTATTACACTATTTCTTAATTGCGGATTACGATTATCTGAATTAATAGGTATAAATTTACAAGATATAGATTTTAATGAATATAAAATGACGGTTATAGGAAAAGGCAATAAAGAAAGAACTATATACTTAAATAAAGCTTGTATTCATGCCATCCAAGAATATATTAAGGCAAGACCAACAGAAGGGCTTAAACACGATTCTAAAGCTTCTAATAAGGCATTATTTTTAAGTAGAAGAAAAGAACGTATTAGCAAAAGAACTGTTCAATATATAGTAGAAAAAGAATTAAGAAAAGCAGGCCTAGATACCTCTAAATATTCAACACATAAACTTAGACATACTGCAGCTACTTTAATGTACCAATATGGAAATGTAGATATACGTGCCCTTCAAGAATTATTAGGACACGAAAGTATCTCAACAACTGAAATTTATACACACGTAAGTAATGAACAAGTCAGAAATGCCGTTGAGGTAAACCCATTAAATGAGTAATATTTACAATTGTGGACAGACTTGTTTTGTAAATATTATGTAAATAAGCTGTGTCATTAGAAACAGGCCCAATTGGCACAGCCTTAATTTTATATTCATAAAAGTATTGGTTCAATTTGTTCTCTATCTAATGCTTTTTCAATTGTTGGTATTAAATATTTAAAGTCAGCAACTATTGAGCGTGGCTTTGTTATTGGATTGTCTTGTTTAAAAGGCACAAAAAAATAGTTGCTTCTATTAAGTAATTTTCCTATATTTTCAGCACTACCAGATAGACCATCATTTGTAGATACAGCAATAACTACAGGGTTATTGTTTCTTAAATGAGATTTACATGCCATTGTTACTGGAGTATCTATTATTGAATTGCTAAGTTTCGCTATTGTATTTCCTGAACAAGGTGCTACAACCATTACATCTGTTAATTTCTTAGGTCCAATCGGTTCTGCACCTTGAATTGTATGAATAATTTCTTCTTTTTCACAGATTTTTTTTATTTCTTTTATAAAGTCATCTGCTTTTCCAAATTTAGTATCTAAATTATGCGAGTTGAAAGACATTATAGGTATAATATCTGCTTTTTCTTTTTTTATATTTTTTAACTCTTCTATAACTTTTTTAAAAGTGCAAAAAGAACCTGTAAATGCAAAGCCTATTTTCTTTCCTTCAAGTTTCAAAAAAACACTTCCTTTCTTATTACATATTTATATATAATATGCTTTTATGTAAAGTGAAGTGTCTGTGCCAATGGGGACAACCCCCATTGGCATTTCCAATTTCTCTGACTCAATTTTTCCTCAATTTGTAATTGCTTTATTCAAAAATTCCTTCTCTAAATACTTCTTGTATTGTTTCTCCATTTGTATAATTATGATAAATGTCTACTTGTTTCCATTTTTGGCCATCAACCGATATTGCCACTCCGTCTATTGTTGACCAATGTGTATTTTCTACAAGCCATCTTACTCTAAATAGATAATACTCAAGTCCAGATGAATCTTTTATCATTGCTTCAAGCATATAGCTAATAGGTGAATCCATTTCTTCTGAATATGTCCCGTCTATTTTTTGTGCTAATTTTCTTGCTTGTTCTTCAGATATTTTTCCATTTGATGCTTTTTCAGCCTTTTTTCTTGCTTCTTCCTCTGCTTTTTTCTTAGCTTCTTCAGCAGCTTTTCTCTCCTCTTCTTGTTTCTTTTCAATTTCTTCTATTGCATCTTCAATTTCTTGTTTAGTTTCTTCTACTTCTTCTACTTTTTCAGATACTTTTTCTTCAACTTCATCTGTAACTATTTCTTCTTCAGGTTTATATCCACTAACAGTTTCTTTTATTACATCTTTTAATTCTGTTTCATCTATATTATTAATGTCAACACTTATTTCTTGGCTAACATCTACTTCAGGTTTTACAAAAGTTTCATCAAATTTTGGTAAAGTAACTGTTGTTCCATCAAGCTTTTCTACTGTTGTTTCAGCATCTTTTCCTATTGTAATATCTGCAGTCATTTCTGTTGATACAATTTCTCCTAAGCTATTTGTATTTTCTTCTTCACCAGAAGTTGTATTATTATAATTTTCTGTATTACCTATAACATTATCATCTAAATTATTCTGAGCATTTTCAGTTAATTTTTCTTCATCTACTTTTATTGGCATATATAAATCTTCATTTGCTTTTTCTACATGCACATACCAGATATATTGCTTTAATTCTATATTATATAAAAGTTCTACCTTTGATGGTTCTTTATATGATACGTTTACAACTTTGTTTTCATTATTAATATGATAAACATTAACATAGTTTGCATCATTTTCTTCATAGTTCATTATCATTGCTGGTGCTTCATCTTCTTCAATTTCTGCAAATTGCAATGTTACGTTGCTCATGTTTTGCTGTAAACCATATTTTTCTCTTGATGCATAATCTTTTTGTTCTGTTCCTTCTTTTAGATATGCGTAATAAGTATCTCCCCATGTTGTTCCAACAGATTCATTGTCTTTTATGTATTTCCATATAAAGAATCCTCCTAAGGCACATAAAACTAACACAACTAATACAATTATGGTTATAATTAACGGCTTTTTAGATTTTTTCTTTTTGGCTGAATCATTTAATACTTCTGGTTGTTCTTGCTCTACATTAGTTTCATTGTTCTTTGTATCTTCTTCCTCTTTCTGTATCTCACTTGTTTGAGTACTTTTCACATCTTTACTTTTTAGCTCTTCGTTTTGTTTATCTTTGCCCTCTGGTTCTGCATTTAATTCAGTATTTTTTGTCTCTTCTCCATTTACAATTGACTCAGTGTTCTTTAATTCTTCGTTCTCTTTTTCCTCCACTTTTAAAATCCTCCTTTTATTTTTTAAAATTTAAAGTCAAATGCCGCATATTTTTTAGGTGTAAATTGCAAATATTCATTTATCATATTTTTTGCAATATCTGATACTTCATTAATTCTTTTTGCCCCATGATTAGTTTGTACTAAAGGAATATTATATCTTCTTTTTGAGCGAATACTAACATAATAACAATCATTTTTTGGTTGTTCATCTGATTCAATTATCTTAGTAGTATTTTCAAATTTCTTAAAACATTCAGAAATATGTTTATCTTTACAATTTTCTATTTTATTTATAATTTCATCTTCACTATATGTATATAAATCCTTTTGGGTCAAATATCCTTTCTCAGACATTCTTTTTACTACATCTGCAATAAATTGCATTGAAATCACATCTTCATTGTCAATCCAGAAAGGCCATATTTTTCTACAACCTAAAATAAATTCATCTGCTATCTCTGTTGTCTTAAAACCTAATTCTTCTACCCCATCTTCATTTTTCAAAACTGTGATATCATTATAAATTTTATATATTTCATCTAAAGTCCATATGTCTTTAGAATTAAAAAATAAGCCATTCGTAAATGTATATTCAAGCCTGTCACTAGATAACTTAGGTATATCATTATCTGCAATTGGATATAATTTATAATTATCTACTTCTCTTAATTTTATATTATCTCTATTTAATAATTCCATTATTTGCTTTGAATTACTTATTATCTTCGTTGTCAAATCTTCTGTTGATTCCTGCTTTTGATGGTCTCCGTTCATAAAATCTATACAATGCTTAAATGTAGGAGTAGCAATATCATGAAATAACCCAGCTAGAGTTTGTTTTTTATCTTTTGTAAAATTCCAGATAATTAATGCCACTCCAATACTATGATCTAAATTAGTAAAATCAAATTTATGGCAAAACAATTTAGTATATTTTGTTCCACATGTTACACTAGATTTTCCAATTCGCCCGCATTGCATCTGTTGCTATATATTCACATAAAAATTTTGGTATCCCTTCTGGCGCTAATATTTTAAAATAATCTTTTATTATCGGATTTAATGTATCAAAATAATTATTTTCCATATAGTTTATTTTCTCTCCTATCGTATTGTGCCAATGGGGTCTGTCCTGGGTGGCACAGTAATTTTATTTTATATAGTTTTGTACTATGTTTTTTACTTTTGGCAATAAGTAATGGCTTCCTCCCCTATTTTCTACATTTTCTACCATATTTATTGTTAAAAGTTGCTCATCATCGTCATCACTTACCACAATAGTATTAAACCAACCTAATTCCTCACCATTTTCGTCCTTTGATGCTTTTAGTTCTGCAGTACCTGTTTTTCCTGCCATGGTTACTCCGCTTATTTTTGCTGCATGACCTGTTCCATTGCTATTTTCTACTACTTGAACTAAGTCATCTCTTATTTCATCTGCAGTTTGCTTTGAAAATGCATCTTCTACTAAATATTCTGCTTCTCCATTATATTCTAATACAGGTTTTATCATATTTCCATCATTTACGAATGCTGAATATATACTTGCCATATGTAATGGATTTACTAATACTTTACCTTGACCATATCCTGAATCTGCTAATTGTATTTCTGAAGAGAAAGTGTCACTATCTGAATATTGTGATGCAGACATAGATACAGGGAAATCTACTGATTTATTAAATCCTATTTTTGTTAACTGTTCTGCTAAAGTTTTAGCTCCTATTTTTATTGCAGCTTTTGCAAAATATATATTGTCTGAATATATTAAAGCATTTCTTAAATTAGCTTTTCCTCCATAGGTTGTAAGTGTTGTAATCTTATAATCACCCCAACTTGAATCTTTTTGCCAACTCAATCCACTTGTTCCAAAATCTTCACTAGCTGTAAAGCTATCAGTATTTAATCCAATTGCTCCTGTAACAGGTTTAAATGATGATCCTGGTGCCCACGTACTCTCATATCTTGCAAACATTGGTGTATTTTCATCATTACTTAACTTATTCCATTCTGCATCTGTAAATCCGGTTACAAAATTGTTTGAATCAAAACTTGGGAAGCTCACCATTGCTAATACTTCACCTGTTTTGGGATTCATTGCAACAGAGAAGCCATTGTCTCCATCAAACTCATTAAATATATTTTCTTGCAAAGTAATATCAATGGTTGTTTTTACATCTTCGCCATCTTCAACATCTGTTTCTGCAATTGATTCTATAATATTTTCGTTTGCATCTACTATTTTAATTCCAGTTCCGTTTTTGCCTCTTAATCTATCTTCAAAAGCAAGTTCTAATCCAGTTTTTCCAATCAAACTACTTTCTGTATATCCTTCTCCTTTATGAGCTTCTAGTTCTTCTGCAGTTATTCCCCTAATGTAGCCTACTAAATGAGAAGTCACCTCACCATAAGGATATTCTCTTTGTCCGTTTTCGTCATTTGTTGCCAAAACTTTATCGTTTCTATCTAGAATATCTCCCCTAGAACCTGCAACAGAATATACTCTAACTTTTTCAGTTTCATCTAGTGAAGGGAATATTAAATTAGAATTCCAATTAATGTAATATTTATTATCATCTTGCCTATCAAATGTCATAGTATAATCATAATCTAAACCTCCAGCCAAAGTATCGAAAGACATATTATATGTTACAGAATAATTTGAAGATTTTTTATCAATATTAGTACTTACATTTGTAATTTCAAAATTTGTAGCCTCTATTCCTTCATAAATATTCTTGTTTCTTGCTAAATAAGTATCCTTATCAACTCTTTCTTTGGTTGAATTAGATATCATATTATACATACTTTCATAATCTTTATTTTTCAAGCAATCCATATATGCATACAATACTTCATCTGGTTTATTTTGGTCTTTGTTTATTATATACAATGTAGTAACTACTACAGCAATTATAACAACCAACAATATTGCAACAGTAATTATTATTTTTTTATTATTTTTAGTGTTGTTTTCTTCCATATACTTCACCTTTTATTTTATACCTTTCTACTATATTTAAGTTTAAATAAATAAAATAATTCCTGTTCTCCTATTTTATAACAAAACCCTTCTAAAATACGTACGGTTTAAATTGGTTTAGACTTATAAAAAAGTATTTCAATTTTATTTATATTATTATATTAAAAGATTATTTATAAAAGAAGGCACTAAATAAAGTAGCTTATTTAATGCCTGATTAATTGATTTATATAACTTTATATCATAAAGTATTTAGTTATTTTTCAACAACTAGTGTGCAAATATCTTGTAACTAGTGCAACTCAAAAGCCTGTCCCAAAAGATGACAAACATGGCAGAAAAGAGCCTGTCCCTTTTAGTGACAAAGTTCTTCAGTTTCTCTTGCTATCATTAACTCTTCATTTGTTGGAACAACATATACTTTTACTTTAGAGTCTGTTGTTGATATTTCTACTTCTTTTCCTCTACAGTTGTTCTTTACGTCGTCTATTTTTACTCCTAAAAATCCTAAGTAGTCGCATATTTCTTTTCTTGCTTCTATTCCGTTTTCTCCCACTCCAGCTTCAAATGTTATAACGTCTACTCCATTCATTTGTGCTGCAAATCTTCCTATATATCCAGCAACTTGATATACGAAATTGTCTATTGCTAGTTTTGCTCTATGATTTCCTTCTTTTATTGCTGCTTCTATATCTCTATCATCTATGCTAATTCCAGAAAGTCCTAGTTTTCCTGATTTTTTATTTAAAAGTGTATTCATTTCTTCTGGTGATAAATTTTCTTTTTCCATTAAGAATGTTACTACTGATGGGTCTATATCTCCAGATCTAGATCCCATAGGTACTCCTGCTAGTGGTGTTAATCCCATTGATGTGTCTACAGATTTTCCATGTTCTACAGCACATAAACTTGCTCCTTGTCCTAAATGACATGATATTATTTTTAAGTCTTCTATTGGTTTATTCATTAATTCTGCAACTCTGTATGAAACAAATTTATGAGATGTTCCATGTGCACCATATTTACGAATTTTATATTTTTCATAATATTCATAAGGTATAGCATACATATATGCTTTTTCAGGCATTGTTTGATGAAATGCCGTATCAAATACAGCTACATTTGGTTTTCCAGGCAATTTTTCCATACAAGCTTTAATACCTTGCAAATGTGCTGGGTTATGTAATGGTGCAAATACAATTGCATCTTCTATTCCTTTTATTACATCATCATCTATTAATACTGATTTTGTGAATTTTTCTCCACCATGTACTATTCTGTGTCCTATTGCATCTATTTCATCTAGGCTTTTTATAACACCATAATCTTTATGTAATAATTGTTCTATTACAAGTTCCATCCCTTCTGAATGGTCTTTTATTTCTTTTTCTATTTTGTATTTTTCGTCTCCTACTCTATGTGTTAAGAAAGAACCATCAATTCCAATTCTTTCTAAGTATCCCTTTGCCATTACTTCTTCTGTTTCCATATCAATTAATTGATATTTTAATGATGAACTTCCACAGTTTACAACTAAAATTTTCATACTTTTACCAATCCTTTCTAATTTTATATGATCAATTTTTTTAAGAATTAAATTAATCCATAGTGCTAGCTTGCACAGAAGTAATTGCAACAACGCCAACTATATCTTCACTACTACATCCTCTTGATAAATCATTTACTGGTCTTGCAATTCCTTGGCAAAGTGGCCCATAGGCTTCTGCTTTTGCTAATCTTTGTACTAATTTATACCCTATATTTCCAGCATTTAAATCTGGAAATATTAATGTGTTTGCTTGTCCTTTTATTGGACTTTCTGGAGCTTTAGATTCTGCCACTTCTGGTACAATTGCTGCATCTAATTGTAGTTCACCATCACATACTAAATCAGGTGCTTTTTCTTTTAATAATTTTGTTGCTTCTATTACTTTTTCTGTTAAATCAGAATGTGCACTTCCATATGTTGAATATGAAAGTAAAGCAACTTTTGATTCTTTACCTGTTAATTGTTTAAAACTTTTGCTTGATGAAATTGCTATTTCAGATAACTCTTCTGGTGTTGGATTTTCTACTAATCCACTATCTCCAAATACAAATATTCCATTTTCCCCATATTCGCAGTTAGGAACTACCATTAAAAAGAATGCTGACACTAATTTTGTTCCTGGGGCAGTTTTTAATATTTGAAGTGCTGGTCTTAAGGTATTAGCTGTTGAATGACAAGCACCTGACACTAAACCATCTGCATCTCCTTGTTTTACCATCATTGTTCCAAAATACATATTATCTTTTAGCATTTTTCTTGCATCTTCTAAAGTTATTCCTTTTGCTTTTCTTAACTCATAAAAAGCATTAGCATAACCTTCAAACTTCTCAGATTTTTCTGGATCTATTATTTCTATTCCTGATATATCTATATCATTTTCTTTTGCTAATTTATCTGCTTCATCTTTATTTCCTATAAGAATGATGTTAGCAAATCCTTCTTTTTTCACTTGCTCTGCTGCTTTTAATACTCTTTTGTCTTCGCTTTCTGTAAGAATAATAGTTTTTATGTTCTGTTTTGCTTTATTTTTCAAATCGTCTATAAATGACATAAAAAAGTACCTCCCTTTTACCTATAAGAATTTACATATATATTATATAGGTAAATTAAGGAAAGTACAAGCTTTTTTTAAGTTTTTCGCGTTATATAATCTGCTGATTTATACAATTTAATAGTATCTATACATATTACTATTAGAATTACTTAAAGAATTTAACATTTGATTGCTCATTTGACTATTATAATTGCTAGTATATTCATATCCTCCATTTTGATTGTAGTTTATTGGATAAATTCTATTATTTGATATCGTAATAAATTTAATAGAATAAATATCACAATAAGTTATAGTATCACTTTCAAGTGATCTAAGTAGTATATAACTTGCTCCAACATCAACTAATATACCAATCCTATCAACTAAATTATTCGTTCCTATTAAAAACTCAGCCCTCATTAGTTTTCCTATATTTTCTCTTAAAAATGCTGGTGTATATATGTTATTTGTTAACATTTCTGGTGTATCTTGGTTTATAACAACATTTCTGTTCTCCTCAATAGCATTTTGCTCAATACTATTTTCTTGTTTTTTTAAATCTTGTGTTTTAGTTTTAATTTTAGAACTTTCATCCATATTTTTACTATTCCTTTCTTTATAAAATAAAACTTAAAATATAGCATTTACTTTTTAGCGAAGTAAACCAGCTTATGTATTTACATATGCTTCTGTAGGTCTATAAAAGCAATGCATTCCTAATCTTGTGTGAAATATTCCTGAGCCATTACTTGGAAAATTAGAAGCACAATTAGGTCTAAATGGATTTAAATACCACAAGCACTCTCCTATTTCATTTAATTTATTGCCTGATAATGCCCAATCTGCTATTTCATAATGCACATTAGTTGGATTCATATTATATATGTTTTGAGCATTATATTGTCCATTTATCGTTTCTCTTACACAATCAAATTGCCCTTCTTGGAATATTATATTTCTTATATTGCCTCCTTGTGACACCCTTGAATATTCTCCTTCTGTTACGTACACTCTATTCATAACCACAGTTGCAATTGCTATTGTTTTCTGTTGGCGAACTTGATACATCTTCAATTTTATTAAAACTATCAAATAAAAGCGATTTTCTTTCTGCATCAAAATTTGTATTCAATAAATTAACTGTTACCTTTTCTCCATTTCCTCTTATATCTTTAACAAGAATTCTTAAAATATCTTTTTTTAATTTTATATCTAATTCATCAAATATATTAAAGTAATTATCTATAATATCTAAAACTAATTTACTGCTTATTTTTTCAAAATTTTCTTCGACTTTAAGATTTTCATTCTCTTTTTGTAAAAATGTTATTTGCTTTTGAATAGCATTATTTTCTTGTTGAAGTCTTTTTATTTCATCATTAACTACATTTATGATACTTACATCAATATACTTTAATTTTTCAACTAGATTATGAATTTCAGTATTATTTTTCTTATATTTGTTATTCAAAATCTCTATTTCTTCACCTTTACTTTTTATAGTGTCTTTCTTAGATACTGACATTGATTTAAGTTCGTTGTAAATTTCAGAATTAGGAACAAAAATTTCTTTTAATTTTTTGACTATCTCAGTATCTAAAACAATTCCATTTATATTTTTTCCATTACATTTTGAGCCTCTACTCCTATCTTTTAGCTCACAAGTATAGTAATATCTTTTATAATTAGCTTTTTTAGGTTGGTTACCTGTACTTTTTGGTCTCATAAATGAACCACAACAGTTACAGCGTAACAATCCTGATAAAAGAGCTTTGTTAGTACGATTACTAGCGCGATATCTTTTTTCTTTATTCTTATCTATAATATCCTGAATTTTAACCCAATCTGATCCTTTTAAAAAACCACTATGTTCACCAACTGCAACAATCCATTCTGATTTATCTTTTATCGTTCCATAATCAGTTTTATTATAAGCAATCAATCCATATTTACCGTATTTACCTCTTTTTTCATCACTTACATATAATTCAATGTTATTTTCATTAAAATATTTTTCAGTTACTTCATCGTATGTTGCATATACAGGATTAGTAAGTATAGCTCTAATTCTTCCAGTAGAAAAGTACACTCCAGTTCTAGAAAGAATATTTTTATTGATTAGTTCAGTTTCTGCACCTGTTAATGATTTCTTTTTCAAGAATATATTTGCCATATCCAATATTATTTTCTTTTCGTTTTTATCTTCAACCAATTTACAAGCTTTTTTTACCTTTTTTTCTAGTAGATTATCAGTATTTTTTTCAAGTACCTGAACTAAATCATATTTCTCAGCTGTAAAACCAGTAGGCGTTGATCCTCCAAGCCACCTACCTGTTTTTGCAAGTTCGTGCATATTATCTCTAATTCTTTCCGCAATAACTTCCCTTTCAAGTTGAGCAAAGACTGATGCAATATACATCATTGCTCTTCCCATGGGAGTTTTAGTATCAAATTGTTCTTTAATAGATACAAAATCAGTATTGTATTTTTTCAATTCTTCCATTAGATTAGAAAAATCTGATATATTTCTACTAATCCTATCTAACCTATAACATATTAAAATATCTGCGTGATATTTTAATTCATCTTTCATCATTCTTTGAAAGTTTGGTCTATCTATACTGCCACCTGAAAAACCTTCATCTTCATAAATTTTTGTTTCAACATCATACTCACTATTAGGATAATGTAATTCTATATATTCTTTTGCTAATTCTATTTGATTTCCTATTGAATCACCTTTATTTGTATATTTTGATTTTCTTGAATAAATAAAAATTAAAATATGTTTTTTCATTAAACATCTTCCTTTTTATAAGTTTTTGCTATTCTAACTCTCATTAAGCTTATATTCAAGAACTTTTCAAATATTCTAATATTTTCTTTCTCAATTGTTCTTTTTGACTGTAGCTTATTTCTAAGTTCTCTATTGAATACTTAATTAATAAAGCTCTTATAAAAGCTATATTTTTCGTAGATTTTTCATTAGTGGATGAATTTATAATAATTTCCATATCATCATCCTCAATAACCACACTATTTTAACTTAAGACCATTTTATTTTCTTTGGTACATCAGCCCCTACATTAATTCCTTTTTTTAATACATAATTTTTACTTCTTTCGTTATATTTATATATAGAGGGATTCCAGTCTCTATATGCCTTATTGTTCATAGGTTTATTTTTTTCTGATAATTCCATAACTGCCTGCATATGCATTTTTTTTACAGAATCATATTCATCAACTTTCTTTTGCTTTCTTTTAGAATAAATATATTCAATGGTTTTGTTTTTATTATTGATTGTACTTTGATTTTTTCGTTCTTCTTTTTCTTTTATATACCTATCATCTTTTGTAACTATTCGTGATACAGTATATTTTGGAATATTTAGTTTCTCAGCAATTTCTTTTTGTTTTTTATGTTCAATAAAGAATAAATTTAATACTTGTTCTTTAATATTCATCAGAAACACCTCTTATTTATAATATATACTGCAACTTTTTACTAACAATTTTTTTGCATAACAAATTTATAGAGCAAAACTCTATTTTTTCCTTTTGTATGTTTTTCTTCATTCTTTTATCTTCTTTTAAGTATTATTCCAGCTAGTCTTCTTATTTCATTTGTTCCAAATTTTTTTCTTAGCATTTCCATTTCGCTTTTAATTGTTTTTGGTGTTATCTCTGTTGCACTATTCTGTAATGTGTGAACTGCAATTTGCATATACGAAATAGCATCTTTCCATTCAATTAAATCACTTTTCTCGGACTCCATATTAGTACACCTCCCTTACTTCAGCTTTCTACTAATAGAAGTCCAAGAAATCTCAAAAAAATCTCATTTTTCCAAAATTTATTTATTTTTTTTCAATTCTTTATATATAGCCAAATTGATTTCCTGCCTTAAGTCCTCGTCAATTTTTGCATTTATAATAGAATTTTTATTGATTAATGGTTCATAGTCTTTTATTATCTTCAATATTTCTGTATCTTCTAACTTAAAATTATTGAACAACATTTACTTTTCCTCCTTAAAAAACTCTCTTAATATTTTGTCTAATAACTTTTGCCTCATTCTAAATGCTGTGGCTCTACTAACATTAATTAATAAAGCAACTTCTTCTATTTTTTTATTTTCCTTATACAAATAAAAGAGCATCATCTTTTCTTTTAAAGACAATGCTCTTATAATTTTGTATAATTTTTCATTTGATATTAATTTTTCAAATTCAATAGCTGATTTTAATTCTTTTTCAAATTTGCACAATAGAGTGTCGAATAGAGATATTGAATCTTCTATATCTAATTCACCATAACCTA
The DNA here is from genome assembly GCA_944392465.1 of uncultured Clostridia bacterium. Classification (GTDB taxonomy): domain Bacteria; phylum Bacillota; class Clostridia; order TANB77; family CAG-508; genus CALXVA01. The sequence continues at coordinate 2,100 of CALXWR010000019.1, read as the reverse complement.
AGTTTTTATTATTTATAAAACTATAATTATCTCTTATGTATTTTCTTCTTACATTTAAGATTAATGTTTTCAAATATTTTTTCTCTTCATTTGATAAATTCTCTACTAAATAATACTTTCTTTCCAATTTTCATTCTCTCCAATCATTCTAGATTGGACAAATGTCTAAAAGTAAAGAAAGATTATTAAATTATCTTTTACTTTAAACACTATTTACATTTTTACACCTCCTAAAAATCAAAGTCTATAAATAAAAATTAATTAATATTCTCATCAGTTACTTTAAAATTTTTCTAATGTGAATTAATAATTTTCCTTACTTATAGACTTTGTCCTAGAAGTAATATTAAAACGATTTTAAGTTTTTTTCTATAAAAGTAGTAAAAGGTAGTAAATGTTACCACTTTTTACCACTTTTTATGTAAAATTACTTCTGAAAGTGTTGTAATTATAGCATTATAATGCTATAATTACTTTGAAATTTGTTTTATATTAAGGGGGCTAATATGATTAAAGTCATAATCGCCGAAGATGACGAAAAACAGTTACAAAGTTTTAGTAACTATATAACAAATGAAACAAATTTTGAAATAGTAGCTACTGCTACTACAGGTCAAGAAACAATCGATAATTATTTAGATAAAAAACCAGATGTATTATTTTTAGATTTAGACATGCCTAAAATAAACGGATTAGGTGTTTTGAAAAACTTAAAAAATAAAGATGATAGAAAAAATATAATTGTTACATCTTGCTCAAAAGAATTAGTCTCTAATTTATATGATTTTTCTAATATATATCGTCTTTTACCGAAACCATTTAAATATGAACAAGCAATATTTTCAGCTCAAGAAATATTTGAAAACAATATTTTAGTATCTTCTAAAGAAACTATAAGAAACATTTTGTCTCAACTAGGTTTTAATTTATCTTCTTCTGGAACATCAAACTTTATAGAATTAATATATTCAAAATATCAAAGAAAAAACTTCAAGTTATCATTAAAACAATTATATAATATTGTCGCTTTGGAATTAGGCGGATTTTATACACCAATGCAAATAAAATGGAGTATAGATAATTCTTTATCTAGTGCTAAAAGATTTATGGATAAGGAATTACTATACTCTATTTTTGATAATTATAATTCTGCTTATGAAATAACAATATCTTATTTGGCTGATCTAATAGTAAACTATTTATATAAGGCAAATAGAGGATAAATAGTTATTATATTTATTTTATATTACAACATAGCAGATTTTGCGAGATAAATGACGTGCCTATTATAATATAAAAAAGCTTACAAAATGTAAGCTTTTTTATAAACATCTACCTAATATTCAATCGTCATATCCTTAGCAACTATCCACCCAGACATGCCTAGACTTGAATATATATCGTAATAATTATATTTTTCTTTTTTCAATTTTTCTTCTAATTCTTCTATTGAATTGAATAACATCGGCCAACCATATTCCTTAGAATCTTCTAATTCTTCTTTGTGGTATTTTACAAAAACTGATATATTAGACATATCAATATCCAATAAAATATTTTCTAACGTCATGGATTCATGTATAAATTTATGTGCAAAAGTTTCTTTAAATGTAAGTACAATTTCTTCTTTTTTACCATTTGAATGCCCTAACTTTGTTACCAAAGAAGTACTTGGTTCAATATATAATTTTATATCTTTACTTTTAAAGTCTACTTTATAATTTTTTATAATTCCATCATGTATTAATTTAATATTTTGTTTCATCTTTTTCTCCTTAAATTAATTGATGATAATTTTTATTTTTCCATTAGAAATTAAAATAAAAATTGTCCTTTGAATCAAAGTTTTCTATTTTGTTCTTTAATTTATCAAGTATTTTTAATTTTTCTTCTTTAGTTTTATCTTCCCTTTCTTTAATAATATTTTTAAGTATTTCTATCCTCTTATATGCTTCTTGCTTCATTTCATCCGTTAATGGTCCTACTGGATTTAATACAATTCCACCTATCATCATTGAATCTACTAAAGCAATATATAGAAGCGGATCATCTTTTACTATTGCGTCGTTTGGTGGCTTTATTTCTAATTTTTCTTCATAA
>CALXWR010000018.1 GCA_944392465.1 uncultured Clostridia bacterium | reverse complement strand
AATAATCGCATCATAAAAACTTGGCTTTCTTCCTGTATCTCTAAAATGTGTAATCAATGTATCTAAAGCAGCAGGTGCCATAGCAGCACCCATATTATTTGCATCTTTTACGCCCATATCAACAATTTTTCCAGGTGTAATGCAGGTAATTCTAGGACATTGTTTGTTCATATTTTCATCAGATAATATGGCAGACCCAGATCCAGTAACAGTCCATTGAGCGGTAGGCGGTCTTTGGTTTCCAAGTTCTAAAGGAAATCTAAATTGTTTTTCAGCACTACAAAAGTGGCTAGATGTAGTGCATAACACTTTTTTGGCAGCTCCACTATCTATAAATATACTTCCAAGAGACATACCTTCAACAAAAGTAGAGCAAGCTCCAAATATGCCGAAAAAAGGTATATTTATCTCTCTTAATCCAAAGCTTGATGAAATACATTGATTTAATAAATCTCCTGCAAAGCAATAATCTATTTGTGTAGCAGAAATACCTGATTTAGAAATAACATTATTAGAATTTTCTTTAATTATTTTACTTTCAGCTTTTTCCCAAGTTTTTTCGCCCCAAAACTCATCTTCCAAACACTGGTCGAAGTATTTAGCAAGAGGACCATCTGCTTCTTTTGGTCCAACAATTGATGAGGTTTCTAAAATATATGGTGGGTTGCTAAACATAATTGTTTGAGTTCCTACTTTATTCATAATTAATCTCATTCCTTTCCAGAGGTACAAAACTGGTCAAAAAAGAATTAATTCTTTTTCAACCTTTTTCCTCCTTAAACAAAAAATGTAGCTATAATTCCAACTATAATAGATGTAGAAATTCCATACACAAGAACTGGACCTGCAACAGTAAACATTTTGCCTCCAACACCCATTACATATCCTTCAGACTTATATTCAATTGCAGGAGAAACTATTGAGTTGGCAAAACCTGTGATGGGTACAAGAGAACCTGCACCTGCAAATTTTCCTATTTTGTTAAATATATTTAGACCAGTTAAAATGGCTGCAAGTCCTATTAAAACAATTGATACAATAGTGGAACATGCTGTATCATCAAAACCTTTATATTTGCAAAAATCAAAAATTATTTGTCCAATGGAACAAATTAAGCCACCAACCCAAAATGCATTAAAACAATTCTTTAAAATAGGGGAGTTGGGAGACTTTTTATCTACATAATTTAGATATTCTTGTTTTGTTTCTATTTTTTTCACTTTTATTTAATCCTTTCTTGCCTTTAAAATTACATGAAAAGGCACAAAATATTTTTATTAATTATCCCTATCTCTGTCAATAACAAAAGACAAATCTAAATCTACATAATATTGAACAAGCTTTTTTCCATCTATTTTTGCTCTTTGATCTATAACTCTAACAGAAGAAAGATAATCTATTGTTTTAGAAGCTTCTGATACTGCTTGAACTACAGCATCTTTCCACGAAACACTTGATGTGCCAGTTATACTTAAATGTTTTTCAATTCCCAATTAAAAATCAACCTCCATTTTATAAATTTAGTAATATATTTTCCAATAATTTTCAAAATATACAAATTTATAAAATAAATAAAAAAGGGGGAGAAAATAAAAAAATGTAGGACAACCCTACATTTTATTACGCGTAATAAAATATATATAAATTATGAATTAAAAATCATAACTTAAGCTCTTGTTACTTTTCCAGAACGTAAACATTTTGCACATACAGAAATAGTTTTTGTATCTCCATTAACTATTGCTTTTACTCTTCTTAAATTTGGTTTAAATGTTCTAGAAGATCTTCTACTTACGTGAGAACGAGCTATACTTATTTTATTTCCGTGAGCTATTGATTTTTCACAAATTTCGCATTTTGCCATAATTTTTTGCACCTCCTATATGCTAAAATAAAACTGACTATTTATAAGTTTATCACAAAAACCAAGAAATTACAAGTCTTTTAATAAAAAAAATAGCAACTTTAAACAATTAAATCTCTTATGACTTCACCTGCAATAAGTAGACCAGCAACAGAAGGTACGAAACTTATACTAGCAGGGGTAGAGGATTTTTGATTAATAGGTTCTTCATTTGAATATAGAACTTTTAATTTTGGAATATTAAGATTTCTAAGTTCTTTACGTATAACTTTTGCAAGAGGACATACTGAAGTTTTATTAATATCAGTAATTTCAAATTTACTTGCATCAAGTTTATTTCCTGTTCCCATGCATGATATTATTTTAATATGGTTATTGTATGCATACTCTATTATACCAAGTTTAGAACTGACTGTATCTATTGCATCTACAATATAATCTATTTTAATTCCAACAAGCATATTTTCTATATTTTCTTTTGAGACAAATTCTTTAATTGCTGTAACATTGCAATTAGGATTAATGTCTAAAATTCTTTCTTTAGCCACATCAACTTTAGATTTGCCAATAGTAGAATGTGTGGCAAGAAGTTGCCTATTTATGTTAGTTATATCAATTACATCTTTATCAATAATAATTAAATTTTGTATTCCACTTCGTGCTAATACTTCTAAAACATAAGAACCAACACCACCAAGTCCAAATAGGGCAATTGTACTATTTTTTAGTTTTGCAACATTTTCTTGGCTTATTAATTTTTCTGTTCTATCTAACCAATTTTCTGTTTCCATATTTATATTATTCTCCTATATTTATTTGCAAAATTAATACTGATATTATATCATGCTAAATAAAACATATCAATAAAACAAACAAAATTTTGTATATGATATTGATTTTTCTGAGAAATATGTTAAAATAACTAAAGTGAAAAATGGAGGGCGAATATAGATGATATCATATTTAAAAGGAAATTTGGAAGTAAAGAGTATAGATTATGTTGTAATTGATGTAGGAGGTATAGGATACAAAGTGTTTATGTCTTCTAACTCAATTAGTAGATTAGATGAAACAGGAAATAGTGTAAAAATTTATACATATATGAGGGTTAGAGAGGATGATATAAGTTTATATGGTTTTTGCACAAATGAGGAATTAAGAATGTTTGAACAATTGCTTGGCGTAAGTGGAATTGGAGCAAAATCTGCACTTACAATTTTAGCAAATATTTCACCTTCTAGTTTTGCACTTGCTATCATTTCAGGAGATATTAATACTTTAAAAAAATTACCGGGAATTGGAGCAAAATCTGCACAACGAATGGTATTAGAGCTAAAAGATAAAATGAAAACTGAAGAAGCGGTGCAAGCTGAAGAAGTAATTAGTGTAAATAATAATTATATAAATAATGATAAAACTAAAGATGCAATAGAAGCATTACAAGTATTAGGTTATTCAAGAAGAGATGTGGAAGTTGTTTTAGCGAAAATTGATATTAGAGATGATTCAGTAGAGGAAATAATAAAAAAGAGCCTAAAATATTTAGGAATGTAGTAAATAATAATGAAAAAAGAGTTATAAAAAAATATATAAAATATAAAAGTATTATTTAATTAAGAAAGGTTGAAACAATATGGATTTAAGTAAGCCATTAGCATATAGAATGAGACCAAAAACTTTAGATGAATATGTTGGGCAGGAACATATTTTAGGAAAAGATAAAATATTATATAGAACAATTAAAGCAGATAGATTATCGAGCATTATACTTTGGGGACCTCCTGGTTGTGGAAAAACATCATTAGCAAGAGTAATAAGTAATACAACAAAATATAAATTTACAAGGATTAATGCTGTAACATCTGGAATAGGAGATATAAAGCAAGCAATTGAAGAGGCTAGTAATTTGCTTTTAAATCCTAGTGGTAGATGTATATTATTTATTGATGAAATACATAGATTTAATAAATTACAACAAGATGCATTATTGCCGTATGTAGAAAATGGAACTGTTATTTTAATAGGAGCAACAACCGAAAACCCATATTTTGAAGTAAATAAAGCTTTAATATCTAGATCTATGGTTTGTAAATTAAATCCACTTACAGAAAACGATATATATAAAGTTTTAAAAAGGGCTTTAGAAAGTGAAGAAGGGCTTGCAAGCTATAATATAAAAATAGAAGATGATACTTTAAGAAAAATAGCAGAAGTTTCTAATGGAGATGTAAGAACAGCATTAAATGGTTTAGAAATAGCAGTACTTACAACTGAGATGGATAAAGATGGTTATATACATATAACAAATGAAATTGCAAAAGAATGTGTACAACAAAGAAAAGCTGTATTTGATAAAAATGGAGATAGCCATTATGATAATATTAGTGCTTTTATAAAATCAATGAGAGGTAGTGACCCTGATGCCGCAATTTTTTATTTAGCTAGAGCAATTAATGGAGGAGAAGACCCTGTATTTATTGCAAGGAGAATAGTTATATGTGCATCTGAAGATGTGGGGCTTGCGGACCCTAATGCATTAGTTATAGCAACATCTGCAATGCAGGCTGTTAACATGATAGGAATGCCAGAAGCTAGAATAATTCTATCTGAAGCGGCATCATATGTTGCTTTAGCACCTAAGTCAAATGCTACATATATGGCAATAAATAATGCATTACAGGATGTAGAAACAAAAGATACTGGAGAAATTCCAATGCATATTAGAAATGCTCCTGCAGAGGGAATGAAAGAGCTTGGTTATCATGAAGGTTATAAATATCCTCATGATTATCCAGGACATTATGTTGAACAACAATATTTACCAGATAAGATGCTTGGAACTAAATATTTAGATTGGAAAAAAGATAATGCGAAATAAGATGATAAAAAAACATAGTTAAAAAATGCACTAATTAATGTAAATAATTAAGGTTGAAGTAAAAAAACAAATAAAAAAGTAAGTAAAAAAAGTGAAAAAAATAAAAAGTGACTTTTGCGAAATGAGCTTAGATATTAAAAATTAATATTAAAAACTCGTTTCATAAAAGTCACTTTTATAATATATATTATTTATTATAATTATCCTTCTATTGTAACATTATTTGGATTATTATTATCAGTATCAATAATGTTATCTTGAATGTCTATATTATCAGTAGCATCAACTATTTGATTTCTTTTACTTCTTTTTTTATCTGGCCTAAACATTTCAGCTGCAGCACCTAAACTTGATAATGCACTAGTTGCTTCAAATGGAATAAATACTTTATTAGCTTCTCCATTTGCAACTTCTTTTAATGCTTCTAATGATTTTAATTGAACTAATTTTTCATCTGGTTTTGCTTTCATCATAGCATCATAAACCATATGTACTTCTTCAGCTTTAGCTTCAGCAACCTTCTTTATAGCTTCAGCTTCACCGGCTGCTCTTCTTATTCTTGCTTCTCTATCAGCTTCTGCTTCAAGTATAGCAGCTTCTTTTTTACCTTCAGCAAGAGTGATTGCAGATTGTCTTTCACCTTCGGCTTGAAGGATTAAAGCTCTTTTATTTCTTTCTGCATTCATTTGTTTTTCCATTGCATCTCTAATATCTGCAGGTGGAGTAATATCTTTTATTTCAACTCTATCAATTTTGCATCCCCATTGATCTGTTGCTTCATCAAGAATAACTCTTAATTTATCATTAATAGCATCACGAGAACTAAATGTTGAGTCTAAGTCCATTTTACCAACAATATCACGAATTGTTGTAATTGCTAAGTATTCAATACCTTTTTTCAAACTTTGAATTTCATAAACTGCTTTTGCTGGATCTGTTACTTTGTAAAATACAACTGTATCTATTGTAATAGTAACATTATCTTTTGTAATAACACCTTGTGGTGGAATATCCATTGTTTGTTGTTTTAAGCTAACTACACTACGAACATGATCAATAAATGGAACAATAATTGTAAGACCTGCATCAGCTATTTTATAGAATTTACCTAACCTTTCTATAATGTATACTTCAGCTTGTTTTACTATTTTAATCGTTTTAAATGCAATAATAAGTATTAAAATTAATAATACAACAAAAAACCACATATAAAATCCTCCTATTTGGTATATTTTATTTGATATATATTTAATAAAATTAAAAACATTACTAAAAACTATAATTTGTTTTGCTACAATAATTTTATTTATATTTTTTAATTAATATTACATTGTAGCACTTACTTCTTCTTTTGCTTCTACTGGAAGTTTTACTACTGCTCTAACACCATCTATTTCTACTATTTCTACTTCTGCATTTTTTGGAATATCTTCATCATTATAAGATTTTGCAGACCAAACATCACCATCAATTTTTATTTGCCCATTTCCTTCAATATTATTTATAGGAACTGTAACTATAGCTTTTTTTCCAATAATAGAATAAGCATTTGTTTTTACTTCTTTTGGAATTCTTACAAATTTATTTACAAGAGGTTTAGTAAAAATAATAAGTATTGTTGATGATATTAAAAATACAGCAAATTGAATTGCTAAATTACTTGTTATAAAACTTGTTATCATTGCTAAAAGAGCGCCAATACCAAGCCAAAATACTAAAAAACCTACTGTTGCCATTTCAACTACAAAAAACACGCCAGCAGCAATTAGCCATAAAACCCACATAATTACCTCCAATTAAACTAAAAATCAATACATATACTATTATACTATAAATTACATAAAATGGGAAGAGAAAAAACTAAAAAAACTAAAAATAATATAAATTAAATAACAATTGTATTCTTGTTTTGGTAAAAAATTATATGTAACCATAATCTAGTAATAAAATAAACATAAAAACTTGTAAAAACAAATAGATTTTGATAAAATAACACAAAACAAAGATTTGTATTATAATAAATAATTAGTTGATAAATAAAAACGATTATTAAATATAAACCTAAAACATATTTTAAATATAGAAATTTATTTAATATGTATAATCAAATGTGGAGGAATTATGTTAGATTTAAAACAAAGTGTTCAATATATTAAAGGTGTTGGACCTAATAATGTAGTACTTTTGCAAAAACTTGGAATTAATACATTAGAAGACTTAATCACGTTTTTTCCAAGAAATTATGAAGATAGAAGTAAACCTAAAAAAATATATGAACTTATAGATGGAGAAGAAGCTTTAATAGATGTTGTATGTGCTAGTAAAGTTAGTGAAGTAAGGTTTGCAAGAAATAAAGTAATGTTAAAAATGTTGGTTAGAGACGATACAGGAGATTGTGTAATAACTTGGTTTAATCAAACATATGTGAAAAATAAATTTAAAATAGGAGAAAGATATCAGTTTTATGGAAAAATAAGTATAAAGTATGGAAGAGTGGAGATGACAAAACCGGTTTTTGATAAAGAAGGACTTAATAAAAATACAGGAAAAATAATCCCTATATATCCATTAACATATAAATTATCACAAAATAAAATAAGAGCTATAATAGAAAATGGACTAAAATTAGTAGACGGAAATATGGAAGAAACCATACCAGACTATATTTTAAAACAATATAATTTAATGGACTTAAATACAGCAATAAAGAAAATTCATTTTCCTGATAGTTTTGAAACATATAATAAAGCAAGAACAAGATTTGTTTTTGAAGAATTGCTTACAGTTCAGCTTGCACTTTCTAGTTTAAAGTCAAGATATGATAAAGAAGATGATGGCATTAAATTTGATAAAAATGTAAAAATGTCAGATGTAATTAATTCACTTCCTTTCAAGTTGACAAAAGCACAATTAAGAGTACTAGAAGAGATAGATAATGATATGGAAAGCATAAAGCCTATGAATAGACTTTTGCAAGGAGATGTTGGCTCAGGAAAAACAATAGTATCTGTAATTGCAGCATATAAAGCTGCAAAAAGTGGATATCAATCAGCAATAATGGCACCAACTGCAATATTAGCACAGCAACATTTACAAGAATTTTCTAAAGTATTAGAACAATTTGGAATAAGGTGTGAAATACTGCTAGGCGGAATGAGAGCAAAAAAGAGAAGAGAAGTGTTAGAAGATTTAAAAAATGGAAAAATAGATGTATTAATAGGAACACATGCTCTTTTAGTAGAAGATGTGGAATTTAGTAAGCTAGGATTAGTTGTTACAGATGAGCAACACAGATTTGGAGTAAGACAAAGAGCAAATATTGTAGGAAAAGGTATGAACCCAGATGTACTAGTAATGACGGCAACACCAATTCCTAGAACACTTGCATTAATACTGTATGGAGATCTAGATATTTCAATAATAGACGAACTTCCTCCAAATAGAAAAGTAATAGAAACATATCCTGTAACAAAAAATATGGAAACTAGAGTACAGGAATTTATTCGTAAAAATGTTTCAGAGGGAAGACAAGCATATGTGGTATGTCCGCTAGTTGAAGAAAACGAAGAATTTGAAAATTTTAAATCTGTTACAGAACTTGCAGAAAAATATCAAGACTTGATATTTCCAGAATTCAGAGTGGAATATTTACATGGAAAAATGAAACAAAAAGAAAAAGATGAAATAATGCAAGAGTTTAAAGATGGAAAAATACAAATATTAGTATCAACTACAGTAATAGAAGTAGGAGTAAATGTACCAAATGCAAATATAATGGTAGTAGAAAATGCAGAACATTTTGGATTAGCGCAATTACATCAATTAAGAGGAAGAGTAGGAAGAGGAGAATATCAATCATATTGTATTTTAATATATGAGGGAAATTCAAAAACAACAAAAGAAAGAATGAAAATAATGAAACAAACAGACAATGGATTTATAGTAGCAGAAAAAGACTTAGAATTACGTGGGTCTGGAGAATTTTTCGGAACAAGACAACATGGACTTCCAGAATTTAAAATAGCAAATTTGTTTGAAGATGTAGGAATATTAAAAGAAGTACAAAAATTAACTTTAAAAATAGAAGAAATAGATCCAAAGTTAGAAAAAGAAGAAAATGTAAGATTGCATAAATTAGTAGAAGAAAAATTTGAAAATAGAATAAGTATATAAATTTATGCGAGGAGGAAAAATGAGTAGAAAAGTTTGGAAAGCTGGCACTTTTATATATCCACTTCCAGCAGTTATGGTTTCTTGTGGTACTATGGAGAAATCTAATATTATGACTGTTGCATGGACTGGTATTATTAATACAAATCCTGCTATGTGCTATATTTCTGTTAGGCCAGAAAGGTATTCATATAATTTAATAAAAAATCAAGGAGAGTTTGTTATTAATCTTACAAATAAAAGATTAGCATATGCAACTGATTGGTGTGGCGTAAAAACAGGGGCTAAAGTTGACAAATTTAAAGAAATGAACTTAACTAAGGAAAAGGCTCAATTTGTAAAATGTCCTTTGATAAAGGAAAGTCCGGTAAGTATAGAGTGTAAAGTGAAAGAAATTAAAAAATTGGGTAGTCATCATATGTTTATCGCAGAAGTGCTTTCGATAGATGCTGATGATAAATATATAGATAAAAAAGGTGCTTTTGATATTTCTAAATGTGATTTGATTGCATATTCAAATGGGCATTACTATAGTTTAGGTAAAAAAATTGGAAGATTTGGTTTCTCTGTACGAAAAAAGAGCAATGCGAATAAAAATAGAAAAAGGAAAAACATGTAGAATTATTAGTTTATTTGTCGTTGACAAAAAGGCAAAAAGAGTGTAAAGTATAAGAGTAGTACTTTGTTGGGCTCTTGTTTTCATAGTAGAAAGGAAGAAAAAGTATGATTAATGTTCCAACGGAAATGAAGGGGCGGACTGGTTACCTGATAATGGTTGACCGGTTCTGCCGAGAGGGCGAACCTCCAAAGCCTATGGAGGGACGCAAACTCAAGGATTGGTCTGATGCGAATCCGGATTGGAGGCCGGATGCAGACGGAGAGTACAGGAACCGATTCTTTTATGGGGGCAACCTCAATGGAATCGCGAGTAAGGTGGACTACTTCAAGGAATTGGGGGTAAGTGCAGTATTTCTGAGTCCGATTTCAATGTCGGGGTCCTATCACCACTACGATGTGCATGATCAAAAGATTATCGACCCGTATATCGGTACGTGGTTCGATTTTTACCACCTGGCAGAAGAGTTTCACAATGCTGGGATTCTTCTGGGAGTCGATCTTGTGTTTAACCACAGATCGGCAGATAGTGTCTTTTTCCAGAAGGCACTTGCAGGAGATCCTGAGTACCGTCAGTGGTTCCAGTGGGACGAAAACGGCGAGCCGGTTTACTGGTGCGGGTTCAAGGACATGCCCCAGTGCAACAAGCTGAACGAGGCCTATCAGAAGTTCTGCTGTGAAGAGGCAAAAAAGTATGTGAACTTTGGAGCAGACCTCATAAGGCTGGATTTGGGAGAAACATTCCCTAGAGAGTTCTTGAACTGCATCAGAAACGCAGTAAAAACGACTCAGATCAAGGCACATAACATCAACTCTAATCCAACCATCGTGAGTGAGATGTGGGACTTCGCTTTCAGGCGAGACAATCCTCAGATCTACGATTTGCAGGTGGACAGCGTGATGAACTATCCGCTTACTGATGCAATCTTGAGGTGGGTGAGATACGGAAATCATCTGCACATGAATGCATGCCTGCAGAATCTGGCTAAGTATCCGTACGATGTTCATGATGTGCTCTTGAACTATCTTGACACTCATGACACACCACGTGCAAGGAACATGCTTGCTGGGGAGGCGATGATTGAAGATCCGTTCTCTGGGTTCATTTGGGATATAGAGGCTAGGTGGAGAACACCACAAGGCTTTTCAACCTACAACTTCAGAGAGTGGGAGTTCGAACACGATGGTTTGCTGAGTCATGATGTGGACAAAATGCACAAGCTTGCGAGCTTGATTCAGTACCTGATGAAGGGTGTCCCCGTGATTTATTACGGGACTGAAGCTGGTGCATTCGGTTACAAGGATCCGTTCTCAAGGAAACCCTATCCGTGGGGGAAGGAAAACCAAGAGATGCTGAGCTATTACTGTGGGCTCGGCAAGATGAGAGCGGAAAACAAGGACATCCTTGATGATGGTGACATGAACGTGACGGTGACTCACGAGACGATTGAAATCGTCAGAAGGAACCAAAACGGAATCATTACAGCCGTCATCAACCGCACAGACAAGGCACAGAGCGTTAACGTGTTCTATCCAGGAGCACAAGAAATCTTCTCTCTTGAGAGAAGTAATCCTGGAACTGTTATGCCTTTCGGGGCGTACGTGTGCCGTTTCTAGAGAAAGGAGCATTAAAAAAATCGGGCGGGGCTAATTGCCCCGCCCACAAAATGGTAGATGGGTATATATGAGGAAAGCTCAATTGCTCATCTACCTTTTTTCTGGTTAATTAAGGCAAAGCTATTGACATTTACATAAAAACACAATATTATATATATGAAAAAAGTAGAATTTTGTAGAATAGGAGAGAACATAAATGTATACTAAAATGCTAACCTCAAAAATGGGTGGAGAATTAGTAAGTTTTACATTAGATGGTGTAGAAAAAATCCACCAAGGATTGGAATGTGTAGATGAAAATGGAAAAGTGTATTGGAAAAGACATTCACCAGTATTATTTCCAGTAGTAGGTAAGCTAAAGAAAAATCAAACAATCATAAATGGTAGAATATATGAAATGCCACAGCATGGTTTTGCAAGAGATTTCGAGTTTGAACCAATTACTAAACTTGATAATTTCCATTCATATGTTTTAAGAAGCAATAAAATTACTAAAAACAAATATCCATATGATTTTGAGTTATATACAACATACAGATTAGATGAAAACAAACTAACAACTATATACAAAGTTATAAATACAGGAGATGTTACTCTTCCATTTGGAATAGGAGGACATCCTGCTTTTAAAATAGATCAGCAAGAATTAAAAAAAGGTAACTACTATCTAGAGTTTGAAGAAGATGAAGACAAAATCCATTTTTTATATCTAGTAGATGGATTAGTTGGAACAGAATATGCAAGAAGTAAAATGTTAGATAAAAGAAGAATTGCTATTGGAGTAGATACATTTAATAATGATGCACTAATAATGAAAGGAATTACATCAAATAAAATTAGTTTAAAAAACAAAGAAAGTGGAAAAACATTACTTACAATGGATTTTACTGGATTTCCTTATTTAGCAGTATGGTCAAAACCAGGAGCACCTTTTATTTGTATAGAACCATGGTACTCTACAGCAGATACTATTCAAAGTACAGGAGTATTTATACAAAAACCAGATATTATAGCTTTGAAACCTAGCGAAACATTTGAATGTAAATATTCTGTAGAATTTTTTAATTAAATGAATGAAAGATGAGGAACATTCAATTTGAGTTTGTACTTTAAGAAGGGAATGTGATTAATCATGGGAATAGTAATAGATTTAATAGCCAGTGTAATGGTGCTTTTGGGAGTTATAATGGTATATGATGCTAGGATTATAACAAAGAAAATGTTTGGATTTGGAGACCAAAACCAAGCAGCATGGGGGCTTAAAATATTAGGATTTATAATTACAATTATAGGAGCATTGATGATATATTTTTAAAAATTTTATATAAAAATGGAATAACTAATTAAATTAGGGGCAAGATAAACATATTTTACAACAATAAATATAAATACTGTATAAAAAAGTATGTTTCTCTTGTTCATTTTATTTTTTTATGATATAGTGATACTCGAAAGCAAAAGAAATATAAAACAAACAAGAAAAAATAATAAGAGAACTAAAAAATAGGATAAATAGGAGAGAAAAATGTCTAGAAGAGGAAAAAGAGAAGCGGAAAAAGTTAAAAGTAAAATTTTTAGTAAAATAATAGTAGTTGCAATATTTTTAGGTTTAGTTTTTTTTGTATTAAAAGTAACGCCAAATTATGTTAATACAGAAATATCTGATAAAACAAATTTAGTAATTAATAATACAAATGTTACAGATGTACTAAAAAATGATGTAATCATTGAAAATGGAATTATATATATTTCTGAAGATGATATACAAAATTTCTTTGATTCACATATATATTATGATGAGAAATATAATCAAGTTATAACCACATATCAAAGTCAAATTGCAAGCATTGTAGTTGGCGAAAATGCAATGACTAATAATGGTAAAAAAGTAAATATATCTGGAACAGTTATAGAAAGAGGAGATGTGAGATATATACCTTTTTCAAGCTTAAAAAACATATACAATGTTGAGATTAATTATATAAACTCTTCAGATACAATTACTGTTGACTCTATAGATGAAAAATATGTAACAGCAAATAGTACAGAAGAAAATGTAATAAAATCAGATCCAACATATTTTTCAAGGACTGTTGATACAGTGGATGCAGGTGAGGAAGTTACTATAGTTCAAAATGATAATAATGAAAATGAGCAAATGGGAGAGTGGGTAGAAGTTAGAACAGATGCAGGAAAACTTGGGTATATAAAATATGAGGATTTATCAGCAGAAACAGTAAAAAGAGAAAAAATAGAAGAAACCAAACAAATAAAAGGTAAAATAAGTATGGTTTGGGATTATTTTACAGAATATGTGTATCCACCTGATAGATCTGGTACAGATATACAAGGGATAAATGTAATAAGTCCAACCTTTTTTACTTTAATAGATGAAGGAAAAGGAAAGATAAACCAAAATGCTGGAGAAGAAGGAAAAAGATATATAGATTGGGCTCATTCAAATGGATATAAAGTATGGCCAAGTTTATCCAATAATTCATATATAGATACAACATCAGAGATTTTGAATGACTATAATTTAAGACAACATTTAATAAGTAATATTATTAGTTTAGTAAAAGAATATAATTTAGATGGAATTAATATTGATTTTGAATATATGTATGAAAAAGATAAAGATTTATTTTCAAGATTCATAATAGAACTAGAACCACGTTTGCATGAATTAGGCGCAGTATTATCAGTTGATGTTACAGCACCGGATGGAAGTCCGGAATGGTCATTATGTTACGATAGATATATAATTGGACAAGTAGCAGACTATATTGTTTTTATGGCATATGATCAAAACGGAGCATATTCTGAGGAAGAAGGAACAAATGCAGGATATGATTGGGTAGAAGCAAATATTGAAAAGTTTTTAGGACAAGAAGGAGTTGAACCAGATAAATTAATTCTAGGAGTACCTTTTTATGTTAGAGTATGGAAGGAAAAAGACGGTGAAATAACAAATTCAGCAGTTAATATGAATGATTTAGATGATATTATACCTAATAATGCAAAAAAAGTATGGGTAGATAGTTTAAAACAATATTATGTTGAATATGAAAAAGATGGTACATTATATAAGACATGGTTAGAAGATGAAGAATCTATTAAAGCAAAACTATCATTAGTACAAAAATATAATTTAGCAGGTGCAAGTTATTGGGCTAAGGATAGAGAAACAGAATCTATATGGAGTGTTATATCACAAGCTTTAGGAGTAGATTAGTTATTATAGAAAAACAGGAATAAAACAGAAACCACCTAAATATAATTTAAGACAAGATATCTTAAATTAATTTAGGTGGTTTTTATGGTAGTTGGGTATATTGACGAAAAAATAAAAGGAAATAATTTAGGCGATTTATTTAAAAATGTGGAAATAAAATATTTTAATAATAATTATATTATAAATATTTATCAAAGTAGTAATGCCATAACTAGAAGAGGAAATATAGTTAATAATATTCAAAATATAAATGTAGAAAACGCAAAAAAGGAAGTTGCAAAAAGAGAAAAAATTATAAAAAAAGTAATAAAAATTCTTAAATTATATAAAATAGATACAGTAGTTTTTTCAAAAGAAATAAAACAAGATTTTCAAAAAGATGTTTTAGAAAGATTGGAAAAAGACAATTATAATATTAATTTTTTTAATGGCAAAAGATTAATGAAATATATGGACTTTGAAATAATTAATTATATACTAGAAAAGCAAGATGTTAATATGGAAAATGAAGAAATTTATATAGTTTTTAAAAACGAAAAAAACTATAATTTGAATTTTAAAACTAATTTGGAAAACTTAAAAAGCTTTTTAAATAAGTATATATATAATTTTAGATTAACAAATGTTGTATCAAAAGATATTAGAGAATTAAGAAAATTACAAGAATATATATTAGAGAAGGATAATATATTAATAGCTGTATCAAATAATAAAAGAAAAGCATTAAAAAGGGCAAAATATATATTAAATGTAAATTTAACTAAAAGTGAATTGGAAAAATATAACATAAATAGAAATGCAATTATAATTAATTTAGAAGAAAATGTTATATATGATGATAAAACTTTTAATGGAATTAATGTAAATTATTTTGAATTGGAAATTCCAGATGAATATATCGAAACATTTGAAGAAATAGGAGAAAAATTTGATTTTCTTATTCTGTATGAAACTATTGTTTTTATAAATAGCAAAAGAAAGAAAATGCTAATTAAAGATATAATAAATGAAGATAAAGTTAGAATAAAATATCTAATTGGAAATAATGGTATAATATCAACAGAAGAATTGAAACAGATGGTCAAAACAGCTACAATTGACCTTGACAAAACTAGAAAATTAGTTTAATATATAACATGTTGTTTAATGAATAGGAAATTTCTATTTGCATTAAACAACAATTTTCTTATAACAAAAGGAAGGTGATACACTATGGATAATGAAAAAGAAGTTTTATTAACACAAGAAGGATATGATAATTTAGAAAAAGAATTAGAATATCTAGTAACAGAAAAAAGAGCTGAAATTGCTGAAAGAATTAAAGTGGCTTTAGGTTTTGGTGATTTATCAGAAAATTCAGAGTATGATGAAGCAAAAAATGCACAAGCTGCAAATGAAACTAAAATAGCAGAATTAGAAAACAAATTAAGATATGCTAAAATCATTGATGAATCAGAAATAAACACAAAAACTGTTCAAGTAGGAAATACTGTAAAAGTGCTAGATATGGAATTTAATGAAGAAGAAGTATATACAATAGTAGGATCTACTGAAGTAAATTTAGCACAAAATAAAATTTCAAATGAATCACCTATTGGCTCAGCTTTAATGGGAGCAAAAAAAGGGCAAATAGTAGAAGCTCAAGCTCCAGCAGGTGTTATAAAATATAAAATACTTTCAATCACAAAATAGGTAAGTGAAAATAATAAAGGAATGGTTATATGAAAAACTTACTTATAAAAAGATTAGAAGAGCTTGACAAATTTAATGAATTAGTAAATGAAATAAATTTGAAAAGAACCCCGGTAATTATATCGGGGTTAGAATTCGTATCTAAATCACAGGTTGTTTCTAGTTTGCAAGATACAATAAAAAGACCTATTTTTTTAGTAACATACAATGAATTACAAGCAAAACAATTAGTAAAAGATTTAAGCTTTTTTGGGGACAAAATTGAGTATTTTGGGAAAAAAGAAATTGCTTCATATGACTATGTTTCTGGTAGTAAAGATTTGCCATATACAAGAATTGATGTATTAAATAAAATTTATAATAGAAATGTAAAAATAATAGTTACAACAATAGAAGCTTTAATGCAAAAGATAATACCACAGAAAGTATTATACAAAAATGTACTTACATTTACTGTAGGAAATGTTTTTGAATGTTCAAATTTTTCAGGCAAAAAGAATTTAAACAATTTAAAGAACTTATTATTACTTCTTGGATATGAAAGAAATGATATGGTAGAAAACAGAGGGCAGTTCAGTATAAGAGGCGGAATTGTGGATATTGGAACATCTGAAAAAATAGGTGTAAGAATTGAGTTCTGGGGAGATGAAGTAGATTCTATTAGATACTTTAATATAAGTTCTCAAAGAACTACTGAAATGACAGATAAAGTAACAATACTACCAGCACATGAATATCTTTTAGAATATAGTATTGAAGAAGAAAACTTGCCAGAATATTCAGAAATTGTGTCTGGTATTACAAAAAAAATAGAAGATAAGTATTTAGATAAAAACAATACAATTTTAAAAACTAATAATGATTCAAAATTAATACAAAATATTCAATCCGATATAGAAGCTATAAAAAACGGTGAATATATTAGCAAAATAGATAAATATTTTAATGAGTTTTATACAGAAAATAATACTCTACTAGACTATTTGCCAAGAAATGCTTTGGTAATTGTTGATGAGAATTTAAAAATTAATCAAAGAATAGAAAATATTTTAATAGAAAATAATAATTTAATAAAATCATTAACTGAAAAAGAAAGATTTGTTCCAGAGGCAATTAGCAATATTAGTGAATTCAATAAAGAAGAATGGAACGATTTATATAATAAAAAGCAAACAGTATATGTTTATGAAAATTCAAATAGTAGTGTAAATAAAATAGAATTTAATTATAGACCAGTTAATTTTTATAAAAGCGAAACAGAAATTTTAATAAATGATATAAAAAAATGGCTAAAAGAAGAAAAAGAAATAATAATTTTAGCTGGCAATAAAGAAAACATAGAAAAAATAAGCAATCTATTAGCAGAAAATAGAATTGAGGGTTATTCAGATAGCAAAATAGATGAAGAAAAACAAGCAAGAATAAAAATAATACCAGGAGGACTTTCATCTGGATTTGAAAGTTTTGACCTAAATTTAATAGTTATAAGTTTAGGAGAAGCTTTTTCAGGTGAAGTAAAGAAAAAAAGAGCAAGTAGTACATTTAGACAAGGTGAAAAAGTAGTATTTGCAGATTTAAAACCTGGTGACTTTGTTGTGCATAAAATCCATGGAATTGGTGAATTTGTTGGAGTTAATACAATTGAAGCAGATGGGGTTACAAAAGACTATATAAAAATAAAATATAAAAACGATGATATGCTTTATGTTCCAACAAACAGTTTAGATAATGTAAGAAAATATATAGGCGGGGGAGATTCAGCTCCTAGACTTAACAAATTAGGAAGTAAAGAATGGGATAATACTAAAACAAGAGTAAAGAAAAATTTAAAAGAAGTTGCAAAAGATTTAATAGAATTGTATGCTAAAAGGCAAAAAATAAAAGGATTTGCATTTAGCAAAGATACTGAGTGGCAAAAACAATTTGAAGGAGAATTTCCATATCAAGAGACTGAAGACCAATTAAGATGTATAGAAGAAGTAAAAAAAGACATGGAACTACCAAGACCAATGGATAGATTACTTTGCGGAGATGTAGGATATGGAAAAACAGAAGTTGCAATAAGAGCAGCTTTTAAGGCAGTAATGGATCATAAACAAGTAGCATACCTAGTTCCAACAACAGTTCTAGCAAATCAACAATACGAAAGTTTTAAATCTAGAATGGAAAATTTCGCAGTACGAGTTGAGTTATTAAATAGATTTAGAACAAAGAAAGAACAAAATGAAGTAGTAAAAAAACTAAAACTTGGAGAAATTGATGTAGTTATAGGAACTCACAGGTTACTAAGTAATGATGTTGAATTTAAAGATTTAGGATTACTTATAATTGATGAAGAGCATCGTTTTGGCGTAAAAGATAAGGAAAAAATAAAGAAACTGAAAACAAATGTTGATGTTTTAACAATGACAGCAACACCAATACCAAGAACTCTTCATATGTCTATTTTAGGTGTTAGAGATATGTCAGTTATATATGAACCACCACAAAACAGAAGACCAGTACAGACTTATGTGTTAGAATATGATGGGGAAGTAATAAAAGAAGCTATAACAAAAGAGCTTGAAAGAAATGGACAAGTATTTTATTTATATAATAATGTAGAAAATATAACAAGAAAAGCAATGGAAATATTAGAATTAGTACCAGAGGCTAAGGTAGAATTTGCACATGGAAAAATGTCGGGTAGAGAACTTGAAGATATCATGGAAAGATTTATAAATAAAGAAATTGATGTATTGGTATGTACAACTATACTAGAATCTGGTATAGATATACCAAATGCAAATACAATAATAGTTGAAAACGCAGATAGATTAGGACTTGCACAGTTGTATCAAATAAGAGGGAGAGTTGGTAGAAGCGATAAACAAGCATATGCATATGTAACATACAAAAGAGATAAGCTCTTATCAGAAGTGGCAGACAAGAGATTAAAAGCTATACGAGAATTTACTGAATTTGGTTCTGGATTTAAAATAGCAATGAGAGACCTTGAAATAAGAGGAGCAGGAAGTTTACTTGGAGAAATACAGCATGGACATATGGAACAAGTTGGGTATGACACATATTGCAATTTGTTAGACCAAGTTGTTAAAGAAATGCAAGGAATTGAAGTTGAAGAAGACCAAGATGTACAAATTGATATTGATGTATCAAGCTATATTCCAGATTCATATATAGATAATAGTTCTCAGAAAATTGAAGTATATCAAAATATAGCATTATGTAGAACAGAAGAAGATATACAAAATGTAATTGATGAAATAATAGATAGATATGGAGTAATGCCAAAAGAATTAGAGAACTTAATAGAAGTAGCCAGAATAAAGGAACTATGTAGAACCGCTGGTGTAATAAAAATAACAGAAAAGAAAAATATGTTTACAAACAATCAAAATGTAGTATTTTATTTTGATAAAAATAAATATAATCCAGAAATAGTAAATACATTATTAAAAAAATATAATACTAGAATTAAATTTTCAGCAGGAGTTGAGCCATATATTACTCTAATTCTAAGAAATAAAAATGATGAAGAACTTATAGAAGAAATAAAAGAATTTTTAAATTCAGTATGCTAAGAGAAAATTTTGGATGTGTTTTCTTTTAGAAATTAAAGAAGTAATTAGAATAAATTAATTGAAAACTGTGATACTTTTATTAAGGAGATAAGTGATGAATATAATTTCAAGCAAAGATAATGAAATAATAAAAAATATAAGAAAATTAAAAGAAAAAAAATATAGAGACTTAGAAAATTCATATATAATAGAAGGAATAAAGCTCATAAAAGAAGCAATAGAAGAAAATGCAGTAATTAAGCAAATAGTTATGTGTGAAGAGTTTTCAGACGAAGAAATTGATAAAGACACAATGTTTGAAATAGCAAGACATAACCTAATATATGTAACTAAATCTGTATTTAATATAATAACAGATGTAAAAACACCACAAGGAATAATTGCAGTAGTGGAAAAAAAGAAAAATGAAGATGCAAGTTATAAAGAAGATATAATAATCGCTCTAGATGACATACAAGACCCAGGAAATTTAGGGACTATATTAAGAACAGCAGATAGTGCAAATTTAAAACAAATAATAGTATCTAAAAACACGGTAGATGTATATAACCCCAAAGTTGTAAGATCTACAATGGGAGCTATTTTTAGAATTAATATTGTCGAAGCGGATAATTTAAAAGAAGAATTAGAAAATGCAAAAACACATGGATATAAAATAATGGTAACCACATTAGATGCAAAAAAGAATATATATAATGCAGATTATAGCAAAACAGTAATAGTAATTGGAAATGAAGCAAATGGAGTATCTAAAGAAATAAAAGATATAGCAGATGAAAAAGTTATTATACCAATGCTAGGAAAAACAGAAAGCTTAAATGCATCTGTTGCAGGAAGTATTATGATATATGAATATGTAAGAAGAAAATTAAACAAATAGTGAATATTAGCACTAGAAAAGGTTGGGATTAATAATGAAATTAGTAGTTCAAAGAGTAAAAAATGCAAAAGTGGATGTAGATAATAAAACAGTAGGAAGAATTGAAAAAGGCTTTTTAGTACTTCTAGGAGTAACACATACAGATACAAAAGAAACAGCAGATTATTTAGTAAAAAAACTATGCAACCTAAGAGTATTCGAAGACGAAAAAGGAAAAATGAATTTAAGCATAAAAGATGTAAAAGGAAAATTACTCATAGTATCACAATTTACACTATATGCAGACTGCACAGGAGGAAACAGACCATCATTTATAAATGCAGCCAAGCCAGAAATAGCAAATGAATTATACGAATATTTTTGCAAGGAATGTAAAAACAAAGGAATAGAAGTTGAGAAGGGTATATTTGGAGCAGATATGAAAGTGAGTCTTATAAATGATGGACCTGTAACAATAATTCTAGAGAAATAACCTTTGTCAGTTTTGGGGACAGGCTCTTTAGTGCCACCTTTGTCATCTTTGGGGACAGACTCTTTCATGTCAAAGTTGTTACTTTAAGAAACTGGTTCAATTGGCACAGATTACTTAATAAAAACATTATGCAATTTTTATCAAAATTAAATTAACATTTATTTCTAGCTAATTATAGAAGAATTTCTATTTAAAATTTTACAAGAGTACTCACTTGTCATGAGAAATTCTTAGTAAAATTTTAAAACAACTTCTTACAAAAATTACTGTCACAATAGCATGTTAATTTCTTTTTTTTAATTGCATAATGTTTTTATTAAGTAGGAAAAGTATTAATTTTATTTTTTGTGCCAAGGAAAATTGTCTTGAATAGCATTAGGCATTATAAGTAAAAAGATCCGAGCTTAGCTAAAAATACTTTGCATAAAACTTGCAAAAAGAGTCTGTCCCCAAAACTGACAAAGTTGGCGGAAAAGAGCCTGTCCCTAAAACTGACAAAGGTTATTTGTATAATAGAGTAATTCTTTTTCCATTTACTTCAATTAGATTGTCTTCTTTTAAACGTTTTAATTCTCTAAACATGGCCGAGCGATTTACTCCCATATAATCTGCTAAATCTTTTAAAGAGAAAGGTAGTGTAATACGTCTTAAATAAGATTTTTTGTATTCTACTTCAAAGTATTCTAGAAGTTTTTCTCGAATTTGTTTTTTTTCTAAAATTCTAATTCTTTCATTTTTTTGTCTTATTTTTTCGCTTGTAATATCAAATAAATTCATAAGAAATATATTAAAATAGTTATGATTTGTATTATTAGGCTTTATTAAATTATCATAATCTATAACTAGAATTTGACAATTCTCTTTTGCTATTATTTCGTAATTTTCGTTGTTTGTTAAAGATATATTTGTACCAAATACAGATTCTTTTTCTAAGTTTTCTATTATTATTTCATTGCCGTTATATTCTATATTTTTTATTTGAGCTGAACCTTCAGTAACTATACATACTATATTTTCATTTTTGATAGTAGGGAGAACTTCTTGATTTTTACTAAAATTATATATATGTACACCTAATAAATTGTATAATTTATTTATTTGAGATTTTGATAAACCCGCAAATGGACTATTCATAATTATCACCTAAATTTATTTTAACAAAAATAAAAAAAAGGTGCAAGTGCAACTTGTAAGATGTATAATTTATTATTAAAATTTAGGCAGTTTAAGAATGAAAAAAGAAAAATATAGGGGGTACGAAAGACATGAAAATCGTAAAAAGAGATGGTCATATAGTAGACTATAATCCTGATAAAATAAGGATTGCAATAGGAAAAGCCAATAATGAAGTGAAGGGGAAAAATAAAGCATCAAAAGAAGAAATTGAAGAAATAATTAAATATATTGAAGAATTAAACAAAAAGAGAATTCTTGTTGAAGATATACAAGATATTATAGAACAAAAATTAATGGAATTTGATAAATATCAATTAGCTAAAAAATATATTACATATAGATATACAAGAGAATTAGTGAGAAAAGCTAATACAACAGATCAATCAATTAAGGAATTAATTGAAGGTGAAAATGAATACTGGAACAATGAAAATTCAAATAAGAATGCAGAAGTTGTAACAACACAAAGAGATTATTTAGCAGGTATAACAAGTACAGATATAACTAGAAGATTTTTACTCCCTGAAGATATAGTAAAAGCTCACGATGCGGGTATAATTCACTTCCATGATGCAGATTATTTTGCACAAAATGCTCTTCATAATTGTGAATTAATAAACTTAGATGATATGTTGCAAAATGGAACTGTTATAAATGGAGTTATGATAGAAAAACCTCATAGATTTATTACTGCTGCAACAATAGCAACTCAAATAATTTTAGCAGTTACATCATCAAGTTATGGCGGAGCAACAGTTTCACTTTCTCATTTAGCTCCTTTTGTAAGAGCAAGTTATGAAAAGTATTTGAAAAAATATCAAGAAAGAAACTTAAGCAAAGAAGATTGCGAGAAGTTTGCTATGCAAGATACTAAAAAAGAAGTTGAAGATGGAGTTCAAACTTTTAACTATCAAGTAAATTCTATGACAAACACAAATGGACAAGCACCATTTTTATCAGTTTGTATGTACTTAGGTGAAACAGATGAGTACAAAGATGAATTAGCTATGGTAATTGAAGAGTTTTTAAGACAAAGAATTCTTGGTTTTAAAAATGAAAAAGGTGTTTATATAACACCTGCATTCCCAAAACTTTTATATATTCTTGAAGAAGACAATATTCATGAAGATAGTAACTATTGGTATTTAACAAAACTAGCTGCTGAATGTACAGCTAAGAGAATGGTACCAGATTATATTTCTGAAAAAGTAATGAAAGAATTAAAAATAAATGAATTAGGAAATGGTGAGTGCTATCCTTGTATGGGATGTAGATCATTTCTTACTCCAGATAGAACAATGAGTCTTGGAAATATTGCAAAAGCTAAAAACTATGTTAAAGGAAAAGGAAAATATTATGGAAGATTTAACCAAGGTGTTGTAACTATAAACTTGCCTGATGTAGCCCTTTCTTCAGATGGAGATTTCGATAAATTCTGGAAAATATTTGATGAAAGACTAGAACTATGTCATAAAGCTCTACAAATAAGACATAAGAGATTAAGTAATGCTAAAAGTGATGTAGCACCTATTTTATGGCAACATGGAGCATTAGCAAGACTAGAAAAAGGAGAATCAATTCATGAACTATTACATCATGGCTATTCAACAATTTCATTAGGGTATGCTGGTTTATATGAATGTGTTAAATTTATGACAGGACATTCTCATACAGATAATGGTGATGGTAAAGAATTTGCTTTAGAAGTTATGCAAAAATTAAATGATGCTACAGCAAAATGGAAAAAAGCAGAAGATATTGATTATTCTTTATATGGAACACCAATTGAATCTACTACATATAAATTTGCTAAATGTTTAAGAGAGAGATTTGGAACTGTTAAAGGAATAACAGATAGAAATTATATTACTAATTCATATCATGTACCTGTTTTTGAAGAAATTGATGCCTTTTCAAAATTAAAACTTGAAAGTGAATTCCAAAGACTAAGCCCGGGAGGAGCTATTTCATATATAGAAACACCAAATTTACAAAATAATTTGGAATCAATTTTAGAAATTATCAAATTTATTTATGAAAATATTACATATGCAGAACTTAATACAAAATCAGATTATTGTCAACAATGTGGTTATTCAGGAGAAATATTAATTGATGATGATTTAGAATGGTATTGCCCAAACTGCGGAAATAGAGATCATAATACATTAAATGTTGCAAGACGTACATGCGGATACATAGGAACAAACTTCTGGAATAAAGGAAGAACTCAAGAGATAAAAGAAAGAGTACTACATTTAGACAATAAGGTGGCTGATTAATATGAGATATAATTTAATTAGAAAAATGGATATATCAAATGGACCAGGTGTAAGAGTATCTATATTTATGCAAGGCTGTGAATTCCATTGCAAAAACTGCTTTAATCCAGAAACTTGGGATTTTAAAGAAGGCAAAGAGTTTACAGAAGAAACAATAGAAAAGGTTTTAGATTTATCTAGTAAAGACTATATTGTAGGGTTATCAATTTTAGGAGGAGAACCTATGCACCCTGTAAATGTAGAAGGAACAACAAAACTTGCAAAAGCATTTAAAGAAAAATATCCAAATAAAAATATATGGGCATGGACCGGATTTAGATTTGAAAACATAAAAGATAAGGAAGTTTTTAAATATATTGATGTACTAGTAGATGGACAATATGAAGATGAATTACATGACCCAACATTAAAATGGAGAGGATCTTCAAACCAAAGAGTAATAGATGTACCAAAGACATTAAAAGATGGTAAAATTACAACAATAGAATAACTTAAAAATGCCAATGAGGACAGACCCATTGGCATTTTTAGTTTACAGTATTGAAATTGTGTACAAAACAAAGTATAATATATAATGTCTATTTATTTGTATTTTAAATAAGTAGTATATGCAACAAAAAATGTAAATAAAAAGGAATGAGTTATATGTACAGAGATCATAATTGTGGAGAGTTAAATATTTCAAATGTTGGACAAACAGTTTTACTTGCTGGGTGGATTCAAACTATAAGAAATTTAGGTTCAATGAAATTTATAGATTTACGTGACCAGTTTGGGATTACTCAAATAGTTATAAATGAAGAGTCTGGATTATTAGAAGCATCTAATGATTTGGTTACTGAATGTGTGATAAGTGTTAAAGGGAAAGTTGTAGAAAGAAGTAACAAGAATAAAAAAATTCCAACAGGAGAAATTGAAATAGAAGCTGAAGAAATTAAGGTACTTGGTAAATGTAAGAATGTTTTGCCTTTTGAGATTAATTCAGAAAAAACTACAGGCGAAGCAAGAGAGGATTTAAGGTTAGAATATAGATTTTTAGACTTGAGAAATACTAAATTACATGATACGATACTACTTCGTTCTAAAGTTATGAAAACATTAAGAAGAATAATGGATGAATTAGGATTTAGCGAAATTCAAACTCCTATTTTGGCTAATTCATCTCCAGAAGGTGCAAGGGATTATTTAGTGCCTAGTAGATTACATCCGGGAGAATTTTATGCTCTTCCTCAAGCACCACAACAATTTAAGCAATTGTTAATGGTTTCAGGGTTTGATAAATATTATCAAATTGCTCCTTGTTTTAGAGATGAGGACCCTAGAGCAGATAGAGCACCAGGTGAGTTTTATCAATTGGACTTTGAAATGAGTTTTGCTGAGCAAGAGGATGTATTTAAAGTTTTAGAAACAGTATTTACAACAGTATTTAGAGAGCATACTAATTGGAAGGTTGATGAAGCACCTTTTAGACGTATACCATATAAAGAAGCAATGGAAACATATGGTATAGATAAGCCAGATTTACGTAATCCTCTAATTATACAAGATGCTACTAAATTGTTTGTTAATACAGAATTTAATGCGTTTAAAGGTAAAACTGTAAAAATAATTGTTGTGCCAGAAGGAGCAGAGCAAGGAAGAAAATTCTTTGATAGTATGACAAATTTTGCTAAAGAAGAAGCTGGAGCAAATGGTTTAGCTTGGGTTAAAGTGGAAAAAGAAAATGGATATACTGGAGGAATTTCTAAATTCTTGACTGATGAAAATAAAGTGGCTTTAGAAAATGAATATGGTGTAAAAGAAAATTCTGCAATATTCTTTATAGCAGATGAATTAAAAGTTGCACAAAAAATTGCAGGATTAGTTAGAATAGAACTTGGAAAGAGATTAGATTTAATCGAAAAGAATGTATATAAATTTTGCTTTATAACAGATTTTCCAATGTATGAATTATCTGATGAAGGAACAATTGATTTTAACCATAATCCATTTTCAATGCCACAAGGTGGAAAAGAAGCTTTAGAAAACAAAAATCCAT
>CALXWR010000017.1 GCA_944392465.1 uncultured Clostridia bacterium | reverse complement strand
GGACGTTATCCAGCATCATTGCTCTATGGAGCCCGGACTTTCCTCGTACGCTGTCTTTCGACCTTGCTATACGCGACTATTCGATTTACTCAAAAACTATTTTACTATATTTTTTTAGTATAGTCAAATTTATATTATATATTTTCTAATTCCTGCATTACTTCCTGATAGTTTATAAAAAATGTTTTTTTGCTTTTTTTATTAATATCATCAGATAATTCATTAATTAAAATATATGACTTGTTTACTTCATCAATACTGTTTAAATTACTAACCTGATTATTCATTATTTTGTTAAACTCATTTTTTGCATTTTCTATATAATTATTTGCTTTTTCCCAATTTTCTTCATCTATAAACGAATATGCGTATAATATATTGGATTTTGTATTATATATATTTTTTAATTGATCGTCTACAGCAAAATCATTCAAATACAAAGCAAGCAAATTATATAAGTCCGCTGTACGCATAAGACATACTTGTTTATTCTTTTCCTCTTCTGCATTTATTATTTCATCTAATAAATCATTAAATCTTAGTAAATTATCTTTGTTTACATTTAATGTTGTTAAATCTATTAATATAGTGGTCCAACTTGAATATATATTCTCTGTAGTTTCTTTAATAGACTCCCAGTCTATTTTATCATTATCCTCGTTTAGAGTACTTTCGTACTCTATTGCAGACCTATCTATTATATTCTCATCTGTTTGTACATTATTTTCTGAACTTTGACCAGATATATTTACATCTTGATTTATAATTTTATAATTTGTGTATGAAATATTGTTTAATTCGTTCATTATATCAATTATTTCTGTATTTAGAAATCCTATTTCAGAAATAGCTTTTTCTTTCAACATATCTACATTGCTACCTTGATTTGATTTTACATTTGCATAAACAAAATATCCACATATAGATAAAAAAATTATTATCAACAATATTGTTATAGTAACTATATATTTTTTCATTTTACCCCTTATTTTATAAATGCCACTTAATATATTGCTTTGGCATCATTATTTTACATATTAAATTTAAATTTATTATAACCATTTATTTTCCTTTTATTCTCTAGTATTTTTATTCAAAATTTATACATATTAATATAAAATTTGTATTGTAAATAATTATATGAGGTATATTATGTATTGTATTGTAAGATTATATAGTTTAGAAAAAAATGAAATAAATAGATTTTTAAACGATTTTTTTAATGAAAATAATGAGCATATTAATCTATTAGAATGGGAAAAAAAGTACCAAAATCCCGTTGAAATGGTGGATATTATTGGTACTTTTATTGATAATAACGATAAATATTCAATTAATATGTGGGTTAGCTTAGATAAAGGTCTTTTCATAAATGTTACTGATCATAATGCCAATAATGTTATAAAATATATTTATGAAAGATATCCTTGGTAATAATTATTATTCACATTTTTTATCACGTGTCATTAGTTTAATAACAGCCTCTTGTGGTTTTAACCCGTTATATAATACATCGTACACAGTATTTACAATTGGCATTTCAATGTGATATTTATCTGCTAATTTGTGTGCAACTTCAATATTATCTATACTTTCTATTGTTTGTCCAACTTCGATTTTTGTTTCCTCAACAGTTAATCCCTTTCCTATACATCTTCCTGCTCTTCTATTTCTGCTATGTTCACTAAGACAAGTAACAATTAAATCTCCTAATCCTGATAATCCATAAAATGTATTATGGTTTCCTCCTAAAGCAACTCCTAAACGTGAAAGTTCTGTTAAACCTCTAGTTATTAAAGCTGCTAAAGTATTATCTCCCATGTTTAATTCTGCTATTATTCCTGCACAAAAAGCTATTATATTTTTTAAAGCTCCTCCAAGTTCTGCTCCTTTAACATCAGAACTTGTATAAATTCTTAATTTTTCATTCATAAATGTATCTTGTACCAAGTATTGTACATCTAAACTTTGCGAAGCTATTACTATTGCTGTTGGAATACCTAATGATACTTCTTCAGCATGGCTTGGTCCTGTAAACACTCCTATTTTTGCTAGTGGTAATTCTTCATGTACCACTTCGTTTAATGTAAGTAATGTTGATGACTCAAATCCTTTTGAACATAATATTATTGGTTGATTTTCTACATATTCTTTATATTTTTTTATTGTATCTCTTGTGAATTTTGAAGGTGTTACATGTAATATCATATCACTCCCTTTTACAGCTTCTTTTATATCTGTTGTACATTTAATGTTCTCTGGCATTGTAGCCATAGGTAAAAATTTACACTTATGTTCATTATTTATCAAATCTCTTTCTTCTTCTGAAAAAGACCATAACCTAACTTCATGTCCAATTTTTGCTGCATGTATTGCAAGAGCAGATCCCCAGCTTCCACTTCCTATTATACATATCTTTTTTATATTCATACTCTTTATTCTCTCCTTTATTTATGAATTTATCAATTTAATTTATTTTGTATTTTTAAAACTAATTCTATTTTCAGTTCCGTTTAAAAGTCTTTTTACATTTTCCCTATGATTAAATATTATTATGATTGCTAAAACAATACTATAGATTATATAGTTTCCTGGTACTATGTAATTTTCTGGTATGAATAATGTAAGTACTGGATATAGAATAGCTGCTGCTATAGATCCTACAGAAACCATTTGTGTAAGAATAATTAATATAAGTGCAAATACTAAACATATTAGTCCAATTTGCCAGTTAGACATTATAAGTACTCCTAGCGAAGTAGCTACACCTTTTCCCCCTTTAAATTTAAAAAATATTGGAAAAGTATGTCCTATAATTACTGCAACACCTGCTACTTGGATTAGTAACGCACCATTTACATCTGAAAATATCTTTCCTAATGCCATTGCTATTAAAATTGCCACCACACCTTTTAAAATATCACATATTAAAGTTATTACTGCAGCTTTTTTTCCTACTGACCTTAACATATTTGTAGTTCCAGCATTTCCACTACCTTTTTCTCTTACGTCAAATCCTGCCATTTTTTTGCTCAATATTACTGAAAAATTAATACTTCCAATTAAATATGCAATTATTGCCATTACCCCACATTCAATCATTTATTTTATCCTCCTTTATTTGGTTCTTCTTTATTATATATTAAATTTGTCTTTTTCAATAGTTTTTTTGTAAATTTTATCAATTTGTTACTCATTTATTGTTTTACACTAAATTTATTTTTTAAAGTAAACAAATTTTAATATGATTTGTTTACTTTAATTTAAGCTCGTGTTTCTTCTACTTCTTTAGCTAAATCTGATAATTCGGTTCTTGTTTCTTCATTATTTGATATTTGTTTTCCAACACTAACTTTCATCTTTCTTAAAACTTTTTGGCTTGCCCTTAGTTGCTCAAATTCTCTAAATTTAATTATTTGCTCTCTATACTGCACATATTCATCTGGCAAGTCTTCTATAGGAATTCCTTTTGAATTTTTATATGCTATAAATTCTTGTAATCTTTTCATTCTATAATATAAGTTTCTTTCGTATTGTTCTTCACTAGTTAATTCTGATGTTTTTATTCTCTTTCCTTCTCTACCAATCATTCCTCTTGGAGTTTGACCATTATGACTTTCTAACCAATTAATTACCTCTTCAAAAGTTCCTATGCCTAACCCATAACTTCTTAATTTGCTAATTTGTTCTCTATACATCATATATTCATCTGGCAAGTCTTCAATAGCTATACCTTTGCATGCTTCTAAAGCTTTTCTTTCTTTTGATTTACTCCATTTAACATATAAATTTCGTTCTGCCTTTTTTTCATCAGATAATTCTTCAGCTTTTAATTTTCTTCCATTTTCAGAACTATACCCATGTGGCATTTCCCCATTATGATTATCTAACCATTCTATTATTTGTTCAAAAATAGGTCTTTTTTCTATACCTAGTCCGTAACCTCTTAATTTGCTAATTTGTTCTCTGTACATCTCATATTCTTCTGGTAAGTCATTTAATTCTATTCCTATACATGCTCTTAAAGCTTTAGCTTCTGGAGAGTTTCTCCATCTTCCTGATAAATTAACTTCGTAATTTTCTTCTTCAGTCATATCTTCAACTTTTACTTTTTTATTGTTCTTGTTTATTTGACTCCTTGGCATATTTCCATCATGTGTTTCTAGCCATTTTATTATCTCATCATATGTTAAAGGCTTCTTTGTTCCTAGTCCATAGCTTCTTAATAAATATATTTTATTTACATACTCTTCTAATTGCTTTGGAAATTCACTTACAGGTACTCCTGCATATTCATCTAAAATTTTCTTTTCTGGAGATCTTGACCATCGCTGATATAAAATCCTTTCATATTTTTCTTCTTCATTAAGGTCATCATTTCTTCTATATATGTGACATCTACTAATGTTGCCTCTTGGCAAATGTCCATCATGAGTTTCTAACCATCTTATTATTTCATCAAAAGTATTATTTATTTGATAATTAATTCCTTCTTGTATTTCTTCCAAAAGTTCCACAAGTTCTAATTCTTCATCTGTTAATCTTAGTAAATTTTTATTGTCACTTTTAGATTCGCCTTTTGTTCTATTTCCTACACTTACTGCACTCTCTAATTCTACATATGTATCAATTTGTCTAATCCAGTTATTTACTGCATCTATTATTACTGTTTCTTCCGCTTCTTTATTTGAAGAAAGAACTCTGCCCACCATTTGTTTATATCTAATTCTAGATTCTGTAGGTTTAAATTGGACCTCTCCATCCACTCCTTCTAAATGTACACCTTCATTTAGCATATCTACACAAAAAAGTAAATTTAAAGCCTCTCCTCTTTCTCTACCTTCAAATTCTTCTAAGGTTAATCTGTTTTCTTTTTGAGTTTTACCATCTTTATTTTTTTTAGTTATTATATAGTCTACACGAATATTAGAATTTACCTTTCCGAAAATTGCTTGAACCTGCTTCATCTTTTCAAACATTTCTTCTCTATTCGAACAAAATACTATATACTTTCCATTCTTTTTCTTCATAGCCGCTTCCATTATATCTGCAATATCTGGTGAATCACTAACAATTGAACTAAGTTCACTATATTTTTTTAATAATATACTTCTTTTTCCTTCGTCTTCTATTTGTTCAATTTGTTCCCTATATTGTCTTAAATCGCTTTTTAAAGCTGATATAACTCTTGCATATCTTGCTCCATTTAATACTACTTCATTTTCTTTAAAGCCATTTAGAGCTTCTGTTAAGCTCATTTCATATACAACACTATCTCCAAATTTTTCATATGCCATGTTTCTTTTATCTGTTCTTTCTGGAGTAGCAGACATTCCAATAATTTCAGCATTTGGATTAGCAGATATTAATTTATCAATAGCAGGTTCCCAATTTTCGGCTCCCATTCTATGTATTTCATCAAAAATAATTACATCAGGTTTTAAATTTTCTATAGTTCCAGCTAAAGCTATTTTTTGATAAGTTATAGCTCTAAAATTTGGGAATTCATTTCTGGTTAATTTTTTTCCATTTAAAAGATATGTACTAATATATCTTTTGAATTGATTAATTATTCCAATATTAGGACTAACTAGTAAAACTTTTTTGTCTGGGAATTCTTCCATATATTTTAGAGGAAGAAAACTTTTACCACATCCCATTGGAAAAACATATGCTGCTCTTCCATTTTTTCTTAGAGCTTCTTTCATTAGAGCATATGCCTTTTTCTGATGTTTATATATTAAATTTACACTCATTTTTTCTCCTGTTTATTCGTTTATCTTAATTGAGAAATAATTATTCTTTCTCAATTTAATCTTTTTCATTTTTCTCCCTAACAATCATTCTTACAGGTGTACCAACCAAGCCAAATTCTTTTCTTATTTGATTGATTAAATATCTCTCATAAGAAAAGTGGAATAAGTTTTTGTCATTTACAAATACAACAAATGTTGGTGGTTTAGTGCTAGCTTGAGTCATATAAAATATACGAAGTCTTTTACCTTTGTCTGTTGGTGGTTGTACAATTGCAATTGCCTCATTCAACACTTGGTTAAGCACAGATGTTGACACTCTTAATGAATTTTGACTTGCAACACTATTTATTAATTCAAATAGTTTGTTAACTCTTTGTCCAGTTTTAGCTGATATAAACAAAATTGGCGCATATGATAAATACGATAATTTATTATATACATCTTTTTTGTATTTTTCTAAAGTACCATTTTCTTTTTTATATTCATCCCATTTATTAACAACAATTATTATGCCTTTCCCTGCTTCATGAGCCTCTCCTGCAATTTTTGTATCTTGCTCAGTCACACCTTCATTTGCATCTATCATAAGTAAACATACATCTGCCCTTTCAACAGCAAGTAAACTTCTTATTACACTATATTTTTCTATATTTTCAGAGACTTTATTTTTTCTTCTAATTCCTGCAGTATCAATGAATATATATTTTCCAAATTCATTTTCAAATTCAGAGTCTATTGCATCTCTTGTTGTACCAGCAATATTGCTAACAATCATTCTGTTTTCACCAAGTATTTTGTTAACTAAAGAGGATTTTCCTACATTTGGTTTTCCAATTATTGCAACTTTAATTATTTCTTCATCATTTTCATTTTCATCAATTGGTGGCAATTTATCATAGATTGCATCTAATACATCTCCAACACCTATTGCATTAGCAGCGGAAACTCTATATGGTTCTCCTAACCCTAAATTATAGAATTCATATATTGCATCAGGCACTTTTCCATAATTATCTGATTTATTACAAACTAAAACAATTGGTTTTTTAGATTTTCTAAGCATTAGTGCTATATCTTCGTCTGCTGCTGTAACTCCTTGTTTTATGTCAGTTATAAATACTATTACATCTGCCATAGCTATAGCTAGCTCTGCTTGTTCTCTCATTTGTGAAATTATCACATCTTCTGATTCAGGTTCAATTCCTCCTGTGTCAACCAAATTAAATGTTCTGCCTCTCCAATTTGCTTCAGCACATACTCTATCACGTGTAACGCCTGGAGTATCTTCTACTATAGATATTCTTTTACCAACTATGTAATTAAAAAAAGAGGATTTTCCTACATTTGGTCTTCCTACAATAGCAACTGTTGGCTTTCCCATGTTTTTACCTACCTTTCTTAGATTTATATGTTTTGCATTTATTATGATATATAAAAATTTTATATGTTTTTATTCTTTAATAATTTATATTTTACTCTATTTTTATTAAGTATCACACAATAATTTTACTATAATAACAAAGAAATAGCAAGAAAATCTTGCTATTTCCTAAGGCTTTAATCTGTTTTTGCTCTTATAAATCTCCATATATATATTATAATAATTATAATATATGATGTAAAAGAAATTAAATAAGAAATTTTCATTAATGGTGTTCCAGTATATTTTACCGTAATTGTTCCTTCATCATCATTTTCCACATTCATTTGTAAAAAACCATTTTTTGATTCGCATACATCTAGTTTTTTCTTTCCATTTGCATTTTCTAAACTTACTTCATAGCCCAAATAATATATATATGGCAATTCTAGTTTGGTGTTTTCCTTTACGTCTGATATATTAAATTGCATTTTGCTACCCGTTTTTTTCTCATTTTCTATATTGGCATATCCTTCTAATATATATATAGTATTTTCTCTATTTTTTAAATAATCTAAATTATTAAATGCTTTACTAGGCAAATATTCAAATGTAGCACATCCAGCATGAACTCTGCCAGTATAATTATTTACAGCTACCGCTGGCCAAAGTTGTTCTTCTTTCCAATCCTTTTTAAAATCTATTCTTTTTATAAATGGAATAAATAACAATATACAAATTGTACTTAGAACTACTACATCTTTCATTTGAAAGTTTTTAATAACTATAGAGTAATTTATAGCTACTACGAATACTAAAAAGAATGATGAAAATTCTAACAATCTAAAAGTAAATTGTATCATTTTAAGTATCTCAGGCAATTTTTCAAATGGAAAAATTTTAAGTGATAATATAATACATGTTATGTCAGTAATAAGTGAAAACCAATAAATCATTTTTAGATTATTATCAATTTTTTTATAAGCTAAAATGGTTAAAATTAAACCTATTAAAATAACAAATCCTATTTCCTTTACAAGTTTTCCGTTAGGAGTATATACTAAATCTATTAAATTTGTCTTACTACTTATTAGTTTTTCAGTATTTTCCATTCTGCCACTTTTAAACACTTCATATTCAGTATTCATTTTATGTTCAAGCATTGGCAATAAATAAAAACTTGAGAGAAGTATAATTAGTAAAATGTTAATACCTAACATTTTTAAAATGTTTTTATCTTTTAATTTTTTAATATTAATAATTAAATATATAAAACAAAATATTGCAACATACATTGCCATCACAATATGTGTAAGTATAAGCCCAACTGCTCCAATAGTTAGTGCCAAACTCTTTTTTATGCTTTTTTCATCATTACAAAATATATTATACATTCCCAAAAAAGTAATTGGCAAAAATATAAATGAAGCAAGTTCAGCAATAGCATATCTTAAGTACATGTCTGTTAATCTATATGGTACAAAAATATATAATGCAGATGCCAAAAGTCCAGCATATCTATTTTTGGTTACATTTTTTACAAATTCATACATTGCTATTCCACTTAAGAAACTAATTAATACCATAAATAATTTAAAAATTAATTCATATGAATCAGTAAATAATCTAAAAATCATTGGTACATATGCCGTAAATGGACTATAAAATATATTCCATGAATAGCCAAATCCATTACAAAAATTAGACATGATAACAGGAAATATTTGCCCATCCTCTTCTATGGACTGAAATGTTCCCATAAGTCTTGCAATATGTTGAATTCCATCATCTACATATATATCAATGTTATTACTAATAAGCGGAAATGACACGATTAATGTAAATATTAATATAATTAAATAGTCTTTAACTTTTTCTTTCATTTGTTCCCTCTATTTTTAATTTTTTATCTATATCCTTATCCTTTTTCATATAATAAACCACATATATTATAAAAGATAGTAATGATATGCCAGATACTATATATGCACATTTTTCAAGAGCTGTACCAGTATAATTTAATATGATTTTTCCCTCATTAATATTATCTGGAATAATAATTTTTACAAAACCATTTTCAGATTCCTCAGCTTTTAAATTAGTTTCTATATTATTATATATTAGTTTAATTGTATATCCTGGATAATATAAGTAAGGCAATTCAAGTTCTGTTCCTTTATTTGCCTCTTTTATGTCTAATTCTAAATGAAGACCATCTTTATGCTCATCTTCTATGATTGCTTTTCCTGAAAGTAAATATGTATTATCTGTCCTTACAAGTAAATAATCTCTTTGTTTTATTAGTGCTTTATATGGCATATAATCTCTATTTACAGAAAAATAATGTATTTGAGGATTGGATTTAATTTTTGCCTCATAATCAAGGTCTAAATTTGAATTATCTGTTTTATAAACAGATAATTCTTTTACTGTAAATACTGCTATTACTAAAATTACAAGTGTATAAATTAAATTTCGTATTTTTTCTCTTTTAATATATCCTATTAAATAACAAATATTAATTGCACATAATGGAGTTAAGAAGAACAATGCAAATCCAAGTAGTCTCCATGGATATTGCACAGTACATAAAAAATCTGGCATAAAGATCCATGGAAAAAATTTAGTACACATGAATATTGCTATTATGGCAAACAAAATTCCCGTCATGTAGAAATCTTTTAATTTATTATCTAATTTTTTATATATAAAAATACCTAATAAAAGCATTGTTATAAATGGAATTCCCACAACAAATGATACACCATTTTCTTCTCCCTTATCTTTAAGTAATTGCCACAATTCTATTGTATTATCAGCTACATATTTTCCACTTGTTTTTAGTACATCTGGCTCAAATATAGCATATTGTGCATTTGCTTCAAACTCTAGCATAGGAATCCAAAATATTGCTGTAATTAATAAGATGAAAACTATGTTTATAATGCATTTTTTTAATATATCTATTTTTATAATTTTTTTAAAATTTAGTAAAACATAAAACACACAAAATAATGCTGTATATACTGTTGATATTGTATGGGATAACATAAGCCCTACAGCACCTATTGCAATAAAAAAATGTTTTTTTCCATCTTCATTTAGTAAATTATATAATCCTAAAAATACAAGTGGCATGAAAATAAAAGCAGTAAATTCACCTATTGCAAATCTATTATAAATATCTTCAAATCTATATGGCAAAACCATGTATATAATAGCTGACAAAAGTGCAATATTTTTCTTGTTTGTTACTTCAAGTGCAAATTTATACATGAATATACCAGACAAAATAATAGTAATGGATGCAAAAATTTTCAATCCATTTACAAATGTACCAGCAAGCGAACCTATAAAGTATGGTATATAAGAAACTATAGTTGGATAAAAGGCTGTCATACTATAGCCCCAATTATTACAAAAGAACGGCTGTACTAAAAACGGAAAATTAGTATTATTAATTGCATTATCAATTCCAATCAATCTTAATAAATGAAGCCACCCATCATCTGTAGCTCTTACTTGTAATTTTATAAGTGGTATTGATAAAATCAAACCAATAACCACTATAATTATATAATGAATTGTACTTTTGGTTTTTATCAAATTAAATATTCTTTTCATTTGATTATTAATCCCTTCATATTGTTTTACTAATATGTAATTTTGCCGTCTATTAAATCATCATGTTTAATCCATTCTTCTACATCAATTTCAATATATTCTGAATTGTTTTTTCTAACAAATACTTTTACTATTCCACTATTAATAATCATTTTTCTACACAATTGGCAACAACCTGGATTTTCTTCATATTCTCCAGAATCTGTTCTAAATTGTACAAGATAAAGTGTTCCTCCAAGCATATCTTTTCTAGCTCCACTAATTATAGCATTTTGTTCCGCGTGAACACTTCTACACGCATCATACCCAGCATGCCTTAAATTTGGAAAAAACTTTTTCTTAGAACAATAACCTAGGTCAATACAATTTATTCTTCCTCTTGGAGCTCCGTTATAACCAGTTGCAATAATCTCGTCATTGTTTACAATAACTGCTCCACATTTTTTTAATAAACATGTACTTCTATCTGCTACCGATTTTGCTATATTTAAATAATAATTTATTTTATCTATTCTATTAGTCATATTTTATTTCCTTCCATTTTTATATTTTTTCATATTATATCATTTAAATATTATTCTATCAATGGCGATTATGCCTTTTTATTTAATAGGAATAAAAAAAAAGTGGCTTTAAGCCACCTTTAAATTTTTTATTATATTTTTAGTTTTCTTTTTTAGCAACTACTTCTTTTCCATCATAATATCCACATGTAGGACAAACTGTATGTTGTTTTACTAATTCATGACAATGTGAACATTCAACTAAATTTTGGTTTTCTAATTTCCATGTTGATCTTCTTAAACCTGTTCTTGCTTTAGACCATCTTCTTTTTGGTTGTGCCATTTTTACTCCCTCCCTTGAACCATTATCTATTGTATATGTAATTTATACTTTCTCTAAATTGATACTATAAAATTATACTAATTTTTTTTAAATTTGTCAATACCAGTTACATTTTTATTCAAATATTCATATGATATTTATATATTAATGAAAGGAATTGATTGTTTTATGTGCGGTTTTGTTGGTATAGTTAACTTAAAAAATAATCTGGATTCAAAGAAAAATTCTTTAATTTCTATGAATAACACATTAAAAAAGAG
Organism: uncultured Clostridia bacterium; assembly: GCA_944392465.1. Taxonomy (GTDB): domain Bacteria; phylum Bacillota; class Clostridia; order TANB77; family CAG-508; genus CALXVA01. Next base: position 15,519 of record CALXWR010000017.1, on the reverse strand, counting down.
AGGTCCTGATGAATGTGGCTATCATACTGAAGAAAATATTCTCTTAGCTCATCGCAGACTTTCTGTAATTGATCCTGAAGGTGGCAAACAACCTATGACTTATAAATATAATGGCAATACATATATAATTGCATACAATGGTCAGATATATAACACTAAGGAATTACAAGAAGATTTAAAACAAAATAATATAGAGCTAGAAACTCATTCAGATACTGAAATACTTTTAAAGTCCTATGTACTTCATAAAGAAAATCTTATAAATAAATTAAATGGAATTTTTGCATTTGCTATATGGAACCAAAAAGAGAAAGAATTATTTATAGCACGTGATCATTTTGGTGTAAAGCCTCTTTTTTATACAATTTTTAATGATTATTTCATATTTGCCTCTGAAGTAAAAGCAATTTTGAAATTCCCTGGTATTCAACCTATATTAGATAAACAAGGAATTAGTGAAATGTTTGGAATTGGTCCTGCACACACTAATGGTACAACATCTTTTAAAAATATAAATGAACTCTCTCCTGCTTATTACGCAATTTATAATGAATCTGGTTTTCACAAAAAACGTTATTGGAAATTAAAAAGCAAGATTCATACAGATAATTTAGCCAAAACTTGTGACAAAGTATTATATTTATTGGAAGATTCAATAAAAAATCAACTTGTAAGTGATGTTCCTTTATGTACATTTTTATCTGGTGGACTAGACTCAAGTATAATCACTATGTATGCATCAGATTATTATAGAGAGCATAATCTTCCTACTTTAAACACTTACTCTGTTGATTATATTGATAATGATAAAAACTTTCAAAAAACAGATTTTCAGCCTAATTCAGATAACTATTACATTGATTTAATGAGTAAAAAATTAAATACAGAGCATCATGTAGTAATGCTAGACACTCCAGAACTTGCTTTAAACTTAGAAGATGCTATGATAGCAAGAGATTTTCCTGGTATGGCAGATGTTGATTCATCATTACTATTATTTTGTAAAAACGTAAAACAAGAAGCAACAGTTACTCTTACTGGAGAATGTGCAGATGAAATATTTGGAGGTTATCCATGGTTTTTTAGAGAAGATGCTTTAAATAGCGGAACATTTCCTTGGTCTATTGCAATCAAAGAAAGACAAGAATTATTAAATCCTGAAATAGGTGAAAAGATTGATTTAAAAGAATATATAGATTATAGATATAATGAAAGTTTAGATGATGTAGAAATTTTAGATGCTGACTCAGACGAAACAAAAGAAAAAAGAAAAATATCTTACCTTACTTTAAATTGGTTTATGCAAACTCTTTTAGATAGATCTGATAGAATGGGAATGTATAATGGATTTGAAATTAGAGTTCCATTTTGTGACTATCGTTTAGCTGAATATGTATGGAACATACCTTGGGAAATAAAAGCATTAAACGGTAGAGAAAAAGGATTGCTAAGATACATTATGAAAGATAAATTGCCAGCTGAAATTGTAGATAGAAAAAAGAGTCCATATCCTAAGACATGGAATCCTAGTTATTTAAAAACTGTAAAAGAAATGCTTACAAAAATAATGAATGATAAAAGCGCTCCTATTAATAACTTATTAAACAGAGAATATATTCTTAAAATAATAGAAACCGATGGCAAAGCCTTTACTAGACCTTGGTATGGACAGCTCATGACGCGGTCCGCAACTTTTCGCATACCTTTGTCAGGTAAATATGTGGCTTGAAAGGTATCAGCCTAGGATTGAAATATAATATATTTTAGGTAATCACAATTAATATATTAATTCTATAAATTCATATTTACATAATATGGTTTTTATGATATAATTTTTTTTGTCGGAACTATTGTATTTCTAAAGTTTTTTTCATCATGGGAAGACAATAGTTAAATAACCTTTAGAAAGGGGGAATAAAAAGCACTAACTTTTGGATGGCAAGTTCATCAACGGAAGGTACACATCATGTCTGAAAGGAACGAAATGGCAGTATCACTTACGAGGGAGTCTTTGCTTCCTCCGGAGATGCAAGGGCTTTCTCCCGAAGCCATTGCACTCTGTCCGTTCGACGGGCGTTACTCTGAGATTAGAGACCTTCTGTCTCCTTACCTCTCTGAGTTTGCTCTCGTCAGGGAGCGTGTGCGTGTGGAGGTGGAATGGCTCACCTTCCTCCTCAAGAACGTGGACAGTAACGAAATTCTGTCCAACTTCTCGAAGGACAAGATTCCCGAGATCATGAAGATCTACTACGAGTTCGATGCTACGGCCTTCAACAGGGTTAAGGCTATTGAATTCAAGATCAAGCATGACGTCAATGCAGCTCAGCGCTATGTTGCCGAGCAGTTGGTTGACCGTGGCATGGGTGAAATCAGCTCTTTCGTGCACATCGGTTGCACTTCGGAGGACATCACTAATGTCGCTTATGCCAATATGCTCAAGGGGTCACTTTGCAATGTTTGCCTTCCTAAGGCACACGAGCTCATCAAGGTGCTCACAGGTTTCGCCAAGGAATATGCCAAGGTTCCCATGTTGGCTCATACTCATGGTCAGCCCGCAACGCCGACTACCGTCGGTAAGGAGTTTGCTGTTTTCGCTTGGCGACTTGAGAATAGCCTAAATGACATTGAGTCTGTCGACATCCTGGCTAAGTTCAATGGAGCTACCGGTAACTACTCGGCAATCTCCTTGGCACTGCCTGGGTATGACTGGCCCAATCTCTGCTGTGACTTCATCGAGTCGGAGATGGATCTCACCTTTAACCCGGTGACTACTCAGATTGAAAGTCATGACTACATGTCTCGTCTCTTTGGTGCTATGGCAGAGTTCTCTGGCATCCTCCTCGACTTCGTCCGCGACATCTGGCTGTACATCTGCCTGCGCTATTTCGGTCAAAAGCCTGTTGACGGCGAGGTTGGTAGCAGTACCATGCCTCACAAGGTAAACCCGATTTCCTTCGAGAATGCAGAAGGCAACCTGATTGTGGCAATCTCGCTCCTCAGGTGCCTGGCTGACTCCCTTGTTGTTTCTCGCATGCAAAGAGATCTTTCGGATTCCACTAAGCAGCGCCACATCGGAGAAGCCTTTGGCTGCTTCCTTAAGGCTATTCTGGAAACCATCAAGGGTCTCTCTCGTGTGACTATCAACGAGCAAGTTCTCGCAGATGATCTCCAGAGCAACTGGGAAGTCCTGGCAGAGCCTATTCAACAGGTTCTTCGTACTACCGGTGATCCCCAAGCCTATGACAAGGTGAAGAAATTCACCCGTGGCAAGGAGATTGATGAGTCTGACATCCTATCCATCATCAATAGTTGCGATGAGTTCTTGGCTGAGCAGCGTGAAATGCTTCTCGAGCTTACTCCCGAGAAGTACACAGGTTATGCTGGCAACATCGCCGAGTTCGTGGTCGATGCTCTCAGTTAAGTCATGTTCTCTTCCGCTATCGAGTGGATAAATGTGTTAAAAGAGCCCCGCCCATCTGTAGATGGACGGGGCTCCCCCTTTTGCTATGATAAAAATTATACTTATTTTTTATTATTCTTCTCTAAGTTTTGCTCCACATTTCTTATCTAAAACTTTTAATATACTATTTATTCTTTCATTTATTTGCTCTGATGTCATAGTTGTTCCTTCATTTAGTATTTTTACTTTCAATGTAATTGATTTTTTACCTTCAGGAATTTGATTTCCTCTATATTCATCAACAAATTCAACTTCTTTTACTTTAGATTTTATGCTTTCTTCTATTTGTTTCCAAGTAATTTCTTCATTGGCAAGAATTGATAAGTCTTTTTCTACTAATGGTAATCCCGGCAATTTCTCATACTCGTTTGTTCTTGATGCATATGGAACAAATTTATCACAATTTATTTCAAATATTGCTACATTGGTTCTTTTTATTTTGGTTTCTGTCATTACTTTTACAGATAATAATCCAACTGTTCCAATTGTTTCATCATTTTTGGTAATATTTAAATAAGCATTAATATCTGCCCAACTTGGTTTTTCTATTTTTTCTAGTTTAATTTCTTCCATATGACAATATCTAGCCATATTTTCAATTACGCCCTTTGCTTCGTAGAAAATTTCTTTAGCATTTTTTCCTACAATACATCCAGTCAAATAATTATTTTGAATTGGTAATATTTCATCATTAGATGATGGTCTGTAATCACCTTTTTTATATACTTCTTCATAATCAAACAATTTAAATTCATCATAATATCTAAGATTTTTAGAAATTGCCTCTAACATGGCTGGAATTAACGAACTTCTTAAATATGCTAAATCTGGTGCTGGTGGAGTTGCTAGCTTTATAGATTTTTCCATATCTATTCCGGCAGATTTAATATATTTTTCTTCAATCCATGGATATGTAAAAATCTCATAAAATCCGCATCTTTCTGCTAAATATTCTTTTATTCTTCTTTCAAGTAAAACATCATTTTGTTTTACTGAATGTTCAAATGTTATAGTAATTGGTTTTGCTTCAAAACTGTCAAAACTTAATATCCTAGCAATATCTCCCATTACATCATCTTTAATCGTCACATCTCCTGTTGATCTCCATGTTGGAACAGTAATATCATATTCTCCATTTTTATATGATAATTCATACCCAAGTGATGTTAAAATTTGTTTTATTTTTTCTTGTGGTATTTTCTTTCCTAATCTTGTATCTAAGAACTCTTCACTTACTTTTATTTTATTTTTCTTTGTTTCATTTGGATATACATCTGTATATTTTATAATTCTACTTTCTGGAAATATTTCTTTAATGAGTCTTAATGCTAAATCTGCTCCTTCTTTTACTCTTTGTGTATCTAACCCTTTCTCATATCTAATAGCTGCATCTGTTTTTTCAGCAAATCTTTTTCCAGTTTGTCTTATCGTATCTGCAGAAAAGTTTGCAACTTCTAGAACAATGCCTTTTGTATCTGGTAATATTGAGTCCTTCTTTCCTCCTCTAATTCCGGCTAAGCCCATTGCATCTCTTTCATCACATATAACTAAATCATCTGTTGTAAGTTTAATTGTATTATTATCAAGTAATAATAATTCTTCTCCATTTTCAGCATTTCTTACTATTATTTTTTCTCCGCTTACATGTGTTTTGTCGAAAGCATGTAATGGTTGACCAACTGCAAACATTACATAATTTGTAATATCAACAATAGCATTTATAGGTCTTTGACCTATTTTTGATAACAATGATTGCATCCACATTGGTGATTTTCTATTATCAATTCCATCTATTTCTACTGCAATATATCTATTGCATTTTTCTGTATCTTTTATTTCAACATTATATTTTGGCAAATCTCTTTCTATATTAAATTCTTGTAATTCTTTTAATGGTACATCATATATTGCAGATAATTCTCTTGCAATTCCATAATGTCCCCATAAATCAGGTCTATTTGATAAAGATTTATTGTCTATTTCTAATACTGTATCTGTCATACCAAATAAGTCTGCTACATTGTCTCCAGGTTTACATTCAAACCCTTTTAAATCTATTATTTCAGTTTCATTCTCATCTGGATAGAAGTCACCTAAATACACTTCTGATGCTGCACAAATCATGCCACAAGATACTTCCCCTCTCATTTTTGTTTTTGAAACTTTTACAGGTTCTCCTTGACCATGCCAAACTACTTCTGCACCTGGTTTTGATACAACCACATATTCACCTTCATAAAGATTTGACCCACCACAAACTATTTGTACCGGTTCAGCTTCTCCAATATCTACATTACAAATTCTTAGTCTATCTGCATTTGGATGTTCTTTCACTTCTAAAATCTTTCCAACTACAATATCATGAAATTTTTGTTTAATGTTTTCTACTTCGTCTACCTCTACTGTGCGAAGTGTCATATCATATGCTATTTGTTCATCAGTTAGCCCCTCTGGTAAATCAATATATTTTCTTATTAAATTTAATGATACTTTCATATTCAAAATCCTTTCTATATTCTATTTAAATTGTTTTAAAAATCTTAAATCTCCACTATGGAATAATCTTACGTCATCCACTCCATATCTCATCATTACTAATCTATCAAGTCCTATATTGATATAAAAACCTGTCCATACTTCTGGATCTAGATTTGCAGATTTTAATACATTAGGATGAATTACCCCACCGGGCATAACTTCAATCCAACCATTGTGGTTACAAACTTTACAACCTTTTCCACCACAAACTAGACATTCCATGTCAATTTCATATCCAGGTTCTGTAAATGGGAAAAATCCCTCTCTCATTCTTGTTTTTATTTTTCTTCCAAAAACTTTTTCTAGTATAGTTTGAATCATAACTATTCCAGATGAAAAAGAAATATTTTTGTCAACAATTAGTGCTTCATATTGGAAGAATGCTCTTTCATGACGTGCATCTGTTGTTTCATTTCTATATACTTCTCCTGGATATACAAATCTTGCTGGTGCTCCATGTTTTAACAAATATCTAACAGATCCTCCTGTTAAATGTGGTCTTAAGCATAATCTATCTGTGCCTTCTTTTTCTTCCGTACCTTCTATCCAATATGTATCCATTGATTGACGTGCAGGGTGGTTTTTAGCAAAATTTAAATTATCAAATGCATATTTTTCACTACTAATATCATCTTCACTATATACCTCAAACCCTAATGACAAAAAAGCATCATTCAAATCATATTTCATTTGAGTAATTGGGTGAAGAGCTCCTCCTGCTACTTTTTTTCCTGGAAGTGTTAAATCAATTGGTTCATCTAAAACACTCATAGAATCAATAATTTCTTCTTCTTTAAGTTGTAATGTGTTTTCAAAAGATTTCTTTATTTCTGTTGCAAGCATACCTGTTGATTTTTTTTCTTCTGGTGATAAATCTTTCATTGATTTTAAAACTTCTGACAATTCGCTTTTCTTACCTGTCAATTCTTTTCTGACTTCCTCAAGTTCAGCAATTGTTTTTACATTTTTGATTTGTTCTAAACCTTTTGCTTTAATTTGTTCTAATTTCTCTTTCATAAAACCTATCCTTTCTAATATTTAGACTATATTTTATTTCAAGCGATTAATCTATTATCGCTATTTAAAACTTAATTATATAAACAAAAAAACACGAGCAAACTCAGAATCCGTAAAGGACGAAGTTGCTCGTGGTACCACCTTTATTTATAGTAATTTTACTACCTCATTTAAGATTAACGCTCTTACACGATTTGACTCCATTATTGAAATTCATTAACTTGCTTTTCTATTGTAGCTTACAGTCCATGGCTACAATTCCCTTTGTAGAATTCAAATTAACTACTTGTGATAACTTCTCCGTCAAAATAATATCTCTTGTATTATATTGCTTTTTTTCGTATTTGTCAAATATTTCCGATTATTTTCTTAATCTTAAACTGTTTAATGTTACTGTAATGCTACTTAATGTCATAGCAATAGATGCAAACATAGGATTCATTGTTATTCCAAATGGTGATAATACTTCTATTGCTATTGGTATCATACAAATATTATAGAAAAATGCCCAGAATAGATTTTGCTTTATATTCCTTATTGTTCTTTTGCTAATATGGATTAAGTCATTTATTCTTTCTAAGTTTCCTTTCATTAATACAACGTCACTACTATCTATTGCTATATCTGTACCATTTCCAACTGCAACACCAATATCTGCTGTAACTAAACTTACACTGTCATTAATTCCATCTCCACACATCATTACTAATCCGTCTTTTTTTAGTTCTTGTATTTTTTCAGCTTTTTGCTTTGGTAATACATTTGCAATTACATTTGTTATTCCAATTAATTCTGCTATTGATTTAGCTGTGTTTTCGTTATCTCCTGTAAGCATTACAACTCTCTTTCCTTGCTCTTTTAGTTTTGCTATTACTTCTTTTACATTATCTCTAATTGTATCTTTTACTCCTATTAGTGCTATTAATTTGCCTGACTCTGCTACAAATAAAATACTATTTCCGTCTTTTTCTAATTCTTCTTCGGCTTTTAATTTCTCTTCTATATCAATATTTTGTTCTTTCATTAATTTTGCATTTCCTATGTAGTATTCCTTTTCATTTAATTTTGCATAAATTCCATATCCTGAAATATTCTTAAAACCATTTGCTTCAAGTAATTCTATATTTTTATTTTTAGCATAATCCACAATTCCTCGTGCTATAGGATGCTCTGACTTGTTTTCTATACTTGCTACAACTTTTATAATATCATCATCTAATAAGTCAGAATAATTATATATTTTATTAACACTTAATTTTCCATTTGTAAGCGTTCCTGTTTTATCAAATACAATAGTTTTAGCTTTATGTGCATTTTCTAAACTCTCACTATTTTTTATAAGTATACCTTTTTTACTTGCAGTTCCTGATGACACCACAATTGCAAGCGGTGTAGCGAGTCCTAAACTACAAGGACATGCTACTACTAATACTGTTATAAATGTGTTTATTATAAATGACATTTCTTTTCCAAGAATTGCCCATACTATTGCTGATACTATTGCTATAATTATTATAGCTGGTACAAAATATCCACTTATTTTATCCGCTATTTTTGCAATTGGTGCTTTTGTATTAGTTGCTTCTACAACCATTCTAACTATTTCAGATACTGTTGAATCTCTTCCTATTTTTTCTGCTTTATATTCTATTGTTCCTTCATAATTAATACTTCCTGCAATTACTTTGCTACCAACTTCTTTTTTAGATGGAACACTTTCACCTGTCACAAATGATTCATCTATATGTGTTGTTCCATTAACCACTTCACCATCAACAGCAATTTTTTCTCCAGGTCTACATTTTACAATATCACCTTTATGAATTTCATCAAGTGTTACTTCTTTTTCTTTCCCGTCTACTATTAATGTAGCTTTATTAGGTGTAATCATCATTAAACTTTGTATAGCTTCTTTTGTTTTGTCCTTATTTCTTGTCTCCACATATCTACCAATATTTATAAAGAATAATATTATAACTGTTGATTCATAATATAAATTCTGAACATATTCGGCGTTTCCTTTAAATATCATATATGTACCATAAACGCTATAAATAAAACTACTAATAACCCCAAGACCTACTAATGTATCCATATTTGGTGTTTTATGAATTAAATTTTTGTACCCATTTTTTAATATATCTCTCCCTAAATAGATAGATGTTAAGCTAAGTACTAATAATGCAATTGTGTAATTTATAGGATACATATGCATATCTAGAAATGGAATATTTGGTAGGCCTATCATATGTCCCATTGCGATATACAAAGTTAATATTGCTATTACAGTAAAACCTATTAATTTATATTTTTCTTTTCCTTTCTTTTTTTGTTCTTTTGCAAAATTATCAATACCTAAACTTTCAAATCCTGCTTTGCCAACAAATTTTTCAAGGTCTTCTATTTTTAGTTTTTTATCATCATATTCAATACTAGCATTATTCATAACTAAATTAACACTAGCATTTATTACACCATCTTGTTTATTTAGATACTTTTCTAATCCGCTAGAGCAAGCACTGCAAGTCATACCATCAATTTTTAGCAATACTTTTTTCATAGATATTTAATTCCTTTCTAACTAGTTTATGACAAATTGAAATTGCTTTAGTAATTTACTATAAAATAGTATGTTTATGCAATTCACAATTTGCCATATTGGTAATTTATTTTTCTTCTGCTTCAAATCCTGCATCTTCTACTGCTTCTTTTAAAGCATCAACATTTGTTTGAGATTCATCAAACTTTACCACTGCCTCTTTATTTTCTAGGCTAACTGTAGCATCTTCTACTCCATCTTGATTATTTAATACTTTTTGTAATCTTGTACTACATCCCTCACAATGCATTCCTGTAATATTTAATTTAACTTCTTTCATAATATAATTCCTCCTTAAATTTATCTTATTTTTATTGATGTAAGTTTCATACTTTAATCAAAATCATTTAAGTTTAATTCTATAGTATCATTTGACCATTCTGCATTAACCACATTATTTTCTAATGCATTAACATATATAACATTTCCTTCAACCAAAGTTGATGATGGTACAGCATTTATCATCATGTGAATTAATATTAATACTAATATAATTATTATTTCTATAGCTATTATAATTATTCTACTTTTCTTCATAGTTATTATTCACTCCTTTTCTACTGCCCAAATTTGTTACCAAAAAATTATTCTCCCTTACTTATTAAACTATTACTATAAATTGCTTCATTTGTTTCATGTTCTAATACTTCATTTTCTAGATTTATTGTTGTAGAACTTTCAGTTGGTTTACTAAATCCTCCTATTATCTCTGATCCTATTATAATAAGTAAAAAGATAATAACTATTAATAATGCTAATATGATAATTGTAGAAATGGTTGAACCTTTTTTCATATATATTCTCCTTTTTTATTTCTATTATTTATTTCTTTAATCTCTTATTTTCTTTATTGCTTCTGGTATGCATTCTATTGTATCATGTGCCATTTGACTAATATCTGTATATTTATCTTGTGCTATTTCTCCTGCTAAGCCATTTAAGTACGCTCCTGTAGCTACAGTTAAAATATCCGCTTTATTGTATCCTAGTAAACCTACTAATATTCCTGAAAGTACATCTCCGCTTCCTGCTGTAGCCATACCAGGGCATCCTCTTTTTACTAAGTATATTGTATTTCCATCTGTAACTATGGTTGTTGGTCCTTTTAGTAGTAAAATTACATTGTATTTTTTTGCAAATTCTTTTGCAATATTTATGCTATTTTCTTTTATGCCCTCTAATGATATTTTACCTAATCGTTCAAATTCTTTAAGGTGAGGAGTAAGTATTATTTTGCACTTTGTTTTATTAAGTATTTCTAAATTCATATTTGCTAAAGTATTTAATCCATCAGCATCAATTACTACTGGAATTTCATAGTTAAACAAAATATATTCTAATATCTTTTCATATTCTGTGCTCCTATTCCATCCCATTCCAATAGCTAATGCTTTTATTTTATTTAGCGAATTTTTTATTTCATTTTCATTAAATTTCATTTTAGAATCTTCGTCATCTATTGTAAATATTGTTTGCTCTAATAAATACGGAGCTACCGATGTAGCAATTGTTTTAGGAATAATTAATCTAACAACTCCAGCGCCACTTTTTAAAGCACAGCAACTTAAGTTTGCAAGTTTAACAGCTCCAGAATATTCTATGCATCCACCCATTATTCCTACATATCCATAATCCCCTTTATTAGAATCGCTTTCTCGAATTTTAAATTTTTCTTTTATATCAAATCTTCCTACCTCAAATACATTTTCATCTATCTTTTTCATATCAAACACTTCTCTATTTATAATTTGTTTTCAAATATTTTTCGAATTCATGTATCGGCAAAGGTTTTGAATAGTAGTATCCTTGTATTATATCGCAACTTTTTTCTAATAAATAATCTCTTTGTTCTTTTGTTTCTACTCCCTCTGCTATAGTCATTAGATTTAATTCTTTTGCAATTTTTATTATGTAGTCAACCATGTTTTTCTTTTTTTGCCCTATTCTATCTATAAATGATTTGTCTATTTTTATTATATCTATAGGCATATCCTGTATCATGCTTAAAGATGAATAGCCTGTTCCAAAATCATCAATTGAAACTAAGAATCCTAATTTTTTAATTCTGTTCATTATTTCAATAATGTCTACCCCTTCTTCAAAAGCTACACTCTCTGTTATTTCCAAATCAATTTTATTAGGATTAATATCGTATTTTGCAACAATCATATAATATTTTTCTAAAAAATGTTCATCCATAAAATGGTCTCTTGATACATTTATTGAAATTATTGGTTCTATTCCTAATTCTTCTTTCCATAACCTCATATTTCTACATACTTCTTCAAATATATATGTATCCAATTTTAATATAAACTTATTTTTTTCAAATAAAGGTATAAATTTATTAGGAGTGATAATTTTTCCATTATGTTCCCATCTTGTTAATGCCTCAGCTCCATACATTGTTTCTGTATCAGTAAAAACTTTTGGCTGAAAGTATACTTTAAATTCTCTTCTCATTAAAGCATTATACATAAGACCTTCTATCTTTTCATCTTCCTCAACTATTTTTTCTAACTTATCATCATATATATAATATCTCTCATATGGATTTTCTTTAGATTCAGAGTGTGCAACTATAGCTTTATCAATAACTGCCGATATATTCTTGTCCTTCTCTTTTATTTTATAAACTCCCATACTTACAGTTAAGTTATATGTTATATTGCTAATTTTTATATTTTCTATTTTGTTTATTACTTTACTTATTGCTGTATAAATATTATCTGAATAATCAAATAATACAGCAAAGTAATCATTTGAATATCTAGCAATTAGTGCTGTTTTTCCAAATATTTCTTCTAATTTGTTACCTATATTAATTAAAATCTTATCTCCTACAGCATAACCATATGCTTTATTTATCATCTTAAACTTGTTTATGTCTAACATCATAATATATTTATTCGTTTTAGGCTCTTTGTTTAAAATTTCCTGTCCGATTTTTTCTAAAATAATAAATATTTCCCTTTTGTGTAACTGGGTCTATATATGCATATTCATATAATTTTCTTTGCTTTCTAATATCTGAAATCGCTATAAATATAAATACTCCTAAAATAAATAATATAACACCAACTGATAGAAAAAAAGTAGTAAGCAACATTCCCATTACATTGGAAGTTCGATTTTCTAATCCCTTTAAAATATATGACATATATATAGCTACAAAAACTACCATCCAAATTAGTATAATTAATATTTTAATTATTTGTTTTCTATATTCTCTTATTTTCATTTTATCTCCTTAGTTTCTCATTAACTTATTACTATTTTAGTTTATAAATTTAATATTTTATTTATATTTTTTTCCATATCTTCTGTTCCAATTTTATATAATTCTTTTAATTTTTCTTTATCTTTTTCAAGCCTTGATACTGTTACTGGTTTATCTGGTGCTATTACTATTATCTTGCCTTCTTTTTCTAAGTTATTTATTTCTTCTTTAATTTTATTATATCTTTCTGGCATTGTACATAATTTTTCTATAAGTTTTGGATATTTTCCATAAATATGCTTATATAGTGCTTTCATCCTTTTTGATACTTCCGGTTTTTTATAGTTTCTATCTCTTGTTAGTACTACAATAATATTTTTACAACCTTTTTTCATGGCATAATCTACTGGTATAGGCATAGATACAGCTCCATCTAAATAATGATTATTGCCAATCTGCACCATTTTTGAGCATAAAGGCATACTAGATGAGGCTTGTACAACTTTAAACATTTTTTCCATATCACCTCTGCAATCACTTTTTTCAACATACTCAGTTTTACCATCTTCACAATTTGTAACAACCGATATAAATTTTTGATTAGAATTTTTAAATGTTTCAAAATCAAATGGATATTTGTCTTTAGAAATCTCATTAAATAAATAATTATATCCAATTAAACCTCTTTCTTTTCTTAATGCTTTTAATCCAATATATCTAGGATTATCACAGTTCTCTATATTGATTTTAGCTGTTCTTTTAGGTTGTTTAGAAATATAATTCATTCCTGTTAAAGCTCCTGCAGAAACTCCCATAACAGTATTTGCTTCAACATTATATTTCATAAGTACATCTAATACTCCTGAAGTATATAAGCTTCTTAAAGCACCACCCTCTAGTATAAGTGTTATATCTTGCATCATTAATCTCACCTTCTCCTGTGTCATAATCCTATCATATCATTTGGTATTTATCAATATATTGCATAAGAAAAAACACTATAGAAAATTTAATTTCTATAGTGCTTATATTTAATTGTTTTTTATCTTTATTTAGCGTAATCTACTACTCTAGTTTCTCTAACTACATTAACTTTTATTTGTCCTGGATATTCCATTTCATCTTCGACTTTTTTTGCTACATCTCTAGCTAGAAGAACCATTTTATCATCTGATATTTTTTCAGGTTTAACAATAATTCTTACTTCTCTACCAGCTTGTATTGCAAATGATTTTTCAACTCCTTCAAATGAATCCGCAATATTTTCAAGAGATTCAAGTCTTTTAATATAAGACTCTAAAGTTTCTCTTCTTGCACCTGGTCTAGATGCTGATATAGCATCAGCTGCTTGAACAAGTACAGCTTCTATAGTTGCAGGCTCTACATCACCATGATGCGCTTGAACTGCATTAATAACCTTATCGTTTTCTTTATATTTCTTTAAAACTTCAACACCAATCTCCACATGAGTACCTTCCATATCATGATCTAGTGCTTTTCCTATATCATGCAATAACCCAGCACGTCTTGCAAGCTTTGGATCTAGACCTAACTCTTCTGCCATTATTCTTGCCAAATTAGATACTTCTATAGAGTGGTTTAAAACATTTTGTCCATAACTTGTCCTATATTTTAACTTTCCTAATAACTTTACTAAATCTGGATGTAATCCAACAACTCCAGTTTCTAAAACTGCTCTTTCTCCTTCCTCTTTTATAGTCTCTTCAACTTCCTCTTTAGCCTTCTCTACCATTTCCTCAATCTTAGCAGGATGTATTCTTCCATCTTCAATTAATTTTTCTAGAGCAATTTTGGCAACTTCCCTTCTAAGTGGATCAAACCCTGAGATTACAACAGCTTCAGGAGTATCATCTATAATCAAATCAATACCTGTTAATGTTTCAAGTGCTTTTATATTTCTTCCTTCTCTACCTATAATTCTTCCTTTCATATCATCATTTGGAAGTGATACGATAGAAACAGTTGTTTCTGATGTATGATCTGCAGCACATTTTTGTATTGCATATCCTACTATTTCTCTTGCCTTCTTAATAGCTTCTTCTTTAGTTTTATTTTCAATATCTCTGATTACAGCTGCCTTTTCTGCAGTAATTGTTTTTTCAACTTCGGAAAGCAATCTGCTTTTAGCCTCTTCTGAAGATAAACCAGAAATTCTTTGTAACTCAGCCATTTGTTTTTCAGCAATTTCATCTAACTCATTTTTCTTATCCTCAAGCATTTTATCTTTGTCAAATAAGTCTTTTTCTTTTCTCTCCATTGCTTCAATTTTCTTTTCTAAATTTTCTTCTTTCTGAATCAATCTTCTTTCTTGATTTTGTACTTCGCCCCTTCTTTCTCTAATCTCCTCATCTAAATCTTTTCTCGCACTTAATATTTCTTCTTTAGCTTTGAAAATTTCTTCCTTTTTATTATTTTCAGCTTCAACTTTAGCCATATCAAGTATTCTTTGTGCTTCACTTTCTGCACTCTTTAATTTAGATTCAGCAATTCTTTTTCTTATAAATACACCCACAAAGGTAAATATAATTGCTGTGATTAGAAATACGGCGATATTGATTACTATGTCCATAATCATTTACACCTCTTTCTATATATTTAATTTTCAATGTACAGTAAATATATCTTCTAATTAATTAATATTTTTTTCCCACATATATATTTTAT
>CALXWR010000016.1 GCA_944392465.1 uncultured Clostridia bacterium | reverse complement strand
ATTAAGAATGATAAATTGATTGATATTTGTATCAATCGTCAAGAGAGTCAAAAAGTTGTAAATAACTACTTCGTTGGTACCAAAATATAACATAGAGAATATAAAAATAATAGAATTCTTATTAAGGAATAAGAGTGTAAGATGTTAAGATATAAAAGTAATCAAAGATTAAAAGAACAAGTAGAACAAAGGCAGTCATTGGCAGAAAGAAGACTAAGTTTAAGTGCAAATATAGGATTAAGTGCTAAAAAATTAGCCTTGAGACCTGTTAGTATGAGTGAATATAAAGAAACAAGGTTAAGACCAAAAAGAAAATTGATTGTCTATAAAAAAGATGGAAAATTTTTTATAAATAATTCTGCAGCATATGCTTTGAATTTAGTAGATGTAGAAAAATTTATGTCAGAAAATTCAC
The DNA here is from genome assembly GCA_944392465.1 of uncultured Clostridia bacterium. GTDB lineage: Bacteria > Bacillota > Clostridia > TANB77 > CAG-508 > CALXVA01. The sequence continues at coordinate 28,875 of CALXWR010000016.1, read as the reverse complement.
ATTTAATAGAAATAGGAACAGAAACATTAAATGGAATCCAAAATGATGAAAATATAGAGGTTAAGTACGTAGATTATGAAAAAGATGATAAAAAAACAATGCCTCAAAGCACAGAAAAAAGAAAAACAAGGCCAATAATTTTAGATGCAAGTGAACAGAATGCTACAACATCTAGTGAGCAAGGAAAAAGAACAAGAAAAATTATTTTAGATGATTACTTACAAAGAGGAGAGGCATCTAATTCAACAAAAAATAGAAGAACAAGAAGAATTTTACTAGATGCATGTGCGTCAACAAAATTATCTGATTTGCCCCTTGCTAAAGAAGCATTAAGAGAGGGGTTAGAAGAACATGAAAAAAATCATGAAGGAAGAGAATTATGAATATAAAAACTAAAGAAATATATTCAGAAGTATATCAAGTTTTAAATTTATTAGGAAAAGACTATATAGATAAATTGCCAACAAAATTAATCACAATACTAAAAGAAAAAAGAGATATTGCATATAACCCACAATATACTGATGAAATACCTTTAAATGAGCAAAATATAAAAAAAGAAACAATGGCTGTAATAGTTTTACTATATTTAAATTACTGGTGTAAAGATGAAAGCGAAAGATTAGAAGTAAAGAATATTTTAAGAAGTAATGAATATAAATATCAAAATGAGCTTAAAGAAAAGTATAATCCTGATAGCATTTTTAAAAAAACTAAACAAGACTCAAAAAAAATTAATCAGAATAGTTTAAACGAAATACCCCTAATACCATATAAAAAATCTAGATTATTAAAAATAATTGATAGATTAAAAAGATTATTTCATATCAAATAAAAATATAATATAATATAACATAATTTATTACGAGAAAATCAAGGAAAAAACATTAATTATTTAAAAGTTTTCCTTGATTTATTTTTGGACAAATGATACAATATTTAGGTAAAAGTATATAATTATATACTTTTGGTACAATTATTTAATGGTGAGGAAAATGCCAATTTATACAAAAGCAGGATTGCCTGCAAACGAAATTTTAAGAAAGGAAAAAATACAAATTCTAGAAGAATTAGAAGGAAAGGATAATAGTAAAATATTACAAATAGCAATTTTGAATTTAATGCCTTTAAAAGAAGATACAGAATTGCAATTGCTAAGAAAATTATCTACAGCAGGGAAAAACATAAAAATAACTTTTGTTAATGTTACATCATATATTAGTAAAACAACAGCTCCTGAACATATGCAAAGATTTTATTCAACTTTTGAAGAAATAAAAGATAGATATTTCGACGGCTTAATTATAACAGGAGCACCAGTAGAGCAAATGGATTTTGAGGAAGTAGTTTACTGGAATGAATTAACTAAAATAATGGAATGGTCAGAAACTCATGCTAAATCCACATTACATATATGTTGGGGTGCGCAAGCAGGATTATATTATCATTATGGAATTAATAAACATCTAATAGATAATAAAATGTTTGGAATATTTAATCATAAAATAGATGATAAAAACTCAAAAATATTATTTGGTTTTGAAGATGGATTTAAAGCCCCACATTCTAGACATACCACAATATATAAAGAAGATATTGAAAAAGTACCAGGATTAGAAGTGGTATCTGAATCAGATACAGCAGGAGTATTTATAGTAGAAAATAAAGAAAGAAATCAATTGTTTGTTACAGGACATTTAGAGTATGCAATGGATACGTTAGATAAAGAATATAAAAGAGACTTAGCTAAAGGGCTAAAAATACAAATGCCTGAAAATTATTATTTGGGAAATAATCCAAATGAAAATCCAGTATTTAGTTGGAAAGAAAATGGCGATAAATTATATTCTAACTGGGTTAACTTTTATTTAGTAAATAATTAGGTTTTTATATATTTTTCTATTGATATTTTTATAATTGTATTATATGATTAGCAAAGAAAAGGTTATCTAAATGATTATATAAAAATTAAGGAGGAAATACCATAAAATGAAGAAAAAAATAGCTGCAATATTTATGATAACTATACTTACTTTAGCATTTTATACAACAAATATATATGCAACAAGCTTAGTAGTAAATCCTGGAAACAATGATGTTGTTGCAACAGATGTAAGTACAACACAGCAAGCAATTACTCCAACATCAACTGAAACTCAATTACAAGAACAACAAGTACAAAATCAAAATCAAAATCAAAATCAAATTCAAACTGAGCAACAACAAACACAAAATCAAGGAGAACAAGCAACTAATACAACTGCTGATTTAAAAAATGATGCTACAGTTAATTTGGTAGAAATAAAAGACAAAGAGCTTGAAACATTACAAGATTACCAAGATTCATATGGAGATAAAACTTATGGATTTGTTGCATACATATTAAATATAATAAGATTATATAGTATACCATTTGGATTTGTAGGAATTGCAATTAGTGGTATATATAGATACATAATAGGAATAAGAAAATTAGATGTTAGAGATAAAGGTTTTGGAGCTATGATAGGTATAATAACAGTAATGGTTATTTGTCAAATCTTACCATTAGTGTTTGCGATAGTAGTAAAAGGCTGGAGGGGTTAACAAATGAAAGTATTATTTGCCGTAAATAATGAGAGTATTTCTGATTCTATTATAAAGAAATATCAGCAAGAATACAAAGAAATTATAACAAGTAAAAATGTATACTATTTTGATGCAATCACAAGAGAATTGCAAAAAGATAAATCTTATGATCGAATTGTTATTAGTGAAGATGTTGAACCATTTGCTAACAATAATTACGGAGTAATTGATAAATTTATATTTGAAAGATTAGATAGTATAAGTGATGAAGCAACTGGAAATAATGGACAAGATATACCAATAATATTAATATGTGCAGATAGAAGAGAAAAATCGGAAAATATATTAGTTAAAATATTAGGAATAGGTATATATAATGCCTTACTTGGACAAGATAGAACAATTTCAAAAGTATGTGCATTAATGAATAAACCTCGTAACAAAAAGGAAGCTAAAACTTATTATAGAATAGAAGCGGATGATGTTGAATATAAAGCTGAAGGAGAAGGCGATGTTAATGAGGTTGAAATTCAAAATATATTGAGTCATTATAAAAAACTTGGAAAAAATGAAGAGGAGTATGTAAAAAGTTTTGATAATATAGCAGAACAATACACAGATGCTCAATTAAGAGTTATATGCAAGTTTTTACCATTAAATGTAAAAGCTGTTTTAGAAGCAAGCTCACCAAAATATCAAGAATTAATAACTTTTGGAACAGTAACACCAAGTGTTAGTCAAACAGGAAAGAAAAATAAAAAAACACCTAAATATGTTCCAAATCAAGAGTATCAAAATGCAAAAAGATCTAGTGAAACATATGTGGCAAGTGAAAAAAGCAATATTACAGCTAAAAATATTGGACAATCAGAATTAACAAAACCTATTGTAATTCCGACAATATCTGGAGTAAAAAAGCAAAATAAAGCACCAGTAGTGAATTCAAGCAATGTAAACTCAAACAATATGAACACAAGCAGAGTAAATGTAGCTGATGCTACTCAGCCAAAAACTACAGCACCAACTGTAACGGCTAAGCCAAAAAGTAATTTAAATAAAAATGAAATTGAAGATATATTACAATCTGTAGAATTAAATATATCTGATAATAATGATGAAAATAGACAAGATAATCCTCCAAAGAGAAAAAGAGGTAGACCTAAAAAAATCAAAACAGAGGAAGAATTAGCAGAAGAAAATAAACCAAAAAGAGGTAGAGGAAGACCAAAAAAAGTTCAACCAGTTAAAGAAGTTGAAGAAGAACCTGAAGATGATGAAACAGTCGACTTGTTCGGATTAGGATCAGATGAAAACGAAGACGAAGAAGGCGGAAAATTAATATTACCAGGCTTAGAAGATGAAGAAGATAATGAAGAGTTTGAAGAAGAAGATAATGTAAATTTATTTGATTTAGGAAGTTCTGATAATGAAGCAGAAATGAATGTACCACAAAATACAATGCCAAGCTATGGATATAATGTAAATATGCAACAAAACAATGTACAACCAGAAATGCCACAATCAAGTGAAATAGAAAAAGCAAATTACGATAATAATAATTATGGTGATGAAAACTTAAAAAATCTAATAAGTATGACTAATAAGTTAGTTGCCTTTGTAGGAACATCTAAAAATGGAACATCATTCATAGTAAATAGTATAGCTGAAATATTATCAAAAAGAGGAATAAAAACAGCAATATTAGATCTAACACAAAATAAAAATTCATATTATATATATACTCAAAATGACGAGAGCTTAAGAAAAATTGCTTATTCATGTGTTGACGGATTAATAAACGGAGCAGCACAAGGAATAGAAGTAAATAGGAACTTAACTGTTTATACAACTTTGCCGGATAGACATAATGAATTTAATGATTTTGAAAGTATATTAAAAACATTAATGCAAAATTATTCATTAGTACTTATGGATTGTGATTATGAAACAAATTATGCATATTTCAATTTAGCAAAAGAGATATATTTAATACAAAGTTTTGACATTTTAACAATACAACCATTAACAGCTTTTTTAAGAAATCTTAAAACAAGAAACATATTAGATCCTAATAAACTAAGAATAGTTTTAAACAAAGTTTTAAGAGTAAGAAGTATAACAGAAAAAGTAATTATAGGTGGTATGTCTTCATATAATGATCCTTCAATGTCATATATGACAGAGTTGTTTGATAAAGATAATATACAATATTGCTCAATACCTTTTGATCAAGAAGCATACTCAAGATACTTAGATGGATTGGTAAATTGTGAAGTCTCAACAAAAGGTTATCCTAAAAATATAATGGCAGGATTAGAAAAACTTGGTAATATGATTTATCCCTTATTAAATAACGATAAACCTGCTAACAAGTTTAATTCATATAATCCAAGTACATCAGGCAATTTTTCATATAATATGAACGAAACACTAAACAAAATGAAAAATAGATATTAGAAAGAGGTGATATCTTTTGATATTAGCAGTAATATTAATACTAGTAGCCATAACAATTGGACTAATGATGTACAATATTTCTATTAATAAAAAGATAAGCAATTTTAATAATCTTAATCAAAGGGTTACTAATTTAAACATATTACAAGAGTTTATGGATACAATAAGTAAAACAGCTTCAGTAGAAGAAAAAATAAATCAAATAAACAATATTATTATCGAAAGATATCAAGTAAAATATTCTACTATAGTTGTGTATGATGGAACAAAATATGTTATTAAAGCATCTAATGTAGATGAGAAACACTGGGAAGCATTAAGTTCTTTACAATCAGAGCCAATGTTTGCTGAAAGTATTCAAACATCAGTACCAAAATATGTAACAGTTGAAAGCGAAAATGAAAGATTGCCATATCAAAAGGTGGAATTTGCAAGAGCAAAATGTGCAATGTTTTTCCCTTTGTATATAGACAATGTCTATATTGGATATTGGTTGATTGAAGGAGGAAAACCACATGAGCTTGACAGCATAGACACAACAATTTTAGATGTAATTAGAAATAATATAGTTTCAATACTTAGAACTGTTGAAAATCAAAAAATAATTGAATCAATAGTAAGAGATGATAAATATAGTTCTTTAAAATCAGCTGAATATTTATATGGCGAAGGAAGAAAAACGATAGATCATTATACAACTTCAACAGTTTGTATGTATAGAATATCAAATCTAGAACAAATAAATGAAGAAATAAGTAGAAAAACAGGGGATAGAGTTGTTACAAGGGTAACAGAGGTCGTAAAATCTAATTTATCTAACGAATATATATTTGTAAGATATATGGGTCCAAAATTTGCAATTGTTTTTTCTGGAGTAGATAAAGAAGCAGTAAAAAGTTTTATGGAGCAAATTAAAGAACAAGTAGAAGATTTAGAAATTGAACCAGTTGATGTAGAGTTCGAGCCAGAAGATGATGACGATGAAGAAATATTAGCAAGACCAAAGATAAATATTATAATGTCTACATACTATAAAGGAACAGCATTGGAAGGAGTACTTAAGAAATTAGAAGAATATTTAGATAGTGCTGATAAGAATGAGAACGAAATAAATGAGTTATAAGGGAGGTATGAGATATGTCAGTTATGGATGAAACAGTAAGTTTTAAAGTTGAGAGAGATAAAAATATTAAGGCAAGGGAAATACTTAAGGAAGTATATAATGCTTTACAAGAAAAAGGATATAATCCAATAAATCAAATAGTAGGATATATTCTTTCCGGAGACCCTACTTATATAACAAGTCATAATAATGCTAGAAATCTAATAAGACAAATAGAAAGAGATGAATTACTAGAAAAAATGGTAAAAAATTATATAGGACTTGATGAGTAATATGAGAAAAATTGGTATAGACTATGGTGATAGTAGAGTAGGAGTTGCCATAACAGATGAACTTGGTATAACAGCACAGGGATTAGAAACTATTCATCATAAAGGAAATGATAAAATAGTATTAAAAAGATTAGAAGAAATATTTAAAGAATACAATATAGATACTATAGTTATAGGAATTCCAATTAATATGAATGGAACAAAAACAGAAAGAGTTGATATTACAGAAAAGTTCATCCACAAATTAAAATGTAAATTTAATAATGTAAAAATCGAAAAAATAGATGAAAGATTAACTACAGTAGCAGCACATAAAACAATGAATTATCTAAACATAAATAAACATGAAAAGAAAAATGTAGTAGATACCATTTCGGCAGTATACATTTTAGAGACTTACATGAATAAAATAGATAATCAAAATTAGTATTGATATTAATATTGTAGAGATACAAATAAATAAATTAATAAATTTGAAAGGAGATTATAAATGAGCAATGATGATGTAAATCAAATTCCAAATGAAGAAAATGGAGAGGAATTAGATAATATAATAATACTTAATGACGAAAATGGAAATGAAATTGAATTTGAATTTTTAGACTTAATACCTTTTGAGGGAGAAGAATATGTAGTTCTATTACCTAATGATGAAGACGATGAAGCAGGAGAAGTAGTTATTTTAAAACTAGAAGACACTGATTCAGAAGATGAAGAATCATATGTAAGTGTTGATGACGAAGAAGTACTACAAAAAGTATTTGAAATATTTAAAGATAAATTTAAAGATGAATTTAATTTCATTGATGAATAATTTAATATACTTAAGCTATGCAAAAGCACCTTATAAAAGGTGCTTTTATTCTAGTATAGTAAAAAAGTACTTGTAATATAATTTTATTATGGTAAAATATAAATATATAGGAAAGAGAATCAAAGGAGGAAAATATAATGAAGAACTTTTCAAGCTGGTTAATAGCTATGTTTGCCCTTATGTTTTGGGGCTTTAGATTAGTTGGAACAGTATTATATAGTATAGGAAATGAATTTATGTTTTCACCATCAAATATGACAATTGAGATTGCTTTACTATTTATAACATTTATATGTATATGTTTCATGGTTAAAAGAAGGTTAACAGCAGCATTAATTTATTGTGCCGCTCATTTCATATATTATGGCCCAACATTTGCAACTCATTTTATGCAAATGGTTAATGGGAGTTTAGCTTCAGACTTATACTTAACAACTTTATTTGAACTTTTTGCATTAGGTTTAGGTCTTGCAGCATTATTTGATGTACTATTAGATAAAAACAGAAAAGCACATCCAAAGGATAAAAAAACAGATTGGTTTTATACAAACAAAGATTATGATAGAAAACTAGATGATAGAGCAGATAAAAATAATTATAGAACATTGTAATTAAATTAATTATATAAGTAATAAATCTATGGGTTTTAAGGATAACACTTTAAGACCCATATACAATATATAAAATGTTATAAATCTAGGAGAATTACATGAAAATATTGATAATAGGAATAGTTGCAAGTGGTAAAACCACTTTGGCAAAAAGATTGTCAAGAGAGAATAATGTTATGCATTATGAAATAGATTCAATAGTCCATGATGATATCAATAATAGAAAAAGAAATAATAAGGAGCAACAGAGAATAATTAAAGAAATTAATAAAAATAATAATTGGATAATAGAAGGAACATTAAGAAAAAATTTATATAATTTATTAGATATGGCTGATAAAATTATATATTTAGATATACCTTTAAAAATTAGAAAGAAGAGAATTTTTATTAGATATATAAAACAAAAATTAGGAATGGAAAAAAGTAACTATAAACCAAGTTTTCAAATGTTAAAGAATATGTATAAATGGACTGATGAATTTGAAAACAAGAAACAGACATTTGAAGAATATGTATGTAGATATAGTGACAAATCAGATGTTTTAAGGACAGAAACACAAATATTAAATTATAAATTATAAATTATAAAATAAATAATAAGAATAATTGCCGTTGCCTTTAGGATTTCCTCCTTATAGTCGGAAACCTAAATCGGCAAGAACAAAAGGCTATAATCGCTATTGCCTTTGAGATTTCCTCCTTGACGTCGGAAACTCAAATCGGCAAGAACAAAGGGCGACTGCGTCGCTTTGTTCTATTTTAAAATTTAATTATATTTAAATCTACATTTCCTGAAATTCCATTAATTTTACCAGTACTTGAATATTGCCACATATCATAACCTTTGTAAGTAGTGTCATCAGCATAATGAGCTAACCAAACAATACAATTTTTAAATTTAGATACAATTGAATCTGTATCAAATCTATTCTTTAAATCATAAGCGTTTCCATATAGTACTGGAGTATATCCAGCATTTGAAACTGTTTGTAAAAATGTTGTTGTATTTTTATTAATCTGTGATACAGATACACCTTTTACTCTATTTTGATTCCAAGATTCAAAATCGTAAGCTATGTATTTACATTGAGATTTACTAATACCATATTTCTTCAATGTATTGATAACCCAACTGGCTTCTTCTTTTGCCTCTGTAGTATTTTTAGCATAAGCAAAGAAATACACTCCCACATCAAGACCCGCATTCAAAGCACCTTTTATATTTTCCTTAAAACGTACATCCTCTGCAATATTTCCTGCAGAACCATAACCTCTAAAACCAATTCTTATCATTGCAAAATCTATACCACTTTTTTTAACAGCATCCCAATCAATACTATATTGAAATTCTGAAACATCTATAGCAGCTTTTGTACTTGAAGTAGATTTAGTCTTTTGAGATACCGTAGCAGAAGCTTTTCCATAATAATAAGCTCCATTTACTTTAGCATATGCTTTTACATATACTTTATAAAATTTTGCTGGGTCTAAATTTGTAATAGTCATATAATTATTCCACGTAGAATCATATTTCTCAAATGACTGACTATCCTGACTATATACTAATACAAGATATCCTCGAGCTGAACTTTGTTTTGTCCAACTTACTTTAATAGAAGTTGAAGATACTGAACTGGCTTTAATTCCAGTAACTTGTGCTACAGGAGAAAAAGCATATATATTGCTATAACTTCCAAAATATTTAGTGTTTTTGTAAGTTTTATAAGCTCTAACTTTAAATTTATATTCTTTAGCATATGTTAGCCCTTTATTTGTTGCTGGGTCTTTAGAAATTACTATTGAGTTAGTAGTAGGCTGACCATAGTAATCATATTTTTTTGTTTTAGAATTATAAACATAAACTCTATATCCATTAGCTCCTGAAACTTTACTCCATGTAAGATTAAGATTTGATGATGAGGTAGGAGATGCTTTAAGTCCAGCAACTTTCTTCGGTGTAGTAGGACTTGAATAAATATCAGAATAATAACCAAAGTATTTAGAACCTTTGTAATTTACATAAGCCCTAACTTTAAATTTCTGTTCTGTAGCAGAAGATAATCCTTTAACAGTAATAGAGTTAGTAGTAGGTTGAGCATAATAATCATACTTTTTAGTTTTAGAGTTATAAACATAAATTCTATAACCAGAAGCTCTAGAAACTTTGCTCCAAGAAATCTTTAAGGAAGTATCACCTCTAGCTGATGTTGTTAGTCCTTTAACTTTAGCAGGTTCTGTAGTGGTTGAGTAAATACTAGAATATGATCCAAAATATTTAGAACCTTTATAATTTACGTAAGCTCTAACTTTAAATTTTTGTTCTTTAGCAGTAGTTAAGCCTTTAACCGTAACAGAATTAGTGGTAGGTTGAGCATAATAATCATACTTTTTAGTTTTAGAGTTATAAACATAAATTCTATAACCAGAAGCTCTAGAAACTTTGCTCCAAGAAATCTTTAAGGAAGTATCACCTCTAGCTGATGTTGTTAGTCCTTTAACTTTAGCAGGTTCTGTAGTGGTTGAGTAAATACTAGAATATGATCCAAAATATTTAGAACCTTTATAATTTACGTAAGCTCTAACTTTAAATTTTTGTTCTTTAGCAGTAGTTAAGCCTTTAACCGTAACAGAATTAGTGGTAGGTTGAGCATAATAGTCATATTTTTTAGTTTTAGAGTTATAAACATAAATTCTATAACCAGAAGCTCTAGAAACCTTGCTCCAAGAAATTTTTAAAGAAGTATCAGCTCTGGCAGAAGTTTTTAATCCTGTAACTTTGGTAGGTGCAGTAGTTGTTGAAAATACAGATGAATATGCACCAAAGTATTTTTTTCCTTTAACAGTTTTATAAGCTCTAACTTTAAATTTTTGCTCTTTAGCAGAAGTTAATCCTTTAACAGTAATAGAGTTAGAAGTAGGTTGAGCATAGTATTCGTACTTTTTAGTTTTAGAATTGTAAACATAAATTCTGTAACCATTTGCTTTGGATACCTTATTCCAAGAAACTGTAATAGAAGAACTACTTCTAGCAGTAGTTTTCAAACCTTTTACTTGGTTTACAGAAACGCTAGCAGCACTAACATAATTGGGTATAAGTATCATAAAGAAAAGTAACAACATAGTTAAAAGAAATAATTTAAATTGTTTTGTTTTTATCATCAGAAAATTCCCCCATATTTTTATTATTAACACTTATTAAGTATAACATTTTTATAGTATATAAACAACTATAATTTTAACAAAATTAAGCTACTTTATAAAAAAAAATAAATATGTTATAATAGAAAATGTAGTGAAATAATCGTACAATAAGGTATATAAAAGAATTAGCAAAATATGGAGGTGAAGATAATGAGTGAAAACAGCACAAATATTAACTGGTATCCAGGACATATGGCAAAAACTAAAAGACAAATTATAGCAGACTTAAAATTAATAGATATTGTTGTAGAAATTATTGATGCACGAATACCAGTTTCAAGTATGAATCCAGATATAGAACAATATATAAAAAACAAAGATAGACTTATAGTCTTAAATAAATATGATTTGGCAAATGAGGAACAAAATAAATTATGGGTAAAAAAATTCAAACAAAAAGGATTAGAGTCTGTATTAGTCAATTCCAATAGTGGAGAAGGAATAAATCAAGCAATCAAAAAAATAGAAGAAATATATATGAAAACTCAAGAAAATTATCAAAACAAAGGAAGAATAGGAAAAGCTATAAGAGTTATGGTTATAGGTATACCAAATGTAGGAAAATCTTCATTTATAAATCGTATTTCCAAAAGAAACTCGGCTACTGTAGGAAATAGACCAGGTGTAACAAGACAAAAGCAATGGATTAGAATTAATAGTAATATTGAATTATTAGATACACCAGGAGTATTATGGCCAAAATTTCAAAATGAAGAAATAGCTCTTAATATAGCATATACAGGAACAATAAAAGATGATATATTAGCAACTATTGAAGTGGGATTTAGTTTATTGAAATATTTAATTAATAATGATATAAATAAATTAAAAATAAGATATAAACTTAATAACAATGAAATAGATAAAATTTTAAATAGTGATTTAGAAGAAAATGAAAAAGCAGTAGAAATATTACATATGATAGGAAGAAAAAGAGGAGCAATTATTTCTGGTGGTAATGTAGATGAAGAAAAAACAGCTAAAATAATATTAGATGATTTTAGAAATGGAAAAATAGGTAGAATTACTTTAGAGAAAGCATAGGACGATTTTCAATAAAGATTATAAAAGCAGAAAAGAGGAATATAATTGGAATTAATAGATAGAAAAAGAGAAGAAGCAGACGTAAATACGATGTCACCTCTAGTATGGGCATATATTGGGGATAGTGTATTTGAATTATATATTCGTATGTATTTGGTAAATAATTCAAAATCAAAACCACATAAATTGCATATTGAATCAATAAAATATGTAAAAGCAGAAGCACAAGCCAAAATTCTAAAAAGAATAGAAAATACATTAACAGAAAAAGAATTAGAAATAATAAAAAGAGGAAGAAATGCAGAAAATCATCATCTTCCTAAAAATGCGACAGTACAAGATTATATGTATTCAACTGGATTTGAAGCACTAATTGGTTATTTGTATTTAACAAAAAAGGACGAGAGATTATCTGAAATATTAAAAATGTGTGTGGAAAATTAATAATTAATATTAAAAAATTAGTTTATGAATAAATAAATCTAAATCAAACCGTAATTTTAAAATTAAATGCGTGTCGAGACTTTGCTAGAATTTACTTTTAAATTTAAGAGGTTTGATAAATATCAGCTTTTATACTTGACTAATATAATAGTTTTATGGTATAAATATATATGTTATTAATTTGGCCCCTTGGTCAAGCGGTTAAGACGCAGCCCTCTCAAGGCTGAATCATGGGTTCGATTCCCGTAGGGGTCACCACATTAATAAAAATAATGTGAAAAAAATTAAAAAAAGTATTGACAAAGCCATATAAAAAGTTTATAATACTAATTGTTCCATAAATAAAAAAACAAATGCAGGTGTAGTTCAATGGTAGAATTCCAGCCTTCCAAGCTGGCTATGCGGGTTCGATTCCCGCTACCTGCTCCAAACAAAAACGACTTGAAAAAGTCGTTTTTTTTATCTAATAGGAAATTAAAACTAGACAAAATATTAGCATAATGATATACTTAATTTGTGTCTTTTTGCGGGTATAATTTAGTGGTAGAATGTCATGCTTCCGACCTGATTGCGCGAGTTCGATTCTCGCTACCCGCTCCAAATTATAACAACTTACGAACTATAAGGTTTGTAGGTTGTTTTTTTATGAAAAAATTAAAAATATATTAAATACTTGACAAATACAAACAAATGTTTTATTATATATACAATTCAAAAAAGGATGTGAATGGTTGAAAAATAATTACAATTTTGAGCCTAAGGAAAGGAATGTGATTAATTATGGAAGAAAACAAATTATCTATTCAAAAAGAATTTGCTATAGAGGAAATAAAAAATTTAATATATACCATAAGAAGAAAACAAGTAATGCTAGATAGTGATGTAGCAATGCTGTATCATTATCCTACTAAAAGAATAAATGAAACTGTAAATAGAAATAAACAAAGATTTCCTGAAAATTTTTGCTTTCAATTAACAGGTGAAGAATATGAAGTTTTAAGGTGCAAAGATATCACCTTAAACAAAGATAGTATACAAGAAAATTTTGATAATTCTTTAAGGTCGCAATTTGCGACCTTAAACGAAAACATAGGAAGGGGAAAACATCGTAAATATTTGCCTTATGTTTTTACAGAACAAGGTATAGCGATGCTATCAGGGTTATTAAAAAATGATATAGCAATTCAAGTTAGTATAAATATAATGAATGCTTTTGTTGAAATGCGAAAATTTTTAATGTTAAATGGACAAGTCTTTGAAAGATTAACAAGCATAGAATATAAATTGTTAGAACACGATAAAAAATTTGATGAAGTTTTTAATCAATTACAATTGGAAGAAAATATCAAACAGAGAATATTTTTTGATGGTCAAATCTATGATGCCTATAGTATTATTATTGATGTTATAAAAAAAGCAAATAAAAAAATATTAATTATAGACAATTATATTGATGACAGTATCTTAAAAATGCTTACTAAAAAGAAGAATAATGTAGAAGTAGCTATTTTAACATCTAACAAAAGTAATATTCAAAATATAGATATTCAAAAATTTAATAAAGAATATCCTATTCTAAAAATTGCAAAAACAAATAAATTTCATGATAGATTTATTGTTTTAGATAATGAAGAAATGTATCATTTAGGAGCCTCCATTAAAGATTTAGGAAGGAAATGTTTTGGGATTAACAAAATAGAAGATAAAGAAATTATAAGAAAAATAATTAATTTGTAAATATAATTTTGGTAAATAAAAAAATGTATATATTTAAATTATAAACAATATTAAAGCAATAATAAAGTATATTAAAGGTAATCCATATATATTTTATTACATAGCAAGAATTATTACCATAATCCTATTGAAAAAATATGTGAATTCATATATAATATTTTTAGAAAGAGAACGAAGTTCGTAACTTGTATGTAATTCGCTCCATAAATTACTCTAATAAAATTCTAAAATTATTTATAACAAATTAAATTCAGGAAAGGAGCAAAAAAATGTTAAAAGAAAAATTATTAGATGATTTAAAAAATTCTATGAAAGAAAAAAATATAGTTAGAAAAAATGTTATTCAAATGGTAAGAGCAGCAATCTTACAAGTAGAAAAGGATAAACAAATCACATTAGATGATAATCAAATAATTGATATAATAGCAAAGGAATCTAAAAAAAGAAAAGATTCTCTAGTAGATTATGAGAAAAGTGGTAGAGAAGATTTAATTAACGAAATAAAAGAAGAAATTAATATATTGGCAGAATACCTACCAAAGCAATTATCTGTAGAAGAAGTTGAAAAAATAGTTAAAGATGTTATTGCAGAAGTTGGTGCAACATCTATGAAAGATATGGGAAAGGTAATGAAAACTGCTAAAGAAAAAATTGGAGCAAGTTCAGATGGTAGAACAATTAATGAGGAAGTAAAGAAATTTTTAAGTTAAAAAATACGAATGTAACCAAAATAATAGTGTAAAATTAGTTATTAAAATTAAGAAGGGAGTAGCTTGAAAACTACTAATCAACAGCACGGCTAAAAGCATGGTTAGTAACCTTTATGGTAAGCAAGACTTTTTAAAATTTATATATAAATATAAATTTTGTAAAAGTCTTTTTTATGTTATATGAAATTTCTATTACATAAAAAGGATATAATCGCCATTGCCTTTAGGATTTCCTCCTTATAGTTGGAAACCTAAATTGGCACGGACAAAGGGAGACTTCGTCGTTTTGTTCGCTAATAGGAGTTAATTGCATAATATTTACAAATCTGGAAAAGTTAAAAAAGACTTAAGAAAAAGAAAGGAAAGAAAGGTTAAAATGGAAAAAAATTGGTTTAGTAAAGAAGCAAATCAAATAGCAGAAGAGCTAAAAACAAATATTAATGAAGGTTTAACTAATAGTCAAGTAGAAGAAAAAAGAAATGAATTTGGTTTTAACGAATTAAAAGCAAAAAAGAAAAAAAGTTTATTTGTTAAATTTTTAGAACAATTTAAAGACTTTATGATAATAGTACTTATAATTGCAGCAATTATTTCAGGAATAGTTGGATATATGGAAGGAGAAGGTGTAACAGATTCTATAATTATACTTATTGTTGTCATAGTTAATGCTATTATAGGTGTGGTACAAGAATCAAAAGCTGAAAAATCATTAGAAGCGTTACAAAAATTAAGCTCTCATGTGGCTAAGGTTATACGTAATGGGAAAATAGAAATTGTAGCATCAAGAGAGTTAGTACCAGGAGATATAGTAGTGCTAGATACAGGAGATTATGTACCTGCGGATTTAAGGATTATAGAGAGTGCTAATTTAAAATCTCAAGAGGCATCATTAACAGGTGAGTCAGTTCCAGTTGATAAAAATACAGATGTAATAATAGATGAAAAAGTAAGTTTAGGTGATAGAACAAACATGCTGTTTTCTTCTTCGCTTATTACTTATGGTAGAGGAAAAGGTATTGTAGTAGAAACAGGTATGAATACAGAAGTTGGAAAAATAGCTACAATAATAAATGACACAGAAGGAGCAGCAACACCACTTCAAATTAAATTAAATAAACTTGGTAAAACATTGGGAATTGCAGCTTTAGCTATTTGTGTAGTTATATTCATTATAGGAATTGCATATGGAAAAAATATAATTGATATGTTTATGACAGCAGTAAGTTTAGCAGTTGCAGCAATACCTGAGGGGTTAGCTGCAGTATCTACAATAGTTCTGGCTATTGGTGTTCAAAGAATGGTAAAGAAAAATGCTATAGTAAAGAAATTGCCAGCAGTTGAGACTTTGGGTAGTGCTACAGTTATATGTTCTGATAAAACAGGAACATTAACACAAAATAAAATGACAGTACAAAAAGTATTTGTAGATAATGAAATAAAAGATGTAAATAATATAAAAGAGATATCTGAAGACTTAAAAGAACTTATGAATATTAGTGTGTTATGCAATGATACAAAAATTGGTGAAAATAATTCACTAACAGGAGATCCAACAGAAACAGCATTAGTTGATCTTGGTTTTAATATTAAATTTGATGTAGAAACAGCTTTAACATTTGAAAGAGTAAAAGAAATACCTTTTGATTCAGACAGAAAACTAATGACAACAATAAATAAAGTTGGAAGTAAGTATTTTGTATACACAAAAGGTGGAATAGATGAGTTACTTGCAAGATGTACATCATATAAAATAAATGGCGAAATAAAAACAGATTTAAATGCTTATAGGCAAACAATAGATAAATGTAATGTAGAAATGGCAAAAAATGCACTAAGAGTTCTTGCAATGGCATATAAAGAACTAGATCATGAGCCAACTGATGAAGAAATGAAAAACATGGAGAGTGATTTAATATATGTTGGTATGGTTGGAATGATAGATCCACCAAGAGAAGAGGTAAAACAAGCTGTTAATAAATGTAAAACAGCAGGAATAAAAACAGTTATGATTACTGGTGACCATAAAATAACAGCAGTAGCCATTGCAAAAGCACTTGGAATATTAGAAGATGAAAGTGAAGCAATAACTGGTACAGAGCTTGAAGAAATGTCTGATGAAGAGTTAACAAAAAATATTAGAAAATATTCTGTATATGCAAGAGTTTCACCTGAACATAAAGTACGTATTGTAAAAGCTTGGCAGGCAAATGGCGAAATAGTAGCAATGACAGGAGATGGAGTAAATGATGCACCTGCACTAAAAACAGCAGATATTGGATGTGCAATGGGTATAGTTGGAACAGATGTATCTAAAGAAGCTGCAGATGTAATTTTAACAGATGATAATTTTGCCACAATAGTATCTTCTGTAGAAGAAGGTAGACGTATATACGATAATATTTTAAAAGCTATACAATTCCTACTTTCAAGTAATGTTGGCGAAATAGTTGTATTATTTATAGCAATTTTAATTACACCATGGATTAGTAGTACTTTTGGAATTGATGTAAACTTAGTAGAAGTTTTACTTCCGATTCATATTTTATGGATAAATTTAGTAACAGATTCACTTCCAGCGTTGGCTTTAGCAGTTGACCCTGCAGAAGATGATGTAATGAATAGAAAACCTAAAAAGCAAAAAGGTATATTTACTAAAGGAATGACTTGGAGAGTTGTTTATCAAGGCTTTATGATAGGACTTCTTACATTAGCTGCATTTTTAATAGGAATTGCTACACCAGATGACCAACTGCCTACAATGATAAAAATAGACAATGAAATATTTAGTGCAGAAGAAGTTGAAAACTTAGATGCAAAAATAACAAGTGGTGAAGCACAATTAGTAGAAAAACAAGAAGTAAAAGTGGAAATTGGACAAACTATGGCATTTGTAACACTTGCATTTGCTGAACTTGTACATGTGTTTAATATTAGAAACAACAAAAAATCTATATTTAAAACACATCCATTTAATAACAAAATATTACTTGGGGCAATTGGATTATCTGCATTACTAATGCTTGTAATATTATTTGTACCAGCACTAAGACATATATTTAGCATACCAATTTTACCAATGAATAGTGTACTCGAAATAATAGGTTTAGTATTACTTCCAATAGTAATAGTAGAAATATTTAAATTATTTAAAATTAATACTTCAAAAGACGAAATATAAAGAAAAAACTGAGGTTAGTGATAAGGCAACCTCAGTTTTTTTCTTTACTTAAACTATTATCAAATTATACTTATTTATGTAGTCTAAAGGCAGTCTAATTTTGACTAAAAAGCTAAAAAATGGTATAATATAAGTTGAAGGTTATGTAGATTAAAATAAAGAGGAGGAAGGTTTAATGAGTAAGATAATGCATAATAAATTTTATGTATGTATTGTATTATTTTTAATATTCACATTTATTTTAAATACTAATATATCGTTTGCTAGAAAAATATCGTTTAGTTTACATGATGGTTTGATTTCTACATTATTGGATGATGAAGACACTGATGGAACAGAAGACGATGAAGATGACGAAAACAAAGATGATGAAACCGAGACAGAACAAGGTATAATAAAAGATGGGGCATATATAATTTCGTGTGTAGCAGATAATAATTATGTGCTTGATGTAGAAGGAGCATCATTAGATAATTTTGCTATCATCCATATATGGGAAAGAACAGAATCTTACAACCAAAAATATTATATTTCATACGAAGGAGACGGATATTATAAGATAGCAAGTATAAATTCTGCTAAAATAGTTGATGTAGATGGAGCTTCAACTGAATCTTTAGCAACTATACAACAATATGAAGATAATGGAACAGATGCCCAACGATTTAAAATAGTGAAAAATGATGATAATACATATACTTTTGTTGCAAAATGTTCTGGATTAGCATTAGATGTTGCAGATGCAAAATATGAAAATGGTAATAAAATAAGACAGTATGAACCAAATGGATCAGAAGCTCAAAAATTTAATATAGAGAAAACAGAACTTATAAGTGACGAAGTAAACCATGGAGTAATAGGAATAAAATCAGCTAAAAATTCAAATATGAGATTAGAAGTAAAAGATAGCTCGCCTAATGAAGGTGCAAATATACAATTATATGAAAGAACAACATCATTAGCTCAAAAATTTGAAATTCATAGAGTGGGAAAAAATGAAATCAGAATAAAAACAATTGCATCAGGAGGATGGCTTAAAGAAAGTGATGCAGATGAAGGAAGTACTGTAATACAATCTGGAAATAGTAATACAAAAGCAACAGATGCAGATACTTGGAAGGTAGAATGGAATGATGGAATTATCTTAGTTAATAAAGAAAGTAAGTTGGCATTAACTATTAACAAAGAAATTAGCAATAATGCAACAATAAAAATGGATAAAAAGACAGATTCTGATTTACAAAAATTATTATTTGGAGCAGAAAGTTATATTTCAGAAGGTTGGTATGAAATTGAATCTGCTTTGGGTACAACAATGGACTTAGATAACTCAGGTTCTAGTTGGGGAACTAATATACATATGTGGAGTAAAAATAACCAAAACAACCAAAAATTTTATATTGCTCTTACAGATACAGGATATAAAATTACAACAATGTATGGATTACCACTAGATGTAGAAAATGGAAGCTTAGAAAACAATGCAAATGTACGACAATGGGATGACAATAATTCAAATGCACAAAGATGGTGGTTTGAAGTTATAGATGGTGGATACTTAAAAATAAGAAATGTAAATTCAAATAAATACCTTGATGTTGCAAATGGTTCGTCTGAGGAAGGAGCAAATGTTCAGCAATATGAGAATAACAATTCTAAAGCTCAGTTGTGGAAAGTAATACCAACGACAGTTAAATCAGGTTGGTTTAGTGCAAATGGTGCAATGTACTGCTATGATCCAGTAACTGGGGAGCTTGTAAGAAATTGTACAAGAGTAGATCCTATGATGCAGGATCCTAGCCAATATGGTTCAATATATGATTTTGATAGCGAAGGACGTGCAACATGGCATTTGCCTACAGAAGCAGATTTACCAGGAGGAACAGGACCAAATGCACCAATACCAACGCCAACTGGAGATCGTAGACAACGTGTACTTCAAGTAGCACTTTCAAGATTAGGATGTGCTTATGAATCTGGAAATGCACCAACGGGATTCGTATGTGATGGACTTACAGCATGGTCTTATACAACGGCTCTAGGAGATTGGTTCTATACTGGACCAGGATCAAGAGAAGATTTGCAAGATGCAAGCTGGCAGTGGGAAAAAATAGAAACTCGTAATGGAATAAAATATGACCAAAACCAATTACAACCAGGAGACTTAGTATTCTTTGGAAATCCTCAAGTAACATATGGACCAGGAATGATAGATTACAACGGAGATCCATATCATGCGGGTATATATTATAAAGATGGAATAATGATTAATTCAACAGGTAGCGGTGGTGTATGTTTCTATAAAATATCTGATTATTATATGGATTGGCTTGGAGGAGGTTCTCCATATGAAGCTGAAACTTCAAAAGTAGAAATACCTCATTAATACTACTGTAAAGAAGAGTAGACCATTATAAAGTAAAATATAAGAATAAGCAAAGAGAGATATTAAAAAATCAACTCTTTGCTTATTTTTGCGTAGTATTTATTATATAAAAAACTGCTGTTATCTTTTCATAAAAATTAAAAAATAACAAAAAATTAAAAATAAAAAGTTAAATAATAAAAAATAGTAGAAAAAAAAGTCATTTTAATGTATAATATGAACGTAGAATTTTGGAGTTGAAAAAATTAGTTATGATGTATAAAATTGAAGCAATAGGAATGAGAAAAAAACAAAATAAAATATTGATAATATCTATAATTATAGTATTAATTATGGGTATTTCAGCATGCATAGCAGTTTATTTCCACGATAAGCAAAAATTTATTGAAGTTTCACAAACAGAAATTAGTGAAACTAAAGGTTTAAACTCTGGTTCTAGCATTAATACAGAAAATAATACTACTAATATACAAAATCAACAAATTCAAACAAATCAACCAAGCCAAGAAAATCAAACACAAAATAAAGGACAAAATGCATTAACTTCAGATTCAAATGACAATCAAACAACACCACATTCTCAAGTAGCTACAGTAAATCAACCTAAAGAGCAAAGACAAACAGTTAATGAAAATAATAAAAAAAATTTTATAGATGCAATAGATAACATCTATAATGGTACAGAAGGAAAAAGAGTATTTTTAACTTTTGATGATGGACCAACCCCAGAAGTTACACCGCACATATTGGACACACTAAAAAAATATAATATAAAAGCAACATTTTTTGTTTTGGGAAATAGAGTAGAATCAAATCCAGAACTTGTAAAAAGGGCATATGATGAGGGACATTATATTGCAAATCATGGGTATTCACACCAATATAAAACTATATATAAAAATGTATCATCTATTTTAGATGAGTACAATAAAACAGAAAATGCCATAAGAAATGCTATAGGAAACCAAAACTATTCTAGCCATTTATTTAGATTTCCTGGAGGATCACATGGGGGAATATATGAAAAAATAAAAAAGAAAGCAAGAAAAGAGCTAAAAAAAGATGGTATTGCATATTTAGATTGGAGTGCACTTACATATGATGCAGAAGGAGCGGACACAAAAAAAGAAGTATTAAACAATTTAAAAACAACAATAAATGGATGGGATAATGTAGTTATACTTATGCACGATTCTGCTGATAAAAAAATAACATATGAAACATTAGAGGATGTTATAAAATACTTACAGAAAAAAGGCTATAAATTTGAAAATATGTATGATTTAATGGAGGAATAGAATGTATGATGTCTTAATTGTAGGTAGTGGACCTGCAGGAATATCAGCCGGGCTATACTTAAAAAGGGCTAATAAAAATATTTTAATAATTTCAAAACAAGATAGTGCATTAAAAAAAGCAGAAAAAATAGATAATTATTATGGAATTCAATCTATTTCAGGAGAAGAACTGTATAATAATGGCATAAATCAAGCTAAAAATTTGGAAATTCCTATTGAAAATGATGAAGTTATTAATATAGAATATAATGAAACTAATAAAAAATTTATAATAGAGACAGTAAATAATAAATTTGAATCCAAAAATGTTATATTAGCAACAGGAACAAATAGAGTATCACCCAAAATTAAAGGAATAAAAGAATTTGAAGGAAAAGGTGTAAGTTATTGTGCTATTTGCGATGCATTTTTTTATAGAAATAAAGATGTAGCAGTAATAGGAGATGGCAATTACGCCATACATGAAGCAAAATTACTAAAACCTATAGTAAAGTCTGTAGTGATTTTAACAAATGGAAAGAAAATGATAGAAAATAGAGATAGTCAAAATTTTGATATTGATGAAACTAATATTAGAGAATTTAGAGGAGATAATATAATAAAAGAAGTAGATTTTGAAAATAATAATAAAAGAAAAATAGATGGAGTTTTTATTGCAATAGGAACAGCGTCAAGCGTTGATTTAGCTAAAAAGATAGGTGCTCTTGTAAAAAACAATAATATAGTAGTAGATGAAAAAATGCAAACTACAGTAAGTAATCTATATGCTTGTGGAGATTGTACAGGAGGGTTATTGCAAGTAAATAAAGCTGTATACGAAGGGGCAATTGCTGCTCTTAGTATTATAAAAAATAAATAAAAAAGGAGGAAATAAGATATGTCAGTTATAAATTTAAATGGAAATAATTTTGAAGAAGAGGTAATGAACTCAAATAAAACTGTATTAATAGATTTTTGGGCAAGTTGGTGTGGACCATGTAAAATGATGGCACCAGTTGTTAATGAGTTAGCAGATGAATTAGCAGATAGTGTAAAAGTATGTAAAATAAATATAGATGAAGAACAAAATCTAGCAGTTAAATACAATGTTATGAGTATACCAACATTTGTAGTAATAAAAAATGGAAAAGAAACAGGAAGAAGTATAGGCGTACAAGATAAAAGTGAATTAATGAATATTATAAATGACTAATAAAAAGCTAAAGAAAAATTCATATTAACTAAAAAATACTCTTTATAAACTTAAAGTACAATGTAAAAAACATAGTATAAAGTTTAAATAAAGAGTATTTTTTATGCGGTAATTATACGAAAAGCATATATAATTATACGAAAAGGCATAAATATACTTTCGTATATAAAAATGAAGTTTTCGTATAATTTTTGTAAAACTATCTATTATAAAATGATACAATTTTGTCAAAATATGTAGAAAAGAGGATAAAAAAATGAGTGATTTACAAGAGAGAAGATATAAAGAGATAAAACCAGAGGAAACTGTTAAAAAGATTAAAAAAATATTAGAAGAGCTTGGTATTGAAGTAGAAGAAAACTGGACAGATAGAAGTAGTGTTAATACATATTCATTAAGAATATGTATTAAAGGTAGTGATGTGGGACAAAACGGAAAAGGAATGACAAAAGAATTTGCTATGGCTAGTGGATATGCAGAGTTTTTGGAAAGATTACAAAATGGATTATTTAGATTTAGAATGGAAAAGCCTACGAAAGAATTACCTTTTATAAATGTGCCAGACGAAAAATATTTTAGTATTAATGAATATATAAATAAAAGAAATAGTTTTTTAGAAAGTATATTATACAAAAATGGTAAAAATAATAAAACAGAGAAAGAGCAAAAAGAATTTTTGAGAAAAATATTAAATGCAGAATATATGGATAAAAATAATAAAACATATACATATATACCATATTACAGTGTTAAAAATAAAGAAATACAATATATACCAGATAAATTATTTAGTTATTTATATGATACAAACGGAATGTGTGCTGGAAATTCTAATGAAGAAGCACTAATAGAGGGATTATCTGAAATATTAGAAAGATATACCGCTATTAAAATTTATAAAGAAAAGATATGTTTACCAGAAATTCCAGATGAATATGTTAAAAAATTTCCTAAAGTATGTAAAATGAAAGAAATTCTTGATGAAAATGAAAAATATTATTATCGACTAGTAGATTGCTCACTTGGAGGAAAATATCCAGTAGCAGGGTTATATTTAATAGAGAGAAATACTGGAAAATTCGGATTTAAAATGGGAGCTCATCCAGACTATGGAATTGCTATGGAAAGATGCTTTACAGAAGCAGCACAAGGTGTAGATATATTTGAATATGCAGAATCGAATATATTTGATTTTTACGAAGGAGAAGAAAATAGCGAAAAAAATTTAACTGATTTCATATTTACAAGTTTATCTGGAGTTCCATATAATGTGATAGGAGATGAGCCTTCATATGAATTTGTAGAAATGCCTGATGTGGCAGAATTAACCAACAAGGAAATATTAAAAAGATTAGTAGATAGTATATTAAAAGAAGGAAAAGATATATTAGTAAGAAATGTTAATGTTTTAGGATTCCCAGCATTTAGCATCGCTATTCCTGGAATGAGTGAAGTAAGCTTTGATGAAAAAGCAGCATATTTTGATGTTTTTATGAAAATGCAAGAAATACTAAAAGATGTAAACCAAATTTCAGAAAGCAATATAAAAGAAATAACAGAAATGATGGAAATAATAGTAAATAAACTAGGATATGGAAAATTATCTATTCTAATTAACTTAGAAGAAATTAGTATGCTACCATGTGAAGGAATTGGCTTAGGAGCTAAATACTTCTTAGGAATCTGCTATATTATGAATAAAGAGTATCATAAAGCAGGTAAAATATTAGAAGATTTAAGCTTTATGGCAGATAGTTTAATAGAAGATCAAATTGAAAAAATAGTAATAAAAGCATCATATTATTATGCATCTGCAATGGATAAATTAGGAAGTCACGAAAAAGCAATAGAATATATAAATATGCTATTTGAAGAAGATATAGCAAGCTATATAGAAGCAAGTTTTGAAGATATAAATAACATAATATATAATCATTATAGAATTGAACAAGATGATTATGTGGATAATGATGATGACTACTACTTACCATTTATGGAAAATATGAGAAAAAAACAAAAAGAAAATTGTATTAACCAATTAGAAAATAGGAAGATTTTTGACTAAAACAATATAGGCTATATGAGTAAATTTGTAAAGAAAAATACTCATATAGCTTTAATATTAAAATATTAGGTATAAAATTAGCTAAAATATAGCTTTTCTTGACAAAATATTAATATAATAATAGAATGATAAAAAACAAAAAAGGAATGGAAGAAAATGCCTAATATACTAGATTATATAAAATGGAGAGGAGACTTAAATTTTTCAAAATCCAAATTTAATGAAGTAGATAATTTAATACTTTCTAGATTTTCATATTTTCCTTTAGATGGATTATTTGAGAATTTGGATGATGTGATAACAATAAAAGAAGCATATTATAAGTGGCTACATAGCGAAATAGAAGAAGAAAAAATATTACAAAAAGAAGATTTAGATTTATTTCCATTAATGGCAGATAGTAAAAGATACGGAGATTTAAAAGTAACTAGATATGTAAATATAATAAATAAAAAAGAAGAAAAGCAATTTTCAGCTGTAACAATTTTTATACCAGATGGCACTATATATATTGCTTTTAGAGGAACAGATAATACACTTGTGGGATGGAAAGAAGATTTTAATATAAGTTTGGATATAGATATTCCATCGCAAAAAGAAGCTGTAAAATATGTTGAAGACACATATAATAAACTACATAAAAAAATGTTAGTTGGAGGTCATTCAAAAGGTGGAAATCTAGCTATGTACGCTGGAATATTTTGCAAAAATAATATTAAAGATAATATCATAGTTATTTATAATAATGATGGACCAGGATTAAGTAAACCAATTGTGGAAAAGCAAGAATATAAAGAAACACTAAGAAAAATAATTTCATATATACCTCAAACATCTATTATAGGAAAACTTATGTATCATGAAGAAAAATATATTATTATAAAAAGTACACAAAAGGGAATAATGCAACATGACTTATTTACTTGGCAAGTAGAAGGGAAATCTTTTATTAAACTAAAAGAAGTAACGAGTGAAAGTGAGTTTGTAGATGCAATTATAAAAGAATGGACAACAAAATTCACACAAAAACAAAGAAATGATTTTATAAACATAGTTTATGAAATTATAACAGAAAACAATTCTGATAACTTATATGAAATGTCAAAAAACAGATTTAAAACAGTTGGAAATTTAATAAAATCTTATCATAAAACAAGTAAAAAAAATAAACAAATAATATCACAGACACTATCTGAGTTGTTTAATATTACTAAAAATAATGTATTCGAAAACATAAATAATAGGTTGGACAAATAAAATAAGTTTTAAAATAGCATAAGATAACAATAAGTTAAGTATAATGATAAATTAAAGAGATTATAGGTAAAGTTGGAAAATCTTAAAATGGCAAGAACAAATAGTAATTAAGACCATGCTTTATTCTTGCTATTTTAAGATTTCAATTGTTTTATTAAATTACCAAAGTCGAATTATAGAATGAAGAGTTTTATCATCTAAACTTTTTATAGTAACAATATGTTTTCCATCTTCATAAGAATATAAGCATTTAGATGTATCTCCAAGCCTAATTGAAGATTTATACATAATTTCAATATTATTAAAACAATTATTTTCATAAATATTTTCAGGCAATGCTTCATACGCTAAATCTAAATAAATTGAATTATGTACATGCTTGTTTACATCAATATCTCTTCTTAAGGTTTTATAAATATATTCATTAGAAAAAGAAGATGGTTCTTTTAATTTTTTAAATTCATAATCAGGTAATATAGACTTATTTACAGGTCCATATTTATCAATTATTTCATCCGATATTTTTTGTATAGATAATGTATCTATATTTATTAATGTGTACTTAGTTGTAGCAACACAAACCTGTTTGTTTTCACTATCTAAGACTTCAAAATCACGAAAAGTAGTAACTTTTGTAGGTGGACTAGTCCATGTTTTTATAGTAACTTCTTCTCCATATGAAAGTCTTCTTAATACTTTAACCCTCCAATTTAACTGAATCCACGATAAACGATTGTTAGGGATATCTTTAATTCCAAAACCAGCTATATCTGAATGCATACTAGCAGCGTTTTCTAGCAAGTCTAAAATTCCTTTATTTGTAATTTGTGCATTACCATCTACTTTAGTTATATCAACTCTTAAGTGTGTTTCAAAAATTGCCATAATTATTACCTCCAAAAAACTATTTACAATTGAAATTAATTATTATCTTCTAACATTTTTGTCATAGCTTCATAAATATCGGGAAACATCTTCTTAGTATTTATTGGTTTCATATTTTTATTAACTATTGCATGGATAGTGTATCCCGTATTTATTGGCGTATCTAAATCTTGTCTAAATACTTCGTAATAAAAAACTATTCTAGCAGGTGTAAGCTTACTTACAGTTGCGGTTATAACTAATTCATCATCATAAAAAGCTGGAACTTTATATTTAGAGTTTAATTCTACTAGTGGTAACATTATACCTTCTTCTTCCATTTTTGAATAAGGAAAACCAACAAGCTTTGATAAATCTGTTCTAGCTAGTTCATACCATATAGGATAAACAGAATGATGAACAATTCCCATTTTATCTGTTTCTGCATATCTAACTTTTACTATACTTTTTGAAATCATTTTATGCCTCCGTTTATTAAAAATTTTCAATTAATTTTACATAGCATATTATAGCACACAAAAAAAATAAAATAAACTAGTTATATTGTAAAATAAAATGAATTATGATAGAATTCGAGTAAAGTTACATATCGGAAGAAAGGGGTAAACTAAAGAATATGGCAAGTGGAGATGCGGAAAAATTAATTAAAATATTAGATGCATTTGAAAAAGCAGGGAAAGATAAAAAAGAAATAAATGCAATAAGAAAATTAATAGCAAGTGGCAAATTACAAGAAGCATTGGAAAGAATAAGAGCTTTAAATAATACCGTTGGGGAAGCTCCGAAAAAAAGAGGTCGTAAAAAGAAGAAAGTAGTAGTTGAAGAACCAGAAGAGGAAGAACCTGAAATAGAAGATAACGATGAATATGACGAAGAAGAATATAATGACGAATATGACGAAGATGAAGATATTAGTGATGATAACGAAGATAAAGAAGAGGACGAAGAAGAAGATGATGATGATGAAATACATGGCTGGGGAGACGAAGATGATGAAGACGAAGTCGTTTATAAAGTAGAAGAGAAAAAACATGAGTCAATTTATCCAGAAAAACTAAGAAATGAGGAGTTAGAAAAAACTTATATTGGACTATTATTAAATAACCCTAAATTAATTGTAAAATATTATATCATATTCGAAGAATGTTATTTTGATGATCCAAGTTTGTTAAACATATATAAAAGCATATTGTTTACAGAAGGTGGAAAATATACTCCGGAAATTGCAAAACAAGGCTTTAACTTTTCTGTAGATAATAACGAAACATATAAACAAAAGCAAGAACTAAAATATGAAATAGGGCAAAAGCAAGCAAATCCAGAAAAGATTTATTTGGAACTTAGAAAATTATGTATTATAAGAAAAAGCTACTTAGAAGAACCCCGTGAAGACATTCAAAACCAAATAGTAAATATAGTAGATTATGAACTATATGACCAAATGTCTGCAGATGAAGTAAAAGCAGCTATAGTACAAGTAAGTGTAACACAAAAATTCAAACAAGCCATTTTAAGTGAAGATTTAACAGAATTCTTAGAAAAAGGCGAAAATAATTTAACAAACGGACTAACATTACCATTTCCTATATTATCAAGTGTATTTAAAGGAATAAGAAAAGGAGAAACAATG